>NZ_JBWZCH010000022.1:0-75931 GCF_059383435.1 Pseudarthrobacter sp. HLT1-7 | reverse complement strand
TCGCGCTGAGTATCTTCGGGCCGCTGGAGTTGATTTGGGTCTGGACCGGGGTGCTGGGCCTGGGCCAGGGCAGCCTGACCGCCGTCGCGCTCACCATGATCATGGTCCGCACCCGGGACGGCCACACCGCCGCGCACCTGTCCGGGATGATGCAGGGTGTGGGCTACGGGCTGGGTTCCACCGGCACCCTGCTGGTGGGCCAGCTGCACCAGTCCACCGGGTCCTTTGCCGCGGCGGGCGTGCTCTTCCTCGTCGTCGGCTCGCTGGCCGCCGTGTCCGGCCACCGCGCCGGGCGGAACCGCTTCATCGGCTGATGGTCAGGATTCGGGTGCTGCGCTCCTCGGGTTTCAGGCCTTCAGCGCGCGGTGTGGATTCTTGCAGCGCCGAGCAGTCCGGCCAGGGCCGCGGTGACTACTTGGTCCACGGGCCGGGCAATATCCACCACTATCCCGGCCTCGTCGGCGTCGAGCGGCTCCAGTGTGGCGAGCTGGGAGTCGAGCAGCGCTGCAGGCATGAAGTGGCCGCTGCGGCCTTCCAGCCGGGAGCCCAAGACCTCCTTGCTGCCGTCCAGGTGCAGGAAGACCGCGTCCGGAGCTTTGGCGCGGATGGCGTCTCGGTAGCTGCGGCGCAGCGCCGAGCAGGCGAGTACAAGTCCGTCCTGGCCGGCGTCGGCGAGTTCGTTACCCACCGTGGCCAGCCACGGCCAGCGATCCTCATCCGACAGGGGTGTGCCAGCCGCCATCCGGGCCACATTCTCCATGGGGTGGAGGGAATCTCCGTCGACGAACGTGACGCCCAGCCGGCGGGCCACGAGGTCCCCAATGGTGGTCTTGCCGCAGCCGGAGACGCCCATCACGACGACGCGGGGCAGGCGGGTGCCGGGGGTGCCGGCGGCTGCCGAGTGATTGTGCGTCACCAGTCGTGGACCGTTCCGTCGACGAGCCGGTTGTAGGGCAGGTAAGCCTGCTGGTAGGGGTAGGCCGCGGCGGCTTCGGCGTTGAATTCGACGCCGATGCCGGGCGCCTCCCCCGGGTGCAGGTACCCGTCGGTGAAGGTCATGGATTGTTCGAAGACCTCGTTGGTCGCATCCGAGTGCTGCATATACTCCTGGATCCCGAAGTTGTGGATGGCCAGGCCCACGTGCAGCTGCGCGGCGAACCCCACCGGGGAGATGTCCGTGGGGCCGTGGAAGCCAGACTTGATCTGGTACTGCGCGGCGTAGTCCATCACCTTCTTCAACGGCGAGATCCCGCCGAAGTGGGTGGACGCGGCCCGGACGTAGTCGATCAGCTGTTCCTTGATTAGGCTCTGGAAGTCGAACACGGTGTTGAAGACTTCCCCGATCGCCAGCGGGGTGGTGGTGTGCGCCCGGACCAGGCGCAGCGCCTCCTGGTTCTCCGCCGGCGTGCAGTCCTCCAGCCAGAACAGATCGTACGGTTCCAGCGCCTTGCCCAGCTTCGCGGCCTGGATCGGGGTCATCCGGTGGTGCCCGTCGTGCAGCAGCGGCAGATCCGGGCCGAACTCGTTCCGGACCGCCTCAAACACGGTGGGCAGGTGCCGCAGGTACGCCCGGGTATCCCAGTCCTCCTCTGCCGGGAACGCGCCGCGGCCGGCCGGTTCGTAGTCGTAGCGCTCCCCGGAGGCCTGCGCCTGCGCCGCGACCCCGTAGACGGCCTTGATCCCGGGCACCGCAGTCTGGATCCGCACCGACTTGTAGCCCAGCTCCAGGTGCTCCCGGACCGAATCAAACAGCGACTCTATATCGGAACCGGAGGCGTGCCCGTAGGCGCGCAACCCGTTCCGCGACGCCCCGCCGAGCAGCTGGTACACCGGCATCCCCGCCATTTTGCCCTTGATGTCCCACAACGCCATGTCCACGGCTGCGATCGCGGCCATCGTCACCGGCCCCCGCCGCCAGTACGAGGACCGGTACAGGAACTGCCAGGTGTCCTCAACCCGGTGCGCGTCCTTGCCGACCAGCAGCTGCGCCACATGCTCCTTCAAATACGCCGCGACCGCGAGCTCACGCCCATTCAGCGTCGCATCCCCGATCCCGGTCACACCATCCTCCGTGGTGATCCGCAGGGTCACGAAGTTACGGGACGGGCTGGTCACGAAGACTTCCGCGGCAATGATTTTCATATGGTCAGTTGTTCCTTCCGGGGGTGGGGACAGAGGTCAGCGGGTTGCGGGCAGCGAACTGGAGTCGAAGGTGTTGCGGAGACGGTGCACCAGGGCCACAGTGTCCGCATCGTCGGCGAGCTCGGGGCTCACCAATGCCAGCAGCGCGGCCGCGCGCCGCTTTCCCTTAAACGCCTGGGCTGTCCGGATGCCGGCTGCAAGGGGGTCCTGGACATCTGTGGCTGAGCCCAGGTAGGCGATCCACGCCGCCAGGATCCGGGTACTACCTTCGCCGGACCTGCCGGCGGCCCGTTCAGCCCGGATGACGGGCAGGACGCGCATCCGCAGCTTGGTGGATCCGTCCATGGCGATCTGCGCCAGATGGTGGGCAATCCGGGAATTGCCGAACCTTTCCAGAAGGGCCCGGCGGTACTCAGGGACATGAAGTTTTTCGCCGTTCAGGTGCGCGGAGGCTTCGTCCCAGTAGGACTCGACGGCGCGAAGGCACACTTCGTCCGCCAGCGCCTCGTCTACCGTGGTGTGCCCGCGGACCTGACCGGCATAGGCAAGCAGTGAGTGGGCACCGTTAAGCAGCCACAGTTTGCGGTTCTCGTAGGGCCTGATGTCGGCAACAAAGACGGCGCCCGCTTCTTCCCAGTGCGGCCGGCCCGCGGGAAAGTCCCCGCACAGCACCCAGTCGCGGAACGGTTCGGCCACTACGGGTGAATTGTCCCGGTAGCCGCACGAGTCAAGCACCCCGGCGATGTCCGCCGGGGTTGTCCGCGGCGTAATCCGGTCCACGGAGGTGCTGACAAAGCTGACGTTGCTGCGGATCCACGCTGCGACGCCCGGGTCCCAGGCCTCAGCCATGCCCAGAAGGGCATGGCTGGCAACGGATCCATTCTCCGCGAGGTTGTCGCAGCTGACGACGGCGATCGGTCCTGACCCGGCGCGTCGGCGTTCGGCGAGGGCGAAGACCAGCCTGCCCAGCGGCGTCGTCAGCGTCCCTTCCCCTGGCCGGCGGCCGAGAATCCCGAGGTCCGCGACGATGTCCTCGGCCGTCCGATCCAGGTGGCCATCGGAGCCCAGCTGGTAGGCCGCCTCGGTGATGGTCAGGGTGACTATCGAGGTTTGTGGTGCAGCTACCAGTTCCGCCATGCGCCCGACGTCGGCCCCATCCACGGCTTCGACCACGCTGCCGATCACTTCGAAGGAATCACCGTCGCTGGAGCGTTCGATCAGCGTGTAGAGGCCGTCCTGGGCGGCAAGAGTCGTCGCTGCATCGGGGCGGCGGCCGGTGAAAGCGGCAATACCCCACTCGGCGGCGTCCGAGGCGTGGTGCGTGTACCACGCCTGGTGGGAACGGTGGAAGGCGCCCAGGCCAAGGTGCACAATGCGCACCGGGGCCTTGGGCAGGGCCTGCCGGCCGCGGTCCAGGGCCGGGGGCTGTCGGGCCGTCACAGCTTAAACACCCGTCGTGGCGCGGAATCAACGACGTCGACAATCAGTTCCTCGGCGCGATCTTCGCTGATCCGGTGCTCGGACACAAGCCTGGCCAAGAACGCGGACTCGATGCGGCGGGACGTGTCATGGCGGGCCGGGATGGAGCAGAAAGCCCGCGTATCGTCGATGAATCCGGAGGTGCGGGAGAATCCTGCCGTTTCGGTAACAGCGGCACGGAACCGCAGCATCGCGTCCGGCGCGTCAAGGAACCACCAGGGTGCCCCGATGTACACCGCCGGGTAGAAGCCGGCGAGCGGCGCCAGTTCTCTCGAAAAAACCGTCTCATCGAGGGTGAAAAGGACAAGGTGGAAGTCCTTGGCAGCCCCAAAATCCTGCAGGAGCGGCCGGATAGCGTTGGTGTAGTTCACAGCGAACGGGATATCGTGTCCGGTGTCCGCGCCGTAGGACTCAAACGTGGGAGCGTGGTGGTTACGGAACGAGCCGGGGTGGATGGTCATGACCAGGCCGTCCGCCACGGACATTCTGGCCATCTGGTACATCATGTGTGCTTCGAACACCTCGCGGTCTTCTTCCGAGGCCGTTCCTGCCCGGGCCCGTTCGAAGAGGCGTGCGGCCTCCGCGTCATCCAGTTTGAGCGTGGCCGGCGTCCGGACGCCGTGGTCCGCGGAGACCGCGCCGTGGTCGACGAAGTGGCGGCGCCGCCCCTCCAGTGCGGTGATATACCCGGAGTAGCCGGAGGCTCCGGATCCCGCCGAAGCGATGAGCCGCTCCACCTTCGACGTCCACTGGGGATGCGCGATGTCCAGGTAGGCATCGGGACGGAACGTCGGGAGGACCCGGCCTGCGAAGGCAGGATCAGCGGCGAGAGCGGCATGGCTTTCAAGGCTGTCCAGTGGATCATCCGTGGTGGCCAGGACCTCGATGTTGAATTCCTTGAACAGTTCGCGCGGCCGGAACCCGGGTTCTTCCAATTTGGCGGCGATGGCGTCGAAGATGCGGTCCGCGTTCCCTGGTGCCGGTTCGTCGCAGACCCCAAACACGTGCTCGAACTCCTGACGGATCCAGTAGCCTGACGCTGTTCCTTCAAAAAGGGGCCAGGCGGCACAGAACTCGCGCCAAATCTGACGCGGGTCCACCGATGGGCCGCCCACTCCCAGCCGTTCCAGGGGTACACCGGCCGCGTGGATGACCCGGGTGACGTAGTGGTCCGGGGTCACGAGCAAAGCCGACGGATCAGGGAACGGGACGTTTTGTTCGATCACGGCAGCATCCACATGCCCGTGCGGCGAAATGATGGGAAGGGCTTCCACCCGGGAATACAGGGAGCGGGCTATCTGACGGGTTCCCGGGTCCGCAGGGAAAAGCCGGTCCGGATGGGCTGCTGTCGACTCTGGCATGGCTGAAATCTTTCGCGAGATCGTCCAACGGCGGTGCTCCGCTGGCAAGGATTGGGTGGATCAGCCGGCTCCGGCGGCGGTGGTGATGGCGGCGAGGGCGGCCGTGCGCTGCAGATACTCCAGGTTGCCGGCGGTGCGTTCTGTCAGGGGCAGCTCTGTTGAGAAGTCCTCCACGGCGACCCAGCCCTCATAGCCGAACGTTGCCAGCGCCTTGAAGTACGCCAGGACGCTGGCCTGTCCGGACTGCAGCGGGGCCCACCGGTGCGCCCATACGGCGGCGCCGGACGCGTCCTTTTCTCCCTGCCGGACCCAGAGGGCATTCTTCACATGAACGTGGGCCAGGTACTCCCCGAGCAGTTCAAAGGCCGACAAGTAGTCCTCCTGACCTTCAATCACCAGGTTGCCCAGATCATGGATGACGCCGATGTGTTGCGGGTCTAGGCCCTCCAGGAGGCGCCGGGCCGACGATGCGGAGGCAGTGATGGTCCGATGGTGCAGTTCCACCAGGGCCTTCACCCCGTGGGCCGCGGCCCGTTCCGCTACCCACTCGACGTCCCGCCGAGCGCCGTCGAACAGGACCTGATAGGGAGTACCGCTCGGCTCGGCCACACCCCACTCTGCCGTTCCTAGCGGCGGAACCATGACTCGCACTTGGCGGGCACCCAGGGCGGCCGTTGCGGCTAGCATGCGCTCGACGTCGGCATGGTTGTCACACCGCGCATACCCGCCGATTCCGGAGAACTCCAGGCCGGCTCCGCGCGTGATGTGCCCGATCCGCTCCACGTTCTCCTCCAGCCCGGTCAGCGGGAAGTTGGACTTGTTGCCAGCCCAGAAACCGGGAGGTGTTGCCTCGGTCTGGTCGGTAACCCGCCACTCGACGCCATCCCACCCCTGACCTGCCAGTGTGGTGACGACCTCCTCGGGAGTCCAGTCGGGAGTCGATGCAGTGAAGACCGAGAACTTCATGAGCTCAGACGCCGTCTCTGGCTGTGTGACCGGTCCGGACTTCGAGATCGTTGTATTTGCCCGCCAGGACATCCTCGAACATCACCGGCTGATTCAGCGTGGCCGAAACGTAGACGGCGCGGACTGCGGCAAGGGCGTTGACGGCGTCGCTCACCGTGACGCCCGGGGGCCGTCCTTCGGCGATCGCTGCCAAGATGTCCCGGTACTGGCGCACATGGCCGGCTGGGTACACGGTGGGATCCTTGGCCTCGTAATCCCCCGCCGGGTACTGGGACAGTACCTGTTCCGCCTGATTGCCGCCGCCGAGCAGGCCCATGGTGGACGTTTCGCTGCTGGCGTCTGCAGCGTGGAAGTACTCCAGCCTGTCGTTGTCGATGACGGCTGACCCTTCGGATCCCATCAATTGCACGCGCACGGTTAGTCCGGGGTAGGCAGCGGTGGTGGCGTGCAGGACGGCGAGGCCGCCGTTTTCAAACGTGATGGTGGCCACCGCCGTGTCCTCCACCTCGATCTGTCCGTGGGCAAGGAGCGCGGTGCGCGCATTGATCTCCACCGGCCGGCCCATGAACCACAGCAGCAGGTCAACGGTGTGGACGCCCTGGTTCATCAGGGCCCCTCCACCGTCCATGGACCAAGTACCGCGCCAGTCACCGGAATCGTAATAGCCCTGGCCGCGCCACCAGGCGACGGAGGCAATGGCTGAGGTGACCCTGCCAAACCGGCCCGACGTCACGGCGTCGGACACGGCTAGGCTTGACTGGTCGAACCGGTGCTGGCTGATGACCGATGCCACAACGCCGTTGCGCGCGGCGGCCTGGGCCGCGGCCTCGATCTCCTGGGCGCGGCTCAAGTCGACGTCGAGCGGCTTTTCGATCACCACGTGTCTGCCGGCCGCGAGGACCTCCAGGCCCTGCTCGATATGGAGGCCGCTGGGCGTAGCAAGTGCCACAAGATCTATGTCGACTGAAGCCAGCGCCGCACCGAGGGTGGTGAAGAGAGCGGGACGGGGCTGTCCGCTTTCTTCGACGTAGTCCGCCAGGCTTTCGGCGGCCTCGGCGACCGCATCCACCAGGGCGACAATCCGCGTTTCCGGGAATTCATGCAGCGCCACCGCGTGGGTGCGGCCGATTACGCCGCAACCGGTGATGGCGACCTTCAAAATTTGGTTCATGCTGTTTTGACTCCTGCTTCCGCGGTGACTTTTGCGAATGCCCTGGCGGCAATCCCAAAGGCCGTGGGACCCGAGAAGCCACCCAGGCCGTGGGCTCCGGCAAGATGGGGCTCCAGTGAGGCGAAGCCTGTATAGCCGTCTGCCTTGAGGGCCTGGACTGTGAGGAGGACATCGCCGTCTCCCTCCCCGGCGGGCACAACGTGACCGTTGGCAAAACGGGCGTCCTTGACCTGAAGATATTCCAGATGCGGCCTGAGTTTCTCGTACGCCTCGTCGAAGGGCTTGACTCCCACCTGGACGAAGTTGGCCGCGTCCCACGCCACCTTCAGTGCCGGGGAGTTCACCGTTTCGATGATGTCCAGCACCCGGTCGGGCACGTCCCCGAAGATGTCCTTCTCGTTCTCGTGCAGCAGCACCACGCCACCGTCCTCCGCCACATCGGCCAGTGCGCGCATCCGCTCCATGACGTCGTCGCGGATGCTGTCTACCGGCACGGACTCGCCGTAGAAAAAGGAGAAGATGCGGATGTACTTCGCATCAAGGACCTTCGCCGCGTTGACGGCACGGCGCAGCCGCTCCACCTCATGCTCGACCGGAAGGCTGACATCAACCTTGCCGACAGGCGAGGCGATCGCCGAAACCTTCATATCCTTCTCAGTGAGCAGCTCCTGCAGCCTGCCAAGCTGCTCTCCGGGAAGATCAACGATGTTGGTGCCCCAGGCGCTGCGCACCTCGATGTGGTTGGCGCCGAGCGCCTGCAGCACTGCAATCTGGATGGCTGGATCGTCGTCGATCTCATCCCCAAAACCAGACAGCAGCCACGCGGCGTTAGTGTCCGAAACCATGATTATTTGACTCCTCCGGCGGTCAGGCCGCCTACTAGATAGCGCTGGAAAATTAGGTAAAGAATGACCACCGGGGCGGCGCAGACGAGTGAGGCGGCCATCATCTGCCCGTACAGGGGCAGTGCCCCGCCTTCGGAAGTCGCCCCAAAGACCTGCAGGACCACAGCCACCGTCTGGGTGTTGGGTCGGGTCAGGACAGAGGCGAAGAGCACGTCGTTCCAGCCGAGCAGGAAGGAGAAGACACCGGCGACCACCAGCCCGGGCCAGCTGAGCGGGAAAATGATTCGGAAAAGGACCCCGACCGAGGAGGCGCCGTCGATCCGCGCAGCCTCCTCAAGTTCTTTCGGCAATCCCCGCAGGTAGGTGACCATGACCCAGGTCGAGAACGGCAACGCGAACGTCAGGTAGGCCAGGAACAGGCCCCAGCCGGTGCCGATGACTGTAATGCCTAAATAGTTTCCGGCCGAGGCGAAGACCACGAAGACCGGCAGGAGCATCAACGTGCCCGGCAGGCTCTGCAATCCGATGAGGCCGCGCAGAATCGTCAGGCGCCCGCGGAATTCGAAACGCACCAGCACGTAGGCGGTGATGATGCCCAACAGCGCGGAGACCACGGCGACTGAGCCGGCGATCAGGATGCTGTTCATCAGACCCCGGCCGAGGGGCAGGGTGTTCCAGATCTTGGTGTAGTTTCCCAGAGTGAACTCGGTGGGGAAAAAGGCACCCCTGGCGACTTCCACATCCGAGTTCATCGAGGCGAACACGATATACATCAGGGGGACGGCAATTGTGGTGCAGATCGCGACGATGACTGTGATGAGCAGGGGCTTGGGCAGCAGACGGGTGACGGCTGCCGCTTGCCGTCCGGACCGGGCCCGGGGTCTCTGCCCCGAGGACGGTGGGGACGGTGGGCGGCTCAGGAGGGTGTCCTGTTCCACAACGGTGCGTGAATCGCTCATTTCTTGGCTCCTGAATCCGTGCCGGTGTCGAGCTTGACGGCCCGCAGGTAGAAGTACAGCGGCAGGGCGATGAAGACCAGTGACAGCAGTGCCATCGCAGCACCCATGCCGAACCGGAGGCTGGTGAAGCTCATGCTGTAGACCAAGGTCGGAAGAATCTGGATGTCAAACGGCGCCGGAACGCCGAAGAGGATGAATGCCAGCGAGAAGCCATTCATGTGGTGCAGCGTCGCGATGAGGCAGGCGAGCGCCACGGGCCCCCGTAAATAGGGGAAGATGACGTAGCGCAGCTTGGTCCACCACAGGGCGCCGTCGATGGCTGACGCTTCATGGACTTCCTGATCCACCGACTGAAGCCCTGACAGGGCCATGAGGTAGATGAACGGCCAGGCAGACCAGACCAGGACCAGGATCAAGACCCAGTAGCTCGCGGGCCCGCTCAGCCACTCTCCGGCCGGAAGTCCGATTCCGGTCAGCACCTTGTTGACGATACCGTCCGGCTGGAGCATCGTCCGCCAGAAGGTGCCCACCACGAAGGAAGGCAAAATATAGGGGATCAGGAACACCGATCGGACCAGCGACCGGCCGCGGAACGCGTTCTGAGTGGCCAGGGCGGCGAACACCCCGATAGGCACCGTGATGATCGTGGCAATTACCGAGGTCGAGGCACTGTTGGCGAAGGCATGCATCAGGTCGGTGGAAGTGAATGCTTCCACGAAGTTGGACAAGCCCACGAATGGTGCACTGACCCACTTACGGATCGTGTACTGGTCCAACTGAAGCATTGAGATGTAGATGCCCAGCAGGAGAGGAACCAGAATGATCAGGCCGATCAGAAATCCGCCGGGCGTCAGCAGCCACAGGGGCCGGTTGAGTTCGCTCACGGTGCGCCGCCGCCGCTTAGAGGCCGGCGGTGGGCGCACTTCAGTGTCCTTGTCGGTCGAAATACTCATTTGTTGGCCGATGCCCGATCCAGTGAGGCCTGTGAGTCCTTCTGCGCCTGGGCAAGGGCTGCCTTCAGCGCCGACTGGCTGACGTCGCCGGCGGCGAGCGCCGGCCGCGCCTGGACAGCGATATTGGTCAGAGCCAGTTGCATGTCACCCCACGCCCCGGTGAAAGGGGTGCTTTTGGACTTCGAAGCCGATTCGAGAACCGGGACCAGCATCGGGTCTTGAGCCTCGACCTTCTTCGCGGCGGACGCGTTGGCCGGGAGGTCCCCGAATTGCTTGTTGTAGTTGATCTGTTCGTCCTCGCTGGTGACCAGTTTGATGTAGGCGGCGGCCAGATCCTGGTTTTCTGAGTACTTCGCGATCACCAGATTGTCGCCGGAAATGATCGAACTCACCGGCGTCCCGCCCTGGGGTGTGGATGTCTGACCCGGCGGCACGGTGGGCATCACGGCCCACGCATACTTGCCCTTGACCGGGGAGGCGTCGAAGGTAATCTTCGAGGATGCGGTGGTCATCGGCATCATGGCTGCTTTGCCTGCTGCGAACTCGGCCGCTGCCTGGCTGTCATTCCAGCCCGCCGATCCCGGATTGACCACCTTGTCCTTGGTAAGCCAGCCGAAGTAGGTCGCGAAGGCCTTGAGTACGGCCGGGTCGTCGATGCGGGCCTTGTTTCCTTCCACCAGGGGATTCCCGGCCTGATTGGCCATCGTCCACGCGAACTTCCACGGGTTGAAGTTGTCCGCATAACCGATCGTAAAACCGTAGGTGGAGTCATTGGTGAGTTTTTTCGCCTGATCCAGGAGCCCGTCCCACGTTGACGCCGGTTTATCCAGCCCGGCGTTTTTGAACATCTCCGTGTTGTAGGCCAGCACGTACGGCCGCGACGTGAACGGGACGCCGATCTCGTTCTGGGGGTCCGGCCCGGAGATTCCAAGTGTCGCCGGGACGAAGCGGTCCCGTCCGCCGACCGAGTCCCATGTCTGCGCGTCGAACTTAACAAATGCGTCGGTGGAATATGCCGTGGGCGTGAAGGTGCTGCCGATCGCGTACACGTCAGGGCCCTGACCGGAAACTACTGAGGTCTGGATTTTGGTCAGCTCATCGTTGGCCGATGCGAACGTCTCAAACTTCACGTCCGCTCCTGTGGATTTCTTGAACGTATCGGCGATCCGGGCCTGCCACGCTTTGGATTCGTCTGCAAACCGGGCGTTGGCGGGCATGAGAACGTTCAGGGTCTTGCCTTCGCCGTTCACTGAACCGCTGCCGCTGCTCTCGGTCCCGCAGGCAGCGAGGCCCAGTGCGCCAACTGAAAGGGAGGCGGCCAGACCGATAATCCGCAGCTTTTTTTTGTTCATGTCCTTGTGTGCTCCTCATTGAGTGGCCCCGGCGTCCAAGACCGGGAAGGCAGGTTGCTATCTGGAACACTATGACAGGAACTGCAACAGCGGCAATGCGTTGCCAAAAATTGCCAAGAATTGTTGACAATGCCATGATGGGTGGACATTAGTCGGACAAGCGTTGTCGAGGGAGTCTTCAATGGACGAGGTCACCACTGCAGGGGCAAGTGAATCCGTACTGAGAAAGACCCCGACCATTAAGGACGTGGCCGCTCTGAGCGGTGTCGCCACGTCAACGGTGTCCCGGGCTCTGTCCCAGCCCGGCCGGGTGCACTGGCTGACGAGGGAACGGGTCGAAGCGGCGGCGGCGGAACTGGGCTATGTGTCGAGCTCCGTTGCCCGCGCGATGGGCTCCGTCCGCACCGGGGCCGTCGCGCTGCTTGTTCCGGACATCACCAACGGGTTTTTCGTGGATCTCATCCGCGGCACCCAGCGCCAGTTGCGTGCCTCCGGATTCACCCAGCTGCTTGTTGACACCGAGGAGGACGCTGATCTCGAGGCCAACTATCTGGAACAGTTGCGGTCCTCGGCAGACGGATTCATCCTGGCGGCCAGCCGGCTGAACGATGACCAGCTTGCCAGGGTCGCGGCGACCGTCCCGATCGTGACCATAAACAGGACCAGTCCCGGGGTTCCCACCGTGCTGATCGACACTCCCCGCGGTGTCCAACAGGCAGTGGATCACCTGTTTTCGCTGGGGCACCGGAATATTGCCTACCTGGCTGGCCCGCCGACCTCCTGGTCGGACGGACGGCGGCGGTCCGCGCTGGCGGAGTCCGCCGAGGCCCTGGGCGTCACCGTCCGCATGCTTGGGCCCTATCACCCCAGCAAGCGCTCCGGCGCGGCGGCGGCGGACGCGGCCATCAACAGCGGCGCTACGGCCTGCATAGCTTTCAACGACCTCGTCGCAATTGGCATGCTGGTCCGGCTTAGGGAGCGCGGAGTGGATGTACCCGGCCAGCTCAGCGTGATCGGTTGCGACGATATCTTCGGAGCAGACTTCTGCAACCCGCCGTTGACCACCCTGACCGCCCCCATCGAGCAGGCTGGGCGGGTGGCCACCGATATGCTCCTCAGCCGCTTGCGCCCCACAAATGCTGCCATCCGGACACAGGTCGAACTTCCCACTCACCTCACCATCCGCGCCTCCACCGGAGCCGTACCCGATCGAAGGAAGCCCTGATGGTGGCGGCCGGGCGCTGTACCTCGCCACCACGGGAATGATTTTTGCCGCCTGCACGACGGCGGCGGACGGCACAGCGGCCACCGACGGCACAGCGCCGTTGCCGGCGTCGCCCTGCGGGTGGCCGCGCGAAGGCGTCCGGCTGGGGGAGTGCGGAAAGACTGACTCAACTTAGATCAGCTGCGCAAGTCCTTCCCCTAGGTCTCCGGGATGCTGAAGATGAACAGGATGCTGATGACCAGCAGCAGGACGGCGTAAAGGTTGAAGGCCTGGGCCAGGTTGATGTCCTTGAGCCACTGCTGCAGGTACGGTGCGGTTCCGCCGAACACGGCTATGCGGATGGAGTAGGGGACGCCGACGCCCACCGTGCGGATGCTGGTCGGGAATAGTTCGGCGAACACCGCCGGAACGATCGCCGCGCTGGCCGCGATGAAGATCAGCATTACGGACATGCTGACGGCCAGCTGCCAGGCTGAGTCCTTGAGCAGCCAGGTCATCGGGAAGTGCAGCGCCGCTGCCCCGCCGGCGCCGGCCCACAACACCTTCCTGCGCCCGATCCGATCCGCGAGCTTCCCCCAGAACGGCAGCGCGGCGATAAAGACCAGGTTGCCGACCAACCCGGCCCACAGGGCTTCGCCGCGGTCGATCTTCAGCGCGGTGGTGGCGTAGCTGGGCGCCACGACGCCCCAGATGTAGTAGATGACGGTGAGGCCGACGGTCAGGCCGATCACCTGGAATGCCTGCTTGCGGTGGCGGATGATCTGCGGCCAGATCGGCTCGCGCTTTTCCTCGGCGGTCTCGTTCTCAAATAGGCTGCTTTCGTGCATCCGGGCGCGCATGACCAGGGCGTAGAGGCCCATCACGGCCCCGATCAGGAACGGGATGCGCCAGCCCCAGGCATTCATCTGCTCGGTGCTTAGGCTCATGTTCAGGACTGCGCCGAGCACGGTCCCGAACAGGATTCCGACGGTGCCCGAGGTGTAGATCAGGGTTGCCCAGAAGCCGCGATGTTCCTTGGGGGGCGATTTCGGACAGGTAGGTCTGCGACGACGGCAGCTCGCCGCCGTGCGCGAGTCCCTGGATTAGCCGGGCCACGAGCAGCACCAGCGAGGCCCCGACGCCGACGGCGGAAAATGTGGGGGCAACGCCGATCAGCAGGCTGCCCAGCGACGCCAGTCCGACGGCGAGCGTCATGGATGCCTTCCGGCCCACCCGGTCGCCGATCCAGCCGAACAGGAATCCGCCGAACGGCCGTGCGACGAAGCCGACCGCGAAGATCGCCAGGGGGGACAGCACCGCCGAGGCCGGATCCGCCTTGCTGAAGAGCTGGCTGGCGATGAAGGGCGTGAACGCCAGTCGTCGCAAATGCGAACCGTTTTTTGGCGTCTCGGCAGGGCTGGTTTCAACGTCATCCCCGTCCTAATCGGCGGACATAGTCTCATTGTCGCCACGTCTGATGCACTGCGACGTCATCGAATTGATGCCCCAGAAGGCTCTGGCCCACTTCTTGGAGCGCTCAATAAATTCTGGCTTGTCATGATTCACGAGTCCTTTCATCGATTTCCGAGATGCACGGATCACTGAATCCGACTGGGACCGGGTTGCCAAGTCACCGGGATACATTTTCAGCAGATCAATTTTTGTGTCGTCACTTCGAGACGTTCCGGCCTGAAATGCACTCCAAATCGGAAGGCACTTCATGATTGCGGAATTTGTCAAGGTGAATGAGGCCAGTGGGAACTAGGCGGCTTCTTTCGCGGCGATCCTCTCGGCTGGATTGTTAATCCATGCAGTGTCGGGCAGGGCAAGGATCTTCGGGTCCCTGCTTGTGGTGAATCGCTCGGGGTATTTCGCCCGTGCAACGGCGAGGATTTTAGCTCGTTCGAGGGCTTTGCCGGCGGCCAGTCCGCAATGGACGTCTGCCGGTGTGTTGAGGCCGATTCCGGTGTGTCGGTGCTTCTCTGGGGGTCGTTGACTTTGTCGATCGCCGATCACATGCGCACTGAACTCGTCGCCGACGCCCTCAAGAACGCCGCCGCAACGACCCCGATCGAGCCTGACGCGATCTGGCAATCCGATTATGCCGAGGAAAACGTTATGCCCCGGGCGGAGGGTTTTTCTCGGCATAATCGAATTTAAGCCGAATTCGGCTTAAATCTGACCGCGGCAGCGTGTATACCTCGGCTGGGTTTCGGGCCTTGGTGACCGGTCTGGGGATGCGCTCATCGATGGGACGCACGGGCGTGTGCTGAGATAGCAGTATGGCCAAATCTTTCTTCTCAATGCTCAAGAACGAGCGTGTTTACCGGACCGTTTACGCGACGAAATCACAAGCCCGCAGCGACGTTATCCGCTATATCGAGGGATTTTACAACAGTTGGCGCCGACACTCCGCGCTCGATTACCGACGGCCTAACGAAGTCCACTATGGTTATCAACAGCCAGCACTGGCAGCGTAGAAGAATCCACCAATTCCGCTGTCCGAAATCCTCGCTGCAGCTCACAATTTCCTCGGGACTACGGCGAGGACTGTCTCGAAAAGGGTTCTCCTTACGGACATGTGGTGGCCGTGCAGACGACTTTGGAAAATGACAACCGCTCCGGACAGCCCGGCCATCAAGATGAAAACGATTCACCGAACAACGCTATGCCGTCGTCGGCCAACTGGTGCCGCGTTCGGGGCGAGGCCCTGATCGTTGACAGCGTGCTGGGGCGGAGGCTGGTGTCGCCGCCCGGGTTTCGTTGTTTTCGTGTGGCTCTGTTAGTCCGCGGTCAGCGTCTGAAGGGGCGCTGCCCGGTCATGGAGCGGTCCGCCGATCGGACCATGAATGGTTTGAAGTGAGGTGACGTCGTGATGGAGAGTCTAGAGGCTGAGCATGCCGTGCGGCGTGCCCGAGACTCGTCAACGGGCGCGGGCGGGACCCGGTTGCAATCGCAGTTGAACTTCTCCAGCAGGATCAATTTTCTCGGGACAAAGAAGAACCGCAGCCCTTCGGGGTGCGGCAGTTTGAGGGAGGCCTTTGATGCGGAGAATTGGGGGTGTGGACACTGTCCGCACATTCGGCTTCGGGTTGGGTCGTACTGGGGTCGGATCGGGCCGCAGCTTACTACGGCATACCGGGTACCGCCCTGCTTGGTCTCTTCTGGGTGTTCATCCTCGTTCGTCCTTTCGTTGGGTTTTCACGTTCACCACTTCATGGTGGCTCGGGCCGCTTACAACATGATTGACGTAGGGTTGCGGCCCGTCCGGGATTTCCGCTCTGATACCTGTTAATGCAGGAAGGCGGGGGGCGGGAACGGCATGACAAGGTAACCGATGCGGAGCTGATCATGAGATCGCTGAGCTGGCTGAGCCGGGCCAGTCGGTAGGCGGGCCGGCTTCGAGGGCGATTTGCAGGAACTGGTGGGCTTTGCTGCCACGGCCTTCCCACAAGTTAGCCTCGATCTTTCATGAGGCGGGGTTCCGGCAGGGTCGGGGCTTACTGGCTGCCTGACGTGTCTGATTTTGGCAGGCGGGTATGACAATTTGGCCGCTGACCGGTGGCGGCGGTTCGGTTACGGTTCCACGTCCGTCACGTGCTGCGGGGCTTGCTTCCCTGTTCCGGGGTTGATTGGTTGGCCTGATGGTTATGGCGGGCTGAGCGCGGCGAGACGGTTCAGTCCTTTGATCAGCAGCCCGGTTTCGGGTGCTTTGGCGGCAAGATGGACGGTGATCCTGTGGGCATGCCTGGTGATTTTGGCGGCGATTTCAAAGATCCTGGTCCGGAGTTTTTTCGGTTCCCACCGCCGGGCCGCGGTGCCGGCGAAGGCGAGCATCTGGGTCCAGGCCATGAGCTCGGCCGCGAGCATGACCAGGTGACACCACAGCGTGTTCGCCGCGAAGGAGTGCAGGGGCAGGTTCGCCAGGCCGGTGTCCTTGGCGTTACGGATCCGGTCCTCGCACCGTGCGCGGAGCCGGTGCCGTACTTCCAGGTCTGCGAGCTGGCCGCCGTCCTGGTTGGTGGCGAACGCGGTGTAGCGCATCCCGTCGATGTCGGTGGCGCGCAGCTGCGCGCCGGGGTGGGGTTCTTCCTTCCGCACGATGACCCGCATCCGGGCCGGCCAGGCGGAGAGATCGAGCATTCCGGTGATGTCGGCGACCCAGGCCCCGTCACGTTCGGCGCCGTCGCTGTTGTAGGCGCGGGTCCAGGCGTTCTTCGGGATCCGTGGCAGGGCCGCTTCGATGGCGCCGTGGATGGGGAACCCGACGGTGTAGCCCAGGTTCCGGCGCGTGGCGGTGAGCCAGGTCAGGAACCCGTGCGTGCCGCCGGCGGAGTCGGTGCGTATCATCACTTTCCGTCCCGAACGGTAACCGGTGGGCAGCTGTTTGAGGGCGTCTTTTACGACCTGGATGTGGTCGGCGGCGGTGTTGGATCCGGCGTTGCCCGGGCGCAGCAGCACGGAGAGGGGCTCTCCGGTTCCTTCGGTGCCGTGGTCAAGGAACGCGGCCAACGGATGGAAGCCGTAGCCTTTCTTCCACGTAGGTCTGGCTTCTTCCTTCTCAGAGTGGGAGGCGATGAGGGTGGCGTCCAAATCGATCACCAGCGGCTTCTCTGCGCTGATGCCATGCAAGGGCGAATCGTCTCCGGCAGCAGCCCAGACATGCGCCCGGGCAGCTGCTCTGGCGGCGTTGATTGCCGCCAAAGCCTTCGCTGGTTTGGCCGCGGAGAGCGACTTGATCAAGCGGCTGATCGTCGGATCCGAAGCCACCGGTCCATACACCTCCGGCTGGGCGCGAAGCCGGTCAATATCGGAGACACAGTCACCACCGGTCGCGAGCGAGAGCATGATATCGGTGAGAATCTTAGCCGGATCATGGCGGGCGAAGGGCTTGCGCCACGGCTCCAATGCCTCCGAGAGCCCGGCACCGAGGCCGGAGACACGCACCGTCCGGGCCAGCACCAGGCCACCTGCCTGGGACACCACGCCGTTCCCGGCGGAATCAACACGGACAGACGGGTACATGCCGGTAATATTGTTCACCAGAAAGGTGCTCCTTGAACTGTGTAAAAAATGCTGTGTGGTAACAACATTTTCCCAGCTCAGGAGCACTTTTCGTCGTTTAAACACGCGGCTGGCGGCGCACCCTCATGAAAGGCCGAGGTAACCCGCCGCCGCAGCCATCATTTTCCCGTCATCGCCGCATCCGGCGGCCTGAGGCTTAGCAACACAGGCTAATTGGGCCGTTCCGGGTGTCAGTCTTTTCTTTAGTTTCTCGGCGAGCATCACGATGATTCCGCTGGGACCGCGGAGGTACGTGAGTTTGTAGACGTCGCCGTAGGTCGCCACGCCGCGTAGCGGACGGCATCCGTGCCTCGCAGCTACCTCGAGGGCTTTGTCTAGGTCGTCGACCGAGAAGGCCACGCGGTGCATGCCGATGTCGTTGGGGCGAGTTGGGTTCGACTCGATCGCTTTGGGGTGGATGTATTCGAAGAGCTCAAGTCGACCATGACCGTCTGGGGTCGGTAAAAAAGGCAATTGTTGCCTCGAGGTCGCGGACGGCGATACCGACGTTCTCAAGTTTGATGGCCATACGTTGAAGCTACAAAGGCGGACGGATTAACTCCAGTGGCGAGCCGGGACTCGACGGAAAAAGCTCCGGGAGCCATTGGGAGCGGCACAGCACGCAACCAATCGAGCACCTCGGCTAGGCCAGATCACTGTTCAGGTGCGGAAACACTGGAATAGCCGTTGAAGCGAGACCATTGCCCGTTAGCCGATCCACTTACAAAGTCTCTCAAGGTCAGAGTCGACCCGATTGGTGGTATGTCGCCGGCCCTGCTGATAGACCGCACCGTCCTATCCACAGGATGGGAACATCGCCGGGATTGGCCAGACGTCATGTCGGATGACGTCTGGCAGTTCGAACGGGACGCCCAGGGCACAGGCAACGCGTTGGAGCTCGGTCACCATGTCCTACTTGGAAGCCACGAGGACTTCGAATCCGCGGGAATTGCCGTGACCGTCGTCAAGCGGCTGGTCGGCGACAACGAATGTATCAACTCAAGGTTGGTCGTCCGCAGGCAACCGGTCAAACCATACCCGATGAGCTGGTGCACGGGTTTCACCACGGGCCAGCCGGCGCCAGAGCGGTGGACTGTGCGGTGGCGAGATTTCCGCGCTCTTGTGTCACACGTGCAGGAGCTCGCGGAAGAAGCCGTTCAGCATGATCCCGGCCTGGGCCCGGTTTACGAATTCGTACCCACCGTAGCGGTAGACCTCGTAGCCAGTGAGTCTGAGCCGGCGGTCCTCGGCCACCATATCCGCGGACAGCCTCGGTTTGGCCCCGCCGTCTGTGTCAGCGTAATGCTGAACCCCGTTCTGCTCGAGCACGACCCGCCTCCGGTCCGGCCGCGGCCCTGTCGAAGTGGCGCGCCCTGTTCAATTAGGACTCACCTACGCGGGTCATCTTTTCTCAGCGTAGCGGTACGGATTGTGCCTCGTTGGTGCTGATTTCGGACTGGTCGCGCCGGCGCTTAGCGAGTACCAGCACGATGGCTGCGAGCAGGGACAGCGCCGAGAGCAGTGCGAGGTAGCCCGGGATGAGTAGCGGCCACGCGTCGGTCGCGAGCATTGAGGTGAGGATGAGCGGTGAGAATCCTCCGACGACGCCTCCGAGCTGGAACGCGAGTGAGATGCCGGTGTAGCGGATCTCGGGGCTGAACAGGTCAACGAACATGGTCGATAGCAGGGCGTAAGTGAAGGGGTGGATGATGGTAATCGCCAGGACAATGACGGCGAGCATTACCGCTTGGTTGCCGGGGGATGCCACCAGCAATCCCACCATCGGGAACGCGAAGAGAATGAAACCGATTGCTCCAATGATGAAGATCTTGTTGCGGCCGACCCGGTCGGCGAGCATACCGGCCAGCGGAAGCGTGAAGAGTTCAATTGCGGCCGAAACTGCGACCACCACGAGGAGGAATTGCGGGTCGAATTGGAGTTTTTTTACTCCAAAGGTGAGGAGGAACGTCGTGAAGAAGTAGAAGTAGACGAAGGGACCGCAGGTGAGCAGGATGCCGCCCAGGATCTGCACGGGCGCGGTGCGGATGGCGCGGAACAGCGGCATTTTCGTGGTGATGCCCTGTTTCTTCATTTTCACGAACTCCGGGCTCTCTGCGACCTTGAGACGAATGAACAGGCCGATAACGACGAGGACGGCGCTGAACAGGAACGGGATACGCCAGCCCCATTCGAGGAAAGCATCCCCTGGCAGTCCGCGGAAGATCGCTATCATCACGGTGGCGATCACGAGACCGGCGGGCGAACCCACCTGAACGAGCGCGCCGGCGAGGTTCTTCTTGCTCACGGGTGCGTGCTCTACCGAGAGCAGGGTGGCGCCGCCCCACTCGCCGCCAACGCAGAAGCCCTGAACCAGCCGGCAGAGCGTGAGGAGAATGGGTGCCCAGATGCCGATCTGGGCGTAGGTGGGCAGAAGCCCCACCAGGATGGTGGCGACGCTCATGCCGAGAAGGCTGAACACGAGCATTTTTTTGCGGCCGATCCGATCACCGAAGTGACCGAATACGGCGGCGCCGACAGGCCGGGCAAGGAAGCCCACCGCGAAGGTTCCGAAGGCCGCGATCGTTCCGGCGAGGGGGTCAAGGGTGGTGAAGAACAGTGCCCCGAAGACGAGGGCGGAGGCTGTGCCGTAGACGTAGAAGTCGTACCATTCGATCGCGGTTCCCACCGCGCTTGAGATGGTCACCTTTTTGTTGAGTTTCTGAGAGGTCTGCACTGACATCAGGTTCCTTTCTGGGCCGCTGGAGGGCAGCGTGCGATGGGTTAGGCGATGTGCCAGAGTCGACCGGAAACGGAAGGGTCGTCGGTCAGTACGGCGGGATAGCGGTCTTTCACGGCTGGGTCGTGACCTGGGACGATAATCCCGGTCCCGCCATCAAGGCGACGGGCGAGGCGTTCGATGGTGTCGAAGGCGTCGAACATAGCCGGCACGGTGTGGGCGATCGAAAACGGGCGCCCGGCACTGATGTTCTCGTAGAAGTGGCTTGCGTCGGAGGCCAGTACCACGACTTCGCCGGTTTGGAGCGTTACGCGCACCACTTGGGTTCCGGCCGTGTGTCCGCCCACGAGGTGTGCACTTACACCCGGCGCGATCCAGGCGTCGCCGTCGTAAAGGTCGATTGCACCGTTGAAGTTCGAGCGCACGATTCCCACGATGTCGTCATGGTCCACGATCGTGCGGTACATCTCGTGGTGAGCATGCGGGCCGGCCCAGAAGGCCAGTTCCTTTTGCTGGAGGTGGATGCGCGAGTCCGGCAGGGTTGCCAGGTATCCGGTGTGGTCGTAGTGGGCGTGGGACACGACGACGCTGGGGATGGCTGCGATCGGGTAACCCAGCTTCTCGGCGATCTCAAGCGGCGAGCCGAGGTGGATACGGCCGGGGCGTGCCTGGGCAGTCTCTGGTGTGAAGCCCGCGTCGACCAGGATGGCGGCGCCCTGCCCGGTGATGAGCCAAACGAAATAGTCGATCGGCATCGACGCGTCGCCACACTCGTCGTGGCCGTAGAAGTGTTCCGCGCGCAGGGCGGTGGGCCGGGTAGCGTAGCGGATGGCATAGACAGCCTCTGGTCGCCAGTCTGCAGGCAGCGAGCCGCGGTAGGCAGGGGCGATGATGTCGGTCATGGGTCAGTCCCTCGCATAGTGGGTCACAATCGCCTTCACTTGGGTGTAGCCGTGCAGGGCTTCGAAACCCTTCTCTCGGCCGTGGCCTGAGCGCTTGACACCGCCGAAGGGAATTTCGGCTCCGGCTCCGATGAAACCATTGATTTGCACCTGACCGGCAACGAGCGACTGCGCCACCCGGGTAGCCACCGTGATGTCCGCCGTGAAGACCGCTGCGGCGAGCCCGTATTCGGTTGCGTTGGCGATACGGACCGCCTCAGGCTCGTCGTCGAAGACCATGATGCTCTGCACCGGCCCGAACACCTCAGTCGAGGCGATCATCATCTCGGGTCTAACGTCGCCGAGCACTGTGGGAGAGGCGAACCAGCCGTTCCTGAGCGCCTCACCGGCGGGGGCGGATGCCCCACCGGTCAGGACCCGGGCACCCTGCTCCAGCGCCTCCCCGATGAGGGCGTACACGCGGCCGCGCTGCGTCTCGGAGACCAAGGGGCCGACATCGGGGTCGTCGATGCCTGCGCCGACCGTGAGCGCGCTGACACTCGCCACGAGCATCCCGGAGAACTTATCAATGATGTCTCGGTGCACAATGAAGCGGGTAAGCGCCGAGCACGACTGGCCCGAGTTGCGGACAAGCGCCGCGGTCGCCGATTTCACCGCCGCGGTGAGGTCAGCGTCGGCGAACACAATCGCGGCCGACTTGCCGCCGAGCTCAAGATTTGTGGCCACAACGTTGGCGGCGGCAGCCTTCGAGACAGCGATGCCGGTCGCGACGGAACCCGTGAAAGTAAGGTGATCGATGCCCGGATGCGCGGCCAGCGACGCCCCGGTGACCACGCCATCACCCGGCACTACGTTGAACACCCCGGCGGGCAGTGCCTCGCGGAGGACGTCGCCAAGCAGGAGTGATGAGAGCGGCGCGAGTTCGGAGGGCTTCACGACCACGGTGTTGCCCACGGCGAGTGAGGGCGCGACGCCCCGGGCCAGCTGGCTGATGGGCGCGTTCCAAGGGGTGATGTGGGCAACGACGCCAAAGGGATCGTGTTGGGTGACCACGAGCATCCCATTGGAGGAGGGCACGTTGTGACCGAAAAAGTGTTCAGCAGCGTGGGCGTAGTAGCGGAAGTAGCGCTCGGCGATCCGCACATCGTTCACCGATTGATTCAGCGGTTTTCCGGTGTCGAGCGTCTCGATCTCCGCGAGTGCGACGGAGTGCTCAGCGATCATGTCTGCAGCCCGCTCCAGCAGCTCGGCCCGGCTAGCCGTGCTCCGGGCCGCCCAGGGAATGAAGGCATCGCGGGCGGCCGCAACGGCCCGATCAACAGCGGCCGGCTCCGCATCTGCCACCGTGGCGAGCACGCCTCCCGTGGCTGGATCAAACACGTCGCGATCGGGGCCGGTGGTCCGGAGCCACTTACCGCCTATCATCGCGCCGCCAGGAACGGAGACATTCCCGCTCGGCAGGGCAACGTTTGTCAGGGTCACTTCTTTGTGTGCAGCTTGCATGCAAAGACTGTACGATGATCAGGAGCCGAGCGCAACGGCCCTCGGCCGATCGAAGTGGAGGAAGATCTTCATGTCAGATGTATCTCGCACGACCACCCACACCCTCGACGGTTCGGCCATCGGAGTGATCGGCCTCGGCAACATGGGACTCGCGGTGGCAGAGCGCCTCAGCGCACGGTTCACGGTGATCGGCAGCGATCTCTCACCTGAGCGCCAGGCCGAGGCGAAAGCCGTTGGCATCGAAGTATCCGTTCTCGAGGAAGTCACCGCACGCTGCGGCACCGTCGTGCTCTCGCTCCCGCATCCGAGCGCGTCCCTCGGCGTGGCCGCCGCCATCGCAGCGGCTCCCGGCATCGTCACGTGCGTGGTCGAGACGAGCACGGTCACCCCTCGGGACATTCTGGCCACCAAGGCAGCGTTGGCTGCTGGTGGGGTGGAATTAATCGACGCCGCCATCCTCGCCGGCGTCGCGCAGATGCGCGCAGGTACGGCCGGACTCGTGATGTCCGGGGACGCTGCGAGCATCGATGCGCTGCAGCCCCTGTTCGACGCGCTCACTTCGAAGCAGACAGTGCTCGGCGACTCCGGCACGGCCATGGCCGCTAAAGTCGTGAACAACGCGGTCGCCCACGTCGTGATGGTTCTGCTCAGCGAGGCGATCGCAATGGCAAAGGCTTCGGGCCTGGACCCGCAGCAAGTCGTCGATATCCTCGCCGCCCCCGACGGCGGACTTATGCGTCCCCTCACGCACCGCATCGGAGAACGCGTGTTCACCGGCGAATACGAGGGCGGAATGTCCCTTGAGGCTGCGCGTAAAGACTCCGTCCTCGCCCAGCGGATGGCGCAGGATGAGGGCCTTCCGATCTTCACCATCCCCGCTGCCCACGGCGTCTATGAGATGGCAATGGCCGAAGGCTGGGGACGGCAGGACTACGCAGCCCTTACCAAGCTGTGGGAGAATTGGGGGAAGACTTCCTTCGTGCGTGGACCGGAAGCAGAGTAGGACGGATGTGATGGCAGCGAAGGACGAGGCGGGGTTTCCTGCGGAATCCGGGCTGGCGGCCTACCGCGTTAGCCGCGGTGGGCGCGGAAATGCTGTCGCCGATACCACCCGGGCTCTCCGCGAGGCCATCCTCGATGGTGTACTGGCGCCTGACGAGTGGCTGCGCGAGGAGTCACTGAAAGAGATCCTCGGCGTCTCGCGCACCCCCGTACGGGAGGCATTGAACCGTCTGGAGGAGGAGGGGCTGATCCAGCGCACGCCTGGCCGGGGAGCCCGGGTCACCACCCTCAGCATCGAAGACATGTCGGTGGTCTATCAGGTCCGCGGGAGCCTGGAGAGCCTGACTGCCCGGATGGCCGCGGAGCGAGGCTCACCGTACGCAAAAGCCGCACTGAAGGTGCTGCACGAAGGCATGAGGCAGGCCGCGGAAGTCGCGGATCGATCCGGCTTCTCGCACTTAAACATCGAGTTCCACGCCGCACTCACGGAGATGGCGGGCAATGCCTACCTCTCGCGGCTGCTTGGCACCGTCGAGACTGCTATTCGGCGCTTCGGTACCCGAAGCTACAGTGAGGAGCGGATGGCGCACATCGTGCTCGAGCACGCCGCCATCGTCGAAGCAGTGCTGACCGGCGACGGCGACGGCGCCGCGCAGACAGCCATCGACCATGCGGGCTACGCGCGTAAGGCAACACTCAACCGGTTCCTCGAGCGCATCTGAGCTTGCACTACGCCTCTTCTGCCTGATCCGCAGTCCTCCACGCCTTCAAGTGCCACGGATGTCTCGTCTTGAAGACTCCCGAAATGGGGGTGAAGGCGATGACTTGGTGGCTTGGCGCCTGCGCTTTGACAGGAGAAGGTGGCCGGTGACTCCGAGGAGTGCGATCCTCATCAGGTCTCTCTGGTGATCGGGTCGGGTTTCCAGATTTCGCGTTCCCGGCGGGCGAATGCGGCGAAGCTGATAGGGTCCCAACCGAGTACTTCCCGGACAGTTCCGGTGAGACTGTCCGCCAGTCCGAGCAGGGCTGCGGTGTGGATGGCAGCCGTTACGAGGACCATGGTCAGGGGCATCGCGAGGTGTCGGCGTGCGTCGGAGGTAGCGGAAGCCGCAGCAGGTGAACCAGGTTTCATCGATGATGCAGATCTTGGCGTGGACGTAGATTGGTGTTCCTGCGGTTCAAACTATTTCCGCACCTGACCGCTGTGGAGATCATCACCCTGGTCCCCATACAGGTGAAGGGCATTTCCAAGGCCAAAGCCACCGCCCGGGCCATGGAACTGCTGGGGCTTGTATGGCTGGGCGACAAGGGGGACGCTTATCCGGCGCACCTGTCGGACGGGCAGCAGCGGCGTGTGGCCATCGCCCGTGCCCTGGCCATGGACCCGAAGCTGAGGCTCTTTGATGAGCCGACGAGTGCCATGGACCCGGAGCTGGTGGGCGAGGTGCTCGACGTTATGAAGGAACTGGCCAAGAGCGGGATGACCATGATCGTGGTGACCCATGAGATTGAGTTCGCCCGTGAAGTGGCGGACACGATGGTGTTCATGGACGAAGGCGTGGTGGTGGAGGCCGGACGGCCCCGGGAAATCCTGAGCAATCCGCAGCACGAGCGGACCAAGGCGTTCCTTTCAAAGGATCTCTGACGCCTTCGGAGTGGACCTTGTGGCGCTGGCCCCGACAGCTCGGGTTAGCGGGCCGTGAAATCAGGCTGAAGAAAGTCGTGGACCCGGACCCTGCCTTGCCTCAGTGCAACTTCTGCGAACTGCCAAAGAATTGCTCCAGTGGGGGCATGGATGATCATGTCATGACGGAGAGGCATTTGCAGAAGCGCCCGGCCATCTAGCTCCCGCCACCGGGGAACACCTGGGGCAACGAGTCTGCTAAGGGGAATTGGGTGTATGGAAGCCACCTCCGTAGGGTTTCGCCTTGGTTGTTGGATGCCTGAAACGGCCACGACGACGGGTGTAACGACGTAGCCGCTTGTCGTTGAAAAGTCGTCCAGAAGCCCTAGAACATCCGAAGCGGAGGCTTTGAGCCCCGTTTCTTCGGCCAGCTCCCGAAGCGCCGCTTCGACGGCGGTCTCGCCGGCGTCGATGCGGCCGCCCGGAAGCGCCCATTGCCCCGGATTTGTGAACCACGGCGTCCGCTTAATTATCAGCACGAACGGGATTAGGTGCCTTGGCTTTTCGAACAGGGTGATTGCTACGGCGGCCCGCCGGATGCCCAACTGATCAGAAATCTCATGCCTGTTCCAATGCGCCAAACTACTCGCGATCAGTGGACGTAGCTCCTGAAGAGTCGGAAGTGGCGAATTCATGTCACGATTTGGCATGGTCGCGCCCTCGAGAGTTGGGTCGAAGAGTGCTGCTCCGAACAAAGATATCGACAGTTCATGCCTCCATGATGTGCCATATCTCAGCTACCAGCGGCAGTGATCTACGACGAGCCCTGCCCACCGCAGGTCATTCGCGGTCACTGCGGACAGCCGACAGCAGCGGAATGAGTCCAGCATCGCCTGGCAGCGCGGGCTCGAGAGTGGCGCCGCGCACCTTCGCTGATCCAGGGCAGACGCCGTCATCATCCCCGAGCCTCAAGAGGACATACGGTCCGCGCCACGGTTAGCGTTAGCTGGTTTCGACTTGAGGTCGCCGGCCAACCAACCCATTCGCGGGAAATGCAGTCGGGATTCAATGCCATCGGCGCGCCCGCGGCACAGTATTCGGAATGGAACTGCAGTGCTTCGTGGCCCTTGGATTCCTCGACGGTCGGGCTTTCACCCTGCACGCGGACAAACCATCGCTGGTCTACGGTCCGATTTCAGGAGCAGTCCACGGCCGCGACGAGTGTGTGGACGTGGGCTCCGTCCGACGCATCACCAAAGTCGATCGCTGTCTTCATCGCAGAGTGGTGCGGCGTTAGGGAAACCAAAAACTAGCCTTCTCACGAAGGCCGCCCGCGTGCACTTGAACGGGACGGCATTCGTCGTGGTCTCATAGCGGGCCCCGGGGCAGGGCTGGCCGCTGCTATCTGTGGTGCGCCAGCGCCTGGGACTAGTCGGTTTCGTTACAGGGAAAGCCCAAGAGACTGGACCTGGTATTTCTGGACCCAGTCCCTCTCCTTTCGTGGAGAACGGTCAAAGCACCAAGACATGCTCAGGCCGCCGGGTTGGAAAAGCCGTCCCACGCCGTCCGCCTGCCCGCCAGCGATGCAAGTGCACGATGGGATGCGCATCGGCAGAGGACGTTGCCTCACGCTCTTTCCTTGCCTGATGTGCAGATTCACAATGCCGCCGGCTGAAATGGTTGTTTCAATCCAGTGCCTCTGGCTCGCGGTCCTGGGACGATTGTGTAAATCATTGATCAAGCCCGAAGGACAAGCAATCATGAGCAACGGTGCTGTGCCGGAACCCGATCCCACCAAGTTCACAGGAGCCGACGCAGTGTTCCTAGATGACTTCGCCATCCTGAGCGCTTTTGGTGCTACGCCTGGCGGGGGAGTGGAGCGGCAGGCGGGTTCACCCGCAGACGGGGAACAGCGAGCCTGGCTGACCGGCATCCTTCGGGAGAAGGGGTTCGACGTGTCCTTCGACCAGGTCGGCAACCAGTTTGGCCTGCTGGAGCTGAGTCCCGGTGCACCGTACGTGCTGGTTGGCTCCCACCTTGATTCCCAGCCGATGGCCGGGCGGTATGACGGCGCCTACGGTGTGCTCGCCGCCGCCCACGCAGCGTTCAGCCTCGCCGCTGAGTGGCGTGGCGATGAGACAATTCCACGGTACAACCTGGCCGTAGTGAATTGGTTCAATGAGGAAGGTGCTCGCTTCAAACCGTCGATGATGGGCAGCTCCGTCTACACCGGAAAGATGACGCCCGAGGCCGTTCTGGCCACCATGGACCCGATGGGCATCACCGTCCGAGAGGCCTTGGAAGCAACCACCGCACTGGGCGAGGGCATCGGACCTACCGCCGTCTACGCCGCTGAAATTCACATCCAACAGGGCCGCAGCATGGAACGCGACGGCATCACCATCGGCATCGTCGACTCCAACTGGGCGGCCAACAAGTACCAGTTCGAAGTACACGGCGAACAGGGCCACACCGGCTCGACAGTCATTGCGGACCGCCGCGATGCCCTCCTCGGAGCGTCGATGCTCGTCGTCGCCGCGAGGGAGATCGCGGACCACTTTCCCGACGGCGCCGTCCACACGTCGGTCGGCCAGCTCGACGTCTTTCCCAACTCGCCCGTCGTGGTGCCCTCCCTGGTCACATTGCTCCTCGACCTGAGGTCCGCCGAGGAGGACCTCCTCGCCGAGGCGGATCGGATGCTGCACGAGCGCATCGAACAGATCGAACTGGCCGCCCGGGTGGAGATCAGCAAGACCGGATCCCATTGCTGGCCGGTCACTCCGTACCAGCCCGAGGGAGT
Organism: Pseudarthrobacter sp. HLT1-7; assembly: GCF_059383435.1. Taxonomy (NCBI): domain Bacteria; kingdom Bacillati; phylum Actinomycetota; class Actinomycetes; order Micrococcales; family Micrococcaceae; genus Pseudarthrobacter; species Pseudarthrobacter sp. HLT1-7. The sequence goes on along the minus strand of NZ_JBWZCH010000022.1, from coordinate 47,867 downwards.
TGCGCTGGCCGAGAAGGCCGCGGCCAACCGCGGCCTTCGGTACGCGCGGGTCAAGACGCTGGCCGGACACGACTCCACCAACCTGAAGGACATCGTTCCCACGGTTATGCTTTTTGTTCCGTCGGTGGAGGGCACCTCCCACAACGAGCACGAGTACACCACCGACCAGGACATCGTCAGCGGTCTGCACGTGCTAACCGACATCGTCCGTAGCCTCTGCCTCGGGGAGCTCGACCCTCGTTAGCCAGCACACTGTATGGAAGGCGCCCGGCCCATGGCCGGGCGCCTTCCATATCTCTGCGAGATGTCACGTAATCTCGGTCACGCCGCACCAGTCGGCGATGAACAGGGCGATAGTCTTGGTGACCTTTCGCACCGACTCGATATGTACCCGCTCATCCAAACCGTGAATGGCCTCGGACACCGGCCCGTAGACCAGTGCTGGGATCCCCGCGTACAGGGCGAAGACGCGGCCGTCCAGATACCCCGGCGTCGTGAAGCTCTGCAACGCATCCCCGAAGACGTCCTGGTGCGCGGAGGCCAGGACAGCCTCGGCATCCGATCCCTCCTCCAGAACGTAACCCTCGGAAAAGAAGCCCGTCCGCTCAGCCGACACTGCTGCCCCGGCCCCGGTGGTCCGGAGGCACTCCTGAATCTCGTCCCAGGCACTAGCGGCCGGGACCCCGGGATACAGTGCCGCACGGACGTCGAACTCACACCAGGACGGGACGCTTGAGGGCCAGTCGCCGCCGGAAATCATGCCGATATTGACGTTGATTGGATGGTCCACGTCCGCGAAGTAAGGGTGGTTGCCCTTTTCGGTGTTCCACTTAGCTTCCAGCTCCCGAAGAGCTGCCATTACCGTGTAGGCGGCGTCAATGGCGTTGAACCCGGAGGCCATTTCCCGCACGTGGGTTGGCCTGCCGGAAACGCGCACGCGGAACCAGATGACCCCCACGTTCGCACGTACCAGCATGTTCTCTTCCGGCTCGGGAATGACGACGGCGTCTGCCGTGTATCCGCGCTGAAGCGCGGCAAGTGACCCGTTGCCGGTGCACTCCTCCTCCACAACTGACTGGAAGTGGATGGTCGACGCCGGGGCGAACCCTGCGGCCCGAAGAGCATCGAATGCGAAGAGGTTGGCTGCGAGGCCGGCCTTCATGTCTCCGACCCCCCGACCGTACATCCAGCCATCCTTCACCACTGCGTCCCAGGGGCTGCGCTCCCACATTTCCTCAGGCCCGGTGGGAACAACATCGATGTGCCCGTTCAGGATGAGGGAACGGCCCGTTTCCTCCGGGGGAGTGTAGGTGCCCACTATATTGGTGAGGTCCTCGAAGGCAACCGTGCTGGGACCGTAACCCACGTGCGCGGAGAGGGCTTCGCCGTCGAGCGTCCAGCGGTCCATGACAAGGCCGCGGGACTGGAGCTCAGCAAACATGAGGTCCTGGGCGCTGGACTCGGCGGCCCTCAGAGAGGGATGCCGGACCAGCTCCGCCGTGAACTCAAGCTGGCGGTCGAAAGCTGCATCAACGCTGTCGGTAATCCGGCGCGCTGTATCTGGATTCAGCATGGCGTCCCTTACCGCACGATCGCTTTGTCTTTGAGGCGGAGACGCTCGCCGAAGAATCCGCCGGCAGCTGTGATTAGCGACACCACAATCAGCAGCAGGGCAGCAGTCCAGGAGGCTCCACCGGAAACACCCAGCAGGGCGACGGCGATCAATGGCAGGAATCCGCTCAGGGCGCCGGCAAGGTTGTATCCGAGAGCGACACCGCTGTAACGCAGCTGCGGCGGGAACAGTTCGGTCAGCAGGGCTCCGGTGACCGAGTAGGCCACGGAAAGCAGTGCAATTCCGAGAGTGACGGCGAGGATGATGGCTGCTGGGTTGCGTGTGTCGATCATCCAGAAAAGCGGGAAAGCCGCGGCCGCGGTCACGATGCCGCCGATGAAGGTCATCCGTCCCGGTCCAACCTTCTCGCTGATGCGGCCGATGACCAGGATCACTCCGATCTGCACGACGGCGGCAATCAAGGTTGCATTGACCATGAGTCCACGGTCCATGCGGAGGGTGGTGGTGCCGTAGCTGATGACGAAGGTGGTCATGATGTAGAACCCGCCGACGCCGAGGAACGCGGCCGCGATAGCAACGATCAGCCGGCCCCAGGCCTGACGGAAAACATCAACCGCCGGAATCTTTGCACGTTCCTCCAGCTTGACCAGCTCGTTGAAGATCGGCGATTCCTCAACTTTCAACCGGATGTACAGCGCGACAAGCAGCAGCGGGAACGCCGCCAGGAACGGCAGGCGCCAACCCCACGAATCAAAGACCTCAGCGGGCATGAGCAGCACCAGCGCGAAAGCGCCGGAGGACATCAGCGTGCCGACCGGGGAACCGACCTGCACGAGGGCGGCATACCGCCCGCGCTTCTCAAGGGGCGCGTGTTCCACCGCGATGGTCATCGCGCCGCCCCACTCACCCCCGACCGCAAGGCCCTGTACCAGGCGCAGGATGGCAAGCATGACGGGTGCTGCGAGGCCGATGCTGCCGAAATCGGGCAGGAAGCCGATAAGGCCAGTTGCCACGCCAATCGCCACGATGGTGATCAGCAGCGCGGGGCGGCGCCCCACACGGTCACCGATGTAGCCGAACAAAACGGCGCCGAGCGGACGGGCAGCGAAGCCGACGCCGAAGGTGGCAAAGGCTGCCAACGTTGCAGCCGCCGGGTCCAGCGACGTGAAGAACAGCCGGTTGAACACAAGCGCCGCGGCGGTGCCGAAGAGGAAGTAGTCGTACCATTCGAGGGCAGTGCCTACGAAGGCCGCGCGGGCGATTTTGCCCGCGTCGGCTCCGCTGACAGAGGGTACGGTGATTTCCTCTGCCTGTGGTGTCTCATGTGGTTTCATGGTCAGTCTTTCTGCTTCTGAAGGTGGATCGGTGATTGGACGGTGGTGGAGGTGTTCTGTAGTTCATCGACGTAGTCGTGCCCGAAAACGCAGGCGCCGTCGAGCATGGTCGCCAGCACGGTGATGAGGCTGATCTCGTCGGGCGGCACGTCTGCCGGGTGCGCCGAGAGGAACACGAAATCGGCGAGCTTCCCCGGTTCCAGCGTTCCCCGCCGGTCTTCCTCTCCTGCGATCCACGCGGCGTCTACCGTGTACGCGCGCAGGGCCGTGTCGGCGTCGACCACTTCCTGCGGGCTCAGCGTTGCCCCGCCGGAAGTGCGACGCGTCACCATGGACTGCATGCCCAGCAGCGGTGCCCCGGGCGCTACCGGCCGGTCCGAACTGCCGGGGACCCGCAATCCGGCGTCCAGGAAGGACTTGTGGCGGTATACCCAAGGTTCCCGCTCCACTCCGACGGCGCGTGCCATCGTATCGCCCACTTCATACAGGAAGTGCGGCTGCGGAACCGGTGTGATTCCCAGCGCCGCGAACCGGGGGAGCTGGTCCGGGCGGACCATGCCGGCGTGCTCGATGCGGTGCCGGGCATCGGATCGAGCTAGCTTCTGTTGCGCGGCCTCAAAGGCGTCCAGCGCGACGTCGACGGCGGAGTCCCCGATGGCGTGAGCCGCCACGTTCCATCCCGAGCAGTGAGCGTCGACAATTCGCTGTGACAGTTCCTCAGGGGCGAGCTGGAAGTTCCCGGTGCCATGGTCGTGGTCGCAGAACGGCTCGGTTACGGCTGCAGTGCGGCCGATCAGGGAACCGTCAATGAAAATCTTCATCGCGCCGAGCCGAATATAGTCGTCGCCGAAGCCCGAAGCGATGCCGAGGTCCAGGCCGAAGGTGATCCCATCCGTGGAATTGGACTGGAGCGGGTGCAGAGCATCGCTGGCCGCCATCAGCTGGACCCGGATTTTCAGGAGGCCGCGGCGTCGTGCTTCAACATAAGCGGCCAGTTCCACGGCGCTGCGGCCGATCCAGCCCGACCCGATGCCGGCCTCCACGACATGCGTCAGGCCCTCGGAAGCGTAGACCTCGCTCGCTGCGCCAATGGCGTCCGCGAGGCCTGCCACCGGGTAGGGCACAACCAGCGCAGTAACCAGTTTCTGAGCCTGCTCCTCGAGCAATCCGGTGGGACCGAAGGAATCCTCCACCACTTTTCCGCCTTCGGGAACGACGGCCGAGCCATCCAGAACGCCCGTGCGATCAAGCACCTCAGTGTTTACGGTGCACATGTGCCCGGAACGGTGCTTGAGCCATACCGGACGACCGGGCGCGGACCGGTCGAGGCCGCTCCGGTGCGGGTGACCGCCCATGACCGTGTCGTCATAGCCGGAGCCCACCACCCACGCGTCTTCGGGGAGATCCAGCGCAAACCGGGAGACTGCCTCGTACACTTCATCCAGGGTCCGGCAGCCGGACAGATCGAGTTCGGTCAGGGACTGACCAAACCACGCCATGTGGTTGTGCGAATCCCCAAAGCCGGGGACGACTACGGCGCCACCGCAATCGAGCGTACGCTGCGCCGGGAGGTGAACGATGTCGTCGTCGAACCCGATGATCCGCCCGTGAAGCACCCCCATAGCGTGCGCTGCGGGAGCGGCATCCGCCATGGTGAAGATGGCGGCGTTGACAAGTTTCAGATCGAGCATGGTACTCGAGGGATCCTTCCGGGATAGCAGCTCAGCCCGCACAGAACCGGCTCATCCAATGGTGGTCTGGATCACTCGCGTAGGCAATGGATAAATACAGTGCAGTCCGGCTCTAGAATGGGCATATGCCCAGCGAAGCGTCCGCGGACGCCCCAGACATGTCCCGGGGACAGGCTTCCCGGTCGGTGGTGTCGGAATTGGTGGCCGACTGCCTCGCCGACATCGATCGGATCGCGCACGAGTACCTCCTTGAGGTGCAGAAAATCGACGAATACGCGGGCTCCGCGGTGGTCGCCCAGGATCTGGAGGAGACGGCCGTAGCGTCGATGGAACTATTGCTGCGGCTAGTGGGCAACCTACCAATTCCTGACCGGCTCGCGGGGATGTCCGAAGCTCTAGGACACCGCCGCGCGCAACAGGGCCTGCCCCTTGAATCTCTTCTGCGCGCAGTGCGCATGGACTTCCGAGTCCTCTGGACCGCAATGCTGGAGAAAGTTCCCCAATCGTCCTTGCCGGACCTGACCAAGGGTGCGGTGCGTGTCTGGGAAGCGGTGGAGTTCCACACCATCCGAGTGCATGCAGGCTACCTCGATGAGCTCGCCACCATGGCACAGGAAAAAGAGACGCAGCGTGCGTTCCTCCTGTCGCGACTCCTCAACTCGGACGGCAAAGATCCGCAGTTGCTGGGACAGGCCGCCCGCGCGCTCGGCGTGGCGCCGGAAAGCGACTTCATAGTTGCCGTTGCCGCAGAACACGCTCAGAAGGCATTCCGGGCAGAGGTGGTTCGCGCCGGTGTTGAACAGTTTCTGCACGAGCGCGAAGGCGTTCTGGTGCTTATTCTTGAGGACATTCCTGCCCGGGCGGGGCGCGAGCCGGAGGGAGCACGTCCCTGGCTGGCCCCGCTGGACTGCTTTGTGGCGCCTCCCGCCAGGTCATTGGCCGACGTGCCCCGGATGCTTCGGATCGCGCTGGAATCATTGCCGGTCGTGACGCCCCACCGTCCAGGTCAGCGCACGGTGCGTGATGCGTGGGGGCACGTCGCCGTTGCTCGGCTTGGAGAATACGGAACCGTTTTGGCGGACACCGTGCTGGGCCCGCTAGCAACGATCTCCGCTCATGAGAGGGACCGGCTCATCGAAACCGTCCAGGCGTACCTTCGGTCCGGGTCGGTGTCAGAAACTGCCGGGCAGCTGTACTGCCACCGAAACACGGTGTTGAACCGGCTTGCCCGATTCGGGCAACTCACCAGCTTCGATCCCGCCAATCCCCAGGACGCCGCTGCGGTGATTGCCGCTCTTCACGTCCATCTCCCGCTCGGGGAGTAGCAACCGCTCCGCAACTTTTTCGAAGAGCTTCCACGGCACCGCCGCCCACCCACTAATGGTGAGACGACTGGCTTGGCCACGACGGACGTACGGAGATAGCTCTAAAGTTGCTCAGGCTATTCAGACCCTACACTCGACCGCCTGGTCTCAGTGCTTCGAATACCCCTCTCGAATTGATATTCGCCGGACCGATAACGGATCTTCGTTACATAGGTTGACCGAATCATGGCTATCAGCATGGTTACAGGTAGCCCAAAGTCGCCACGCAACGCAAGGCACGAATGACAAACCCCCGGCGTCGACCTTTTGTTAAAGGCTCCTGCCCAAATTGACCGGCACTAGTTGTCGCCCCGATGCCTTTCCTATCGCCGGAGCAGGTCCTCCACCTGTTCTCCGATGAACACACTCTCGCGATCCATCCAGTAACGGCGCAGCACGTTGACGCCTACGCAGGTGTCCATGGTCTGGATGCCTGGAAGGGCGCCGATGTCTCGGATGATGAATTCTGCCAGTTCATCGGGCCCCCTGAAGAGTCCGTGAAACACCACGGGCGCCTTGCCTGTGACCATGGAGATCATGCGCGCGGAGTCGTGGGTGGCGAGCCGGTCCAGCACTGTTCCAATCAATTTGGACTTGACCTGCAGCGAGATCACGGCACTCAGTGGAAAACCCACGGCGCCGGGTTCCACTTCGACACGGGGGGAAAACAGAGCCAAGACCTTGGCCGGGGCGTCCGAAACGGCTCGCGTGGCGGCCGAGACCGAGCGGGTTGAACGGGAGTATCTGGGGCGCATACACGCAGCGTTTATCGAAGTATTCGCAGCCATTGCCGGCCTCGCAGAAGCTCTGCAAGAGCAGGCGGCGTTTTGGGAATATGCAAAAAATGCAAATGCATTCATCGGCGCTCCGGATCGGCCAAAGGAACCTTCAGACATGCGCCTGCTCGCCGAGCTCGCGTCGGCTCGTCTGCTGGCCAAGAATGCCGATGAGATCCAGTTTTTGAACAAGATGCGCGAGCTGACATTGCAGAGCCGTCCAAAAGAACCCCGCGTTCGCGCTGCCGTTCTCTCGGAGGTATGGCCCATCGTAATTCTCTGGCAGAACGCCGAGGGCCCTGAGCGGACGGAACTGCTCGCCCGCTTCGAAGAACTGCGTGGTATCGAGTCTGAAGACACAGCGCCGTCGTGGATCGAATCGGTCATCCAAGCTATATGACCGGGCCTTCGCGGGTGCTCATCGCCCTTCCAGTAGCAACCTCATCACAGGATGCCCACTGCTTACCCACCGGAAACGATGAATAGCGACGAAAAGTCATGAGGAAGTTTACGTGCCGGAGGAGCTGTTCACGCCCGAAATCTAGGCGCTAATGACGGCCACCGGAAACTGACGAAAGACAGGAATTGCTAATCCTCAGGTCCTCGGTTCAAGTCCGAGTAGCCCTACCTTTCTGCGGAATCCTGCCAGGGTCCGCGGCCACGGGAGCCGTGGCCGCGGTTTCGACACCGGCCACGGCTTCTCCTGTTTCCAAAGAGCTGCGGCCTGAATCTCCCGCCGGTGTTAGCTCCGTCACTTGCGGGGAGGCTGGCGGCTGCGGTATGTTACTCATGAGTAACATACCCGGCGCGACGCCCGCACCCTGATGGTCGCTGCTGATCACGAGTGAAGGAACAACATGTCCAAGGCTGAGATCGACATCAATAACCTGCCGTACGCCGACGGCGACTTCTTCGCGTTCGAGCAGCTGCTCAGCGGCAAGGAACAGGACCGGCTGGCGGAGGTCCGGGAGTTTCTGGCCCGCGAGGTCAAGCCAATCGCCGTCGACTGCTGGAACCGCGGTGAGTTCCCGATGGAACTGATCCCGAAGCTGGCCGAGATCGACCTGGTCAGCCCTGTCAAGCGGCAGGGCTACTCCAACCTTTTCGCCGGCATCCTCCACGCCGAGCTAACCCGCGCGGACACCTCGATCGCTACCTTCGTGGGTGTCCACGACGGACTCTTCACCGGCTCCATCGAGGCACTTGCTTCGCAGGAGCAGCAGGAGGCGTGGCTTCCGGACATCTACTCGCTGAAGAAGATCGGCGCCTTCGGCCTCACCGAACCCCTCGGCGGTTCCGACGTCGCCGGCGGCACCCGCACCACGGCGCGCCGTGAAGGCGGCGGCTGGATCCTCAACGGAGCCAAGCGCTGGATCGGCAACGCGACCTTCTCCGACTGGGTTGTCATCTACGCCCGCGACCTCGCCGACAACCAGGTCAAGGGTTTCCTCGTGGACACCAAAACCGAGGGCTACAGTGCCACCAAGATCGAGAACAAGATCTCGCTGCGCACGGTGCAGAATGCCGACATTGTCCTGGATAACGTCGTGGTGCCGGACTTTTTCAAACTGGCCAATGCCAACAGCTTCCGGGACACGAACAAGGTCCTCAAGGTCACGCGCCTCTCCGTCGCCTGGCAGGCCGTCGGCCAGCAGCTCGCGGCGTTCGACGTCGCGCGCCGCTACGCCGTGGAGCGCAGCCAGTTCGGGCGCCCGATCGCCTCCTTCCAGCTGATCCAGCACCAGCTGGTGCAGATCCTCGGCAACGCCGTCAGCTCCCTGGGCATGATGGTCCGGCTGTCCCAGCTGGAGGATCAGGGTCAGGCCAAGGATGAGCAGTCCGCCCTGGCCAAGGCCTTCACTACCGCCCGCATGCGCGAAAGCGTGGCGCTGGGCCGCAGCATCCTCGGCGGCAACGGGATCGTGACGGACTACGAGATGGCAAAGGTCTTCGCCGACGCCGAAGCCATCTACTCCTACGAGGGCACCCACGAGATCAACACCCTGGTCACCGGCCGCGCCATCACCGGCATCTCCGCGATCGTCTAGCGGCACCCCAACATGGCAACCCGGCAGTAGGGCAGTATAGGCCGCCCGGCCATGATCATTTCCTGGCCGGGCGGTCCTTCTCTGGCCGCAGCTTGCGGACGTTTCACCGCTCGACTTCCGGAACCCTCGAGGTCCGGCAGTACCGGCACCATCCGCAGTGCCCGCAGGTCCGGCGGCACGCGCAGCTCCGCAGCACCCGCAGGTCCGGCGGCACCCGGCAGCACCGGCAGCAGCACCGAGGGCCTGAGATCCATCACGAAAGCCAGCGGATTCAGATACTCCGCTCCGCGCCGCACGCCCCAGTGGACGCAGGGATCCGGCCCGCAGTGGCCTGGCCGTACCCGCCCCAGGGTGTCGCCCGCCGCCACGGCGGCCCCCGCCGGGAGGCCGCTCTCCACGGGTTCGAAACTGCTTCGCAGTTTGTTGCCGTGATCCACGGTGATGACGGGCCGGTCCACCACGACGCCGACAAAGCTCACGGTGCCGGACGCCGGCGAGGCGACGGGGGCGCCGTCGTGCGCTGCCCGGAGGTCAACACCGCGGTGGCCGCTCAGCCACGGCTTGGCGGGCGGATCAAAAGCCCGCAGTACCGCCGGCCTGGGGCTCAGCGGCCAGCCCCAGGCAGCAGGCGCTGCCGGCAGCACCGCCGGCGGCGCGGGCAGCACGGCCGGCGGCGTGGGAGCGGCGGCCGCCGCCACAGGGGCAAGTGCCAGGAGCATTGCCGAGAGGATCGCCCGGGTAAATCCAGTCTTCATGGACCCAGCCTGCGCGGGTCTCCGAGCATAGAGAAGCACCCTTCCGCGCTATGTGGATATGTGCCCGGACAGTACTCAGCCGTCACGGTGAATACGTCCGATCCGGCGGTGCCCCTGTAGTACACTTGCTGGAGCAGTTTGCTGTCCCTCACGCTTGTTCAATCTCGATTGTCCAGGCCGGCACGCCTCATTCAGGGGTGCGGGGGAGCAGCGGCTGACTACGCGTATCCTGCCCTCCTCGTCTGAAGCCTCAACTCTTCAGCGTGCGGAGGACTGTGCTTTTTGCGGTCCGGCCCCTGTGGTCCGGATAAAAAGCGCAGTGGATGCCAGGAGCACCGCCCGCCTGGGTGGTGCTAACAAACCGTCAACTATTGGCAGGGTAAGACAGCCCACGGGCTCTCTCATGAATGACCTGCCGGAAGGAGCGCCGGCATGCCCGTCGTAACTATGCGCCAGCTGCTTGACAGCGGCGTCCACTTTGGACACCAGACCCGCCGTTGGAACCCCAAGATGAAGCGATTCATCTTCACGGAGCGCAACGGCATCTACATCATTGACCTGCAGCAGTCGCTGTCCTACATCGACCGTGCCTACGAGTTCGTGAAGGCCACCGTTTCACACGGCGGCACCGTTCTCTTCGTCGGCACCAAGAAGCAGGCGCAGGAATCCATCGCCGAACAGGCCACCCGCGTTGGCCAGCCCTACGTCAACCAGCGTTGGCTCGGCGGTATGCTGACCAACTTCCAGACCGTCTCCAAGCGCATCCAGCGCATGAAGGAACTGGAAGAGATCGACTTCGACGACGTCGCCGGTTCCGCCTACACGAAGAAGGAACTGCTGCTCCTTCGCCGCGAACTCACCAAGCTGGAAACCAACCTCGGTGGTATCCGGAACCTGACCAAGGCGCCTTCCGCACTGTGGATCGTTGACACCAAGAAGGAACACCTCGCCGTCGACGAAGCCAAGAAGCTGAACATCCCGGTTGTTGCCATCCTGGATACCAACTGCGATCCGGACGAAGTCGACTTCCCGATCCCGGGCAACGACGACGCCATCCGGTCCGTCAACCTGCTGACCCGGGTTGTTGCTGACGCCGTTGCCGAGGGCCTCATCGCACGCAACCAGCGCGCCACGGGCACCACGGAAGCTCCGGAAGAGCCGCTTGCCGAGTGGGAGCGCGAACTCCTCGAGGGCAGCAAGACCGAAGCGGCTGCTGCCGCTGAGGCCACCCCGGCTGCCGAGGCTGCTCCGGTTGCCGAAGCACCCGCCGCTGAAGAAGCTCCGGCTGCTGAAGTAGCTCCGGCTGCCCAGGCCGCTCCGGCCGCCGAAGCACCCGCTTCTGAAGAGGCACCCGCCGCCGCTGCAGAGGAAGCCCCGGCAGTTGCCGAGGCCACCGACGACGCCGCCGGCGAGACCAAGTAGCCAGTAGGGCAATCCGCCAGCTCGGCCGACACGTGAAGCCGACTGGTAAAGCTGACAAGTAAATCTGGATCTCCCCACCCGCCGTCCGCGGCGAAGGGGGTGCCGACAGGATGGCCGCTCACCGGGTGAGCGGCCGTCCTGTCGGTCCGTACACCACATATAATTTCTAGACAGAGGGGTTCACATGGCGAACTACACTGCTGCTGATATCAAGGCTCTGCGCGAGCGCACGGGCGCCGGCATGATGGATGTCAAGAAAGCTCTTGACGAAGCCAACGGTGACGCCGAGAAGGCCATCGAAATTATCCGCATCAAGGGCCTGAAGGGTGCTACCAAGCGCGAAGGCCGCTCCACCGCGGAAGGCCTGGTTGCTGCCAGGATCGACGGCGGCGTTGGCGTGATGATCGAAGTTAACTGCGAGACCGACTTCGTCGCCAAGGCGGACAAGTTCATCCAGCTCGCCGACAAGGTCCTCGCCGTTGCAGTCGAGTCCGGCGCTGCCGACCTCGAGACCCTGCTGGCCACCGAGGTCGACGGCAAGCCGCTGTCCGAGGTTGTCATCGAAGAGGGCGCTGTTCTGGGCGAGAAGGTTGTTGTCCGCCGCATCTCCCGCGTCGAGGGTGCAACGGTCGACGCTTACCTGCACAAGACCTCCAAGGACCTCCCGGCCCAGGTCGGCGTCCTGTTCGCAGTGGACGGCGACGGCGAAGCAGCTACAACTGCAGCCCACGACGTCGCCGTCCACATCGCCGCGATGTCCCCGAACTATCTCTCCCGCGAGGATGTTCCGGCCGCGCTCGTCGAGTCCGAGCGTCGCATCGCCGAGGAAACCGCCAAAGCTGAAGGCAAGCCCGAGGCTGCGATGACCAAGATCGTGGAAGGCCGCGTTACGGGCTTCTACAAAGGCGAGGTCCTCCTGGACCAGTCCTTCGCCAAGGATGCCAAGAAGTCTGTTGCCCAGGTCCTCGAAGAGGCTGGCGTCAAGGGCACCGCCTTCGCGCGCTTCCGCGTCGGTTCCTAGTCAGACACCGGTCAGACAATAGTCATACTCGCTGAGGGGGCGGCCACTGCGGTGGCCGCCCCTTTTGCATGCATCGGGGGCGCCCCAGCAAAACCGGGCAGAATGATGCCTTTGGCCCCCGGCACGATACCCTAGCTCAGAGTTCACCAACGGGAAGGCACCATGGAAACCGTCACCACTTCAGCCCAGCCAAAGAAGGGCCGGCGCCGAGTTTTGTTGAAGCTCTCCGGCGAGGTTTTCGGCGCCGGGAAGCTGGGCGTTGACCCGGATACCGTCCGCGGCGTAGCCAAGCAGATCGCAGCCGCAGTGCCCGACGTGGAGGTCGCAATCGTCGTCGGCGGCGGGAATTTCTTCCGCGGTGCCGAACTGTCGCAGAGCGGCATGGACCGCTCCCGCGCTGATTACATGGGGATGCTCGGTACCGTCATGAACTGCCTCGCGCTCCAGGACTTCCTGGAACAGGCAGGCGTGGAAACCCGGGTGCAGAGCGCCATCACCATGGGCCAGGTTGCCGAGGCATACATTCCGCGCCGCGCGATCCGGCACATGGAAAAGGGCCGCGTCGTCATCTTCGGCGCCGGTGCCGGACTGCCCTACTTCTCCACGGACACCGTGGCCGCGCAGCGGGCCCTGGAGGTCCACGCCGACGTCGTCCTCATGGCCAAGAGCGGCGTCGACGGCATCTACACCGCCGACCCGAAGAAGGACCCCAGTGCGGAAAAGCTCCACCGCCTCAGCTACGACGAGGCCCTGCGCCGCGATATCCGGGTGATGGACCAGACCGCCATGACCATGTGCAAAGACAACAACCTGACCATGGTGGTGTTCGGGATGGAAGGCGAAGGAAACGTCACCCGCGCCATCCGTGGCGAGGAGCTGGGCACAGTAGTGACCCCCTAGCAACGGTTAGGATGTTTTCAGGACAGTTCCGCACCCCCTAGTAGCGGGGGTAGCCAGGTGGAAGACACCACCGGAATCAAGACCGTGCAGCGCCCCGCCAGCGGCGGATGCACCAAATTTCTGAGGAGAGATCGTGATCGAAGAAACCTTGCTCGAAGCCGGGGACAAGATGGACAAGGCGGTTGAAGTAGCCAAGGAAGAATTCGCCTCGATCCGTACCGGCCGCGCCAACCCGGGCCTGTACAACAAGGTCCTGGTGGACTACTACGGCTCACCCACGCCGTTGCAGCAGCTGGCCTCCTTCGCCATCCCGGACGCCCGCACCATCCTGATCACGCCCTTCGATAAGACCGCCCTGCGCGACATCGAACGTGCCCTGAGCGACTCCGAGGTGGGAGCCAACCCCTCCAACGACGGCAACGTCATCCGGATCACCATTCCGGATCTGACGCAGGAACGCCGCAAGGAATACGTCAAGATCGTGAAATCCAAGGGCGAGGACGCCAAGGTCTCCATCCGCAACATCCGCCGCAAGGCCAAGGAGACGCTGGACAAGCTGGTCAAGGACGGCGACGCCGGCGAGGACGAGGGCAGCCGCGGCGAAAAGGAACTCGACGCCATGACCAAGGCCCATGTGGACGGAATTGACGAGCTGCTCAAGCGCAAGGAAGCCGAGCTGCTCGAGGTCTGATGGGGGAAGAACAGCGGGCCGCCGGACTACGCGTCCGGGGGCGGGGTAAAGAACGGAAGAATCCGACACCCAAAGCCGGCAGGAACCTTCCTGCCGCCACCGCGGTGGGCCTTGTAATGCTCATCTCCGTCCTGGGCGGACTGCTTATCCTCCCGCTGGTCTTCGTCCTGCTCGTCACCGTTTTCGCGGTCTTCGGAGTCTGGGAAATCTTCCGGGCCCTGGAAGCCTCTGGAACCCGGCTGCCGGTGGTTCCGGTGATGACCGGCGCCCTAGCGATGCCGGCCGCCGCCTACTTCGGCGGTGCGGAAAGCCTGCTGTTCGCCATGCTGCTCAGCAGCGTGGCGGTGCTGCTGTGGCGGTCTCTTGAAGGCGCGGCCGGCTCCGCCCGCAGCATTTTCGCCGGGGTCTTTACCCTGGCCTGGGTGCCGTTCCTGATCAGCTTTGCGGTGCTGCCGCTGCACACCCCGGTAGGGGCGGCACCGGTAGGCCTCTGGCCCGACGGCGTTGCCCCGCCCGGTGCATGGCACATCGCCACCCTTCTGCTGCTCGTGGTGGCAAATGACACCTTCGGCTATCTGGTGGGCGCCTCGCTCGGCAAGCACCCGATGGCCCCGAAGATCAGTCCCAAGAAGTCCTGGGAAGGCTTTGGCGGCTCCATCGCCGGCGCCACCGTCGTTGGTGTGCTCGCCGCCATCTTCCTGCTGGACAAGCCCTGGTGGGTTGGGGTGGTACTGGCCGTGGGCATGGTCGCGGCGGCAACCGCCGGGGATCTCTCCGAATCCATGGTCAAGCGTGAACTGGGCATCAAGGACATGAGCAGCATCCTGCCCGGCCACGGCGGCTTTATGGATCGGCTGGATTCGATCGTCTTCGCTTCCCCGGTGGCGTTCATCCTCTTCTCGGCCATGGCCGGCGTGTAGGCCCCTCCGCATTCCCACATCGCACCAACGTCCGGCCACTAGAATGGTGCCGAGCAAACCAGCCGAACGGCATTGAAGGAAACATAGTGACAGTGGACATTCAACGGCAGATTCCTGCGTCCTTTGACCGAGTTCAGCGGAACGAATACGGCTACAACGCCAAACAGGTCGATCAGTTCCTGCAGCGCGCACGGGTGTCCTTCGAGACCCCGGGGACGGCGGGCCGCCCCGTCAGGAGCGCCGACGTCCGGGCCGTTTCCTTCGATCCCGTCAAGGGCGGCTATGCCGCTGCCGGCGTGGACGCGGCGCTGGACCGCCTTGAGGATGCCCTGGCCCGGCGGGAACGCGATGATCTGGTGGCCGAGAGCGGCGAGGAAGCCTGGCTGCGTGACATCGGCAGGCTCGCCGGACTGCTCCGCGGCCGCCTGCACCGCCCGGACGACCAGCGCTTCCGGCGCCCCGCCAAGGCTAAGGTCCGCAGCTACAACACCACCGACGTGGACGACCTGTGCCATGAACTGATCGGCTACCTCGAGGAGGAGAAGCCGCTGAGCGTGGACAACGTCCGGCGCGCCGTTTTCCGCCCAGCAGTGGGCCGGGACGGTTACGAGGAAAGCCAGGTGGACGCCTTCCTGGACCGTGTCGTCGAACTGATGTCCGCGATCGACTGACGGGCTACCGCCCGGTCGCGAGCGGCCGTTCCGGGGTGTGCAGCCGGGTCATCAGCCGCGTGATGGTCCGCGGTACCCGGTCCTTGGTCGCCCGGGACACCAGGACCATCACGGCGAACGCTGAAGGCACCGTCCACGCGGCGGGCTGAGCGAGCCACGACGGCGTCCCGGCGGCACCCACGAACGCTCCGGCCACCATGGCACCGCCGCACAACAGGGCACCGGTCACCATACCGGCGATGGCCCCCGTATCCGTAAGCCCCCGCCACCAGATGCCCAGCAGCAGCACGGGGCAGATCGTGGACGCGGTGAACGCGAACACCATCCCCACGCTGCCGGCCAGCGCCAGCGAATCCGTCATGGAGGCGATCCCCAGCGGCACAACGGCCGAAATCAGCGCCGCCCAGCGGAAGCCGCGCACACTTCCGCCCAGCACATCCTGGCTGATCACCCCGGCGAGCGAGACCACCAGCCCGGACGTCGTCGACAGGAACGCCGCGAACGCCCCGGCCACCACCAGGGCGGTGAGCAGGTCACCGGCCATGCCGCCGACCATCCGGCCCGGCAGCAGCAGCACGAGGGCGTCGGCCTGCCCGCTCTGGGCCAGCCCCGGGGCGAACATCCGCCCGATCAGGCCGTACGCGGTCGGGAACAGGTAAAAGACCGAGAGCAGGCCCAGGACAATCAGCGTGGTCCGGCGGGCCGACTGCCCGTCCGGGTTCGTGTAGAAGCGCACCAGGACATGCGGGAGCCCCAGCGTGCCGAACAGCAGCGCCACCAGCAGGGAGATGTTCTGGTACGGCCCGGCCGGGGGAGCGGCCGTGGGGTTCACGGCGGCCTCGGCCACGGCGGGGGTCCCGGTGCCGGCCAGGACGAACAGGATGAACAGGATCGGCACGGCCAGCGCCGTCAGTTTCAACCAGTACTGGAATGCCTGGACGAACGTGATGGAGCGCATCCCGCCGGCTATGACGGTGATGCAGACGACGGCGACCACCGCTACCTGCCCCACCCACGCAGGCAGGCCGGTGGTGATCCGGATGGCCAGCGCCGCGCCGTGGAGCTGGGGGACGATGTAGAGCCAGCCGACCACCACCACCACGATGCTCGTGACGCGGCGTGCCGCCCGCGAGTCAAGCCGTGCCTCGGTGAAATCCGGAATCGTGTACGCGCCGGAGCGCCGCAGCGGGGCAGCCACGAACAACAGCAGCATAAGGTACCCGGCGGTGTAGCCCACGGGAAACCACAGGGCGTCCGTGCCGGAGAGCAGGATGAGTCCGGCCACACCGAGGAAACTGGCGGCGGAGAGGTATTCGCCCCCGATCGCCGAGGCGTTCCACCACGGCCGGACCGTGCGGGAGGCCACATAGAAGTCCCCGGTGGTGCGCGAGATCCGCAGCCCGTAGAAGCCGATGGCGGCGGTGGCCAGCGAGACGGCGGCGAATGCCGCGATGCCGACAACCGGATTCACCGGCGCCTCACCTGTCCCCGACGAGGTCCCGGTAGCGGGCCTCGTTCCGCGCCGCGGTCCGGATGTACAGCCAGGCGCTGAGCCCGACGACGGGATAGCTGCCGGCACCGAGCAGGACCCAGTCGAACGGCAGGCCCACAATCGTTGATTCCGCGAGCCCGGGGACTAATCCGAGCATCAGCGGGAAGGCGAGCAGGATCAGCAGGAAGCCGCCGGCCACCACGAGCGCCAGCCGCAGCTGCGAGCGGATCAGCGAGCGGACGAACACCTGGCCGGCGTCGGACTCCTCGGCGGCTTCACGTAGTGCCGCGGCCGAGCGCACCGCGGGCAGCGCCGTGCCGTTCTGCGCAGCGGTGCGGGGGGCCGTGACCCGGACGCGGGTCATGCCTGGGGCCGGATCCGGGTGGCTTCAAGCTTCTCCCGCACGGACGGCAGATGCCGCCGGCTGATCGGCAGTTCCGCCCCGGCCACGGTCACGCTGGGGCTCGCCGAGGCAAGCTTCATGTGGCTGACGTGGTTCAGGGCGATCAGGTACGAGCGGTGCGTGCGGATGAATCCGGCGTCGGCCCATTGCTGTTCGAGATCGGCCAGCGGAACCCGGATCAGGTAGCTCGCGTCCGCGGTGTGGAGCCTGGCGTAGTCACCCTGGGCCTGGACGTAGGTGACGTCATCGCGCCGGATCATCTTGGTGGTCCCGCCGAGGTCCACCGTGATCATTTCCGGTGCCTTCGCGCCGTCCTTGAGCAGATCGCAGATTCGTCCGATCGACTTCGACAGCCGGTCGGCGCGCAGGGGTTTGAGCAGGTAGTCCACTGCGGCCAGCTCAAACGCCTCCAGGGCGCAGTCCTCGTCGGCGGTGACGAACACGACGGCGGGCGGGTGGGCGCTGCGGGAGATGACCCGGGCAATGTCCAGCCCGGAAAGTGCAGGCATGTGAATGTCGAGGAAGACGGCGTCGACGTCCTCCGCTTCGAGGGCGCGCAGGGCCTCGGTTCCGGAGGAAGCCCGGTAGATGGTGCCGATCCGGTCATCCCGGCCGAGCAGGAAAGCCAGTTCCTCGACGGCGGGCAGCTCGTCGTCGGCGACGAGGACGTTAATCATGGTTCTAGAGTAGCGCCGCAGCCATCAGCCGCAGCAGTCGTCCGCAGGATCACGCATCGTGACGGGGTTGGGATTTGGGTACCCGCATGGTGATCAGGGTCCCTTCGCCGGGTGCCGTCTCGATGACGAGCCCGTTATCCTCGCCGTAAACCTGCCGCAGCCGGGTGTCGACGTTGCGCAGTCCCACGTGGTCGCCGTCGCTGTGCCCGGCGAGGACGGACCGCAGCTGTTCGGGGTCCATCCCGACGCCGTCGTCCTCGATGGTCACCTCGGCGAAGGCGCCGGAGTCGTGGGCCGTGATGGAGATGTGGCCGGGACCCTCCTTGGCCTCGAGGCCGTGCCGGACCGCGTTTTCCACGAGCGGCTGGAGGCTCAGGAACGGGATCACGGTGCTGAGTACCTCGGGCGCGATCCGCAGGCTGACCTGCACGCGGTCGCCGAACCGGGCGCGCTCCAGGAGCAGGTAGCGGTCGATGCAGCGAAGCTCTTCGGCCAGGGTGGTGAAGTCACCGTGCCGGCGGAAGGAATAGCGGGTGAAGTCGGCAAACTCCACCACGAGCTCGCGCGCCCGCACCGGATCGGTGTTGATAAAGGACGCGATGGCGTTGAGCGAGTTGTAGATGAAGTGCGGGCTGATCTGGGCCCGGAGCGCACGCACCTCGGCCTCCATCAGCAGGGTACGGGAGGCATCGAGTTCGGCCAGCTCCACCTGCGCGGCCACCCAGTCGGCCACCTCGCTGGTGGCACGGACCAGTCCTGCACCGGCCGACGGTGCGAAAGCCGCCACGACGCCCACCACCCGGGTGCCGGCCCTGATCGGGGCGATGACCGCAGCGCGCTCCACCACCGGCCGGGCCGGAATAACGCCCCTGGCCTGGGCGAGTTCCTGGACCTCGCCCGCCGGGATGACGGCGGTGTGGCCGCCGTCGAGCACCCCGGCGGCGAGCCCCATCAGCACGGGCCTGAGCTCCTCGCCGGCCCCGTCCCACGCGAGCACCCCCGCGGTGTCCGTGATCGCCAGCGCGTCGCTGGCCAGCAGGCTGCGCAGCTGCCGGCTGGCCTTGGCGGCGCCCGCCGGGTTGAGTCCGGTCCGCAGGTGCTGCCCGGCCCGGGAGGCCGCGTGCAGGGTCTTGTAGGTGGCCTGCTCCGCGTCGGTGCCCAGCTCCCGGAAGGAACGCAGGACCCTGAGCCCCACAGCGACGACGACGGCGATCGCCATCGCGATCACGGCGACGGCGGCGGCGGTAAACAGGGGAGAGTCCGGCATGGGCCCAGCGTAGCGCGGGCGCCCCGCATCAGCCGACGGGGCCGCACATCAGGTGCCGCTGGGCGCAGCATCCTGACCGCTGGGCGACGCAGGGTACGGCGGTTGTGGATTGTTAGGCGCATCACGATGCACAGTGATTGCAGTCACATGGGCCGGAAGACTGTTTCGAGAAGACCAGCGCGGCCGGTGTGGGCTCACAAGTCTCAATGAGGAGGAACGATGGGTCACGAAGCCCAAGAAACGGACGCCGCGGCGTCCGTGGACTTCAAAGAAGTCCAGTCGACGGAGCGGTTCCAGGAACTTCGCAAACGTCACCGCAGCTTTGTCTTTCCGATGGCCATTGCGTTTTTGCTCTGGTACTTCGCCTATGTCCTGCTGGCTGACTACGCGGTGGGCTTTATGTCCATCAAGGTCTGGGGCAACATCAACGTCGGCCTGATTATGGGGCTGCTGCAGTTCGTGTCCACGTTCGCTATCACGGGCTGGTATGTCAGCTATTCCAACCGGAAGCTGGACCCGATAGCCGCCGAAATCCGCCAGGAAATCGAAGGCCACGAATTCGATAAACACGGCAACCAGATTGGCGGGGAAACGAAATGACGCTTATGGTTCCCGCAGTAAACGTTGCGGATCTCAAGGACACCACCCTGCTGAACATGGGCATCTTCGGCCTGTTCGTCGCGGTCACCATGATCATTGTGATCAAGGCCAGCCGCAACAACAAGACGGCGGCGGACTACTACGCTGCCGGGCGTTCCTTCACGGGCCCGCAGAACGGCACCGCCATCGCCGGCGACTACCTCTCGGCGGCCTCGTTCCTGGGCATCACCGGCGCCATCGCCATCAACGGCTACGACGGCTTTATGTACTCCATCGGCTTCCTCGTCGCCTGGCTGGTTGCCCTGCTGCTGGTGGCCGAACTGCTCCGCAATACCGGCAAGTTCACCATGGCCGATGTGCTCTCCTTCCGGCTCAAGCAGCGCCCCGTGCGCATCGCTGCGGCCATCTCCACCCTCGCGGTCTGCTTCTTCTACCTCCTGGCCCAGATGGCCGGCGCGGGAAGCCTGATCTCGCTGCTGCTGGGCATCAGCGACTGGGGCGGACAGGCCCTGGTGATCATCGTCGTCGGCGCCCTGATGATCATGTACGTCCTGATCGGCGGCATGAAGGGCACCACCTGGGTGCAGATCATCAAGGCCATCCTGCTGATTGCCGGCGCCGCGGTCATGACGTTCTGGGTCCTCGCAATCTACGGCTTCAACCTCTCCGACCTGCTGGGCGGCGCGGTGGAAACCTCCAAGAACCCGAACCTTCTCAACCCGGGGCTTCAGTACGGCAAGTCAGAGACTTCCAAGCTCGACTTCATGTCCCTTGGCCTGGCCCTGGTCCTCGGTACCGCGGCCCTGCCGCACGTGCTGATGCGCTTCTACACGGTGCCCACCGCCAAGGAGGCCCGCAAGTCCGTGGTCTGGTCCATCTGGCTGATCGGTATCTTCTATCTGTTCACCCTGGTCCTGGGTTACGGCGCGGCTGCCCTGGTGGGCGCTGACACCATCAAGGGTGCCCCGGGCGGCGTCAACTCGGCCGCACCGCTGCTGGCCTTCTACCTCGGCGGGCCGCTGCTGCTCGGCTTCATCTCGGCGGTGGCCTTCGCCACCATCCTGGCCGTCGTCGCCGGGCTTACCATCACGGCGGCGGCATCCTTTGCCCACGACATTTACGCCAGCGTCATTGCCAAGGGCAAGGCCGATCCGGACACCGAGGTCAAGGTGGCCCGCAAGACCGTCATCGTCATCGGTATCCTGGCCATCGTCGGCGGTATCTTCGCCAACGGACAGAATGTGGCGTTCCTCGTGGCGCTCGCCTTCGCCGTGGCCGCCTCGGCCAACCTGCCCACCATCGTGTACTCGCTCTTCTGGCGCCGCTTCACCACCCAGGGCGCGCTCTGGAGCATGTATGGCGGCCTGGGCTCGGCCATTATCCTGATCACGCTGTCCCCGGTGGTTTCGGGTGCGAAGACGTCCATGATCCCGGGCGCCAACTTCGCAATCTTCCCGCTCAGCAACCCCGGCATCGTCTCCATCCCGCTCGCGTTCCTCCTGGGCTGGCTCGGTTCGGTGCTGGATAAGACGCTGGAAGACACCACCAAGCAGGCCGAAATGGAAGTCCGCTCCCTCACGGGTGTGGGCGCCGAGAAGGCCACCGACCACTAAGTACCGAAGCGCTGGCGCAGTCGGCCAGCTGGACAACAGGAGCTCCCGTGTATTGCACGGGGGCTCCAGTTGTGTGTCCGCCGCGCCGGCGGTCAGCCCTCCGCGGTCGGCCTTCCGCGGCGCCGGCGGTCAGCCCGCCGCGGAGCCCCGCTCCAGCAGGGGTTGGATCCGGAACGGGATGAGCTCACCCATGGCCAGGGCGGTGTCCGTCCGGTCCACGCCGTTACAGGACAGGATCTTGCCGTTGATCCGGAAGAGATCCTCGGCGTCGAGCGCCACTACCCGGAGCAGGAGGTCCGCCGAGCCCGTAAGGCCGTAGCCTTCGAGGATCTCCGGGATCCCCGCCAGTTCCACCGCCAGCTGGCCGAGCTTCTGCTGCTGGACATGCACGGAGATGAACGCCATCAGCGGGTAGCCCAGCGAGGCCGGATTGATGCGCCGTTCAAAGGAAAGGAACACGTGCTTCTTCTCCAGCTGGGCCATCCGGGCCTGGACAGTGTTCCGGGACAAACCGAGCTTTTGGGCCAGCGCCACAACGGTGCGGCGGGGGTCACCGGCCATGGCCGAAAGCAGGCGGGTGTCGGTGCCATCCAGGGGTTGCATAATGCGCAAGATTAGCACGGTCCAGTGGCTCCGGACAGTGCAGAATGCTCAACCTATCGACGGGTGGTTGTACCCAATGGGCATTGTGAGTAGGGTCACAACTATCCGGGGCAACGGCGCCCGGGCGGCTGGCGCGCAGCGGGATCACGAGTCCTGCGAGTTCCGGTCAGACGACGTCAGAAGGTGCGGACAACTGTGTTTACCGACGACGCGGGCAAGGGCGGCATTGCCGCCGGCGGCCCCGGGAACAGTGCAGAATCAAACAGGCGGACGGGCGGGGATCTCGTTCAGCTCATCACCCCCGGGGGTGAACGTGTCAGCCACCCAGAGTTCGACCCCTGGGTCCGGGATGTCAGCGACGAGCAGCTTGGTGCGCTCTACGAGGACATGGTGGTCATCCGCCGGATCGACACCGAGGCCACAGCACTGCAGCGCCAGGGTGAGCTTGCCCTCTGGCCCCCGCTGCTGGGCCAGGAAGCGTCCCAGATCGGCTCGGCGCGGGCCCTGCGCGACGACGATTTCGTCTTCCCCAGCTACCGCGACAACGGCGTCGCCTACTGCCGCGGGGTAAACCCGGAGGACATCGTGAAAGCCTGGCGGGGCAACGCCCTGGCCGGCTGGGACCCGTACACGGTGAATGTGGCAACACAGCAGATTATTATCGGCGCGCAGACATTGCATGCCACCGGCTACGCCATGGGCATTCAGAACGACGGCGCCGATTCAGTGGCAGTGGCCTACTTCGGCGACGGCGCCACGAGCGAGGGCGACGTCAACGAGGCCCTGGTGTTCGCCGCCAGCTTCCAGTCCCCGGTGGTCTTCTTCTGCCAGAACAACCACTGGGCCATCTCCGAGCCCGTCCGGCTGCAGTCCCACATCCAGATTGCGGACCGCGCCGCCGGCTTCGGTATTCCCAGCATGCGGGTGGACGGCAACGACGTCCTCGCCGTGATGGCTGCAACCCGCATCGCCATCGACCGGGCACGCCGCGGCGGCGGCCCCACGTTCATCGAGGCCGTCACCTACCGGATGGGCCCGCACACGACGGCGGATGATCCCACCAAATACCGCGACGCCAACGAGCTCGAGGACTGGGCTGCCAAAGACCCGATCTCCCGGCTCAAGTCGCTGCTGGAACGCAAGGGGCTGCTCACCGAGGAACTCGAGACAGCCGTCGCAGCCAAAGCGGACGCCGTCGCCAGGGACATGCGCGCCGGCGTTATCAACATGCCCGAGCCGGCACCGATGGACATCTTCAAGAACGTCTACAGCACGCCCCATTCCTCGCTGGACCGCCAGCAGGACCACTATTCCCGCTACCTGGCTTCCTTCGGTGATCCCGCAGAAGCCGCTTCTGAAGAAGGTGCACGCTGATGACGCAGATGACCTTTGCCCGAGCCATCAATTCGGGCCTGCGCAAGTCCCTTGAGAACGATCCCAAGGTGCTCCTCATGGGAGAGGACATCGGCGCCCTCGGCGGCGTCTTCCGGGTGACCGACGGTCTGCAGAAGGACTTCGGCACGCACCGCGTCGTGGACACCCCGCTCGCCGAATCCGGCATCATGGGCACCGCCGTCGGCCTGGCGTACCGCGGCTACCGGCCGGTGGTGGAGATCCAGTTCGACGGCTTCATCTATCCGGCGTTTGACCAGATCGTCAGCCAGGTCGCCAAGATGCACTACCGCACCCAGGGCGCCGTCAAGATGCCCATCACCATCCGCGTACCGTTCGGCGGCGGCATCGGCTCACCCGAACACCACTCCGAGTCCCCGGAGGCGTACTTCACCCACACCTCGGGCCTGCGCGTGATCTCCGTGTCCAACCCGCAGGATGCCTACACGATGATCCAGCAGGCCATCGCCTCGGATGATCCGGTGCTCTACTTCGAACCGAAGCGCCGCTACCACGACAAGGGCGAGGTGGATGAGATCCTTGAGCTCAGCGCCGCTCTGTCCATGGAGAAGGCCCGCGTGGTCGCCGAAGGCACGGACGTCACCCTCGTTGCCTACGGCCCGCTCGTGAAGACCGCCAGGGACGCCGCCCTCGCCGCCGCCGATGAAGGCGTGTCCGTGGAGGTCATCGACCTGCGCTCGCTGGCCCCCCTGGACTTCGCCACCCTGGAGGCCTCGGTCCGGAAGACCGGACGGCTGGTCATCACGCATGAGGCCTCCCAGTCAGGCGGCATCGGCGCCGAAATCGCCGCGAGCATCACCGAACGCTGTTTCTACCACCTCGAAGCCGCCCCGGTCCGGGTCACCGGCTTCGACGTCCCGTACCCCAATTCAAAGCTCGAACTGCACCACCTGCCGGGCCTGGACCGGATCCTGGACGGCGTCGACCGCGCCCTGGGCCGTCCCAACTCCCTGAGCGGGCTGGAAGGATGACCGCCACCATGATCAAGGAATTCAGGCTCCCGGACCTCGGTGAGGGTCTCACCGAATCGGAAATCGTCGCCTGGAAGGTCGCGGTGGGGGATACCGTTGCGCTCAACCAGATCATCGCGGAGGTGGAGACGGCCAAAGCCGTCGTCGAGCTTCCCTCGCCGTTTGCGGGTGTGGTCACCGCGCTGCACGAACAGCCCGGCACCGTGGTGGAGGTCGGCAAGCCCATTGTTTCCTTTGAGGTTGAGGGCGACGACGGCGGCTCCGGTTCGGGTGTACCCGCAGCCAAGCGCGAGCCGAACCTCGTCGGGTACGGCGCCGTCCTGGAAGGCTCCGGCCGTCCGGCCCGCCGCGCCCGCAGCTTTACGGCCCCCGTGGCTTCGGCCGCCGCGCCCGTCCCGGTGCTGGAGCACGTTGAGGCGGCCCCGGTGGTTCAGGCCGCCCCGGCCGGGATCCCGCCGGCCGAGCCCGGCGGGATCCGTTCCGCCGAGCGCCCGCGGTCCACCCCGCCGGTGCGAAAACTGGCCAAGGACCTCGGCGTCGACCTCGAAGCCGTCACCGGCACGGGGGAGCACGGGCTCATCACCCGCGACGACGTAAGGACCTTTGTCGGGGGCGGGGACCTGCCTGCGGCGGCTCAGGAACTGGCCGGTGTGTCCACTCAGGATCCGGCGCCGGCGCAGGGTGCCCGCGAGACCCGGTCGCCGATCAAGGGCGTGCGCAAGTTCACCGCCGCCGCCATGGTGTCCAGTGCCTTTACCGCACCGCATGTGACCGAGTTCCTGACCATCGACGTCACCCCCACGATGGAACTGCTGGCCCGGCTGAAGGCCAGCCGCGCGTTCGCCGGCTACAAGCTCACTCCGCTGACCATTGTGTCCAAGGCCGTGCTGATCGCTCTGCGCAACCACCCCACGCTCAACACCTGCTGGGATGAGGCGAAGCAGGAGATCGTCCAGTACAACTACGTGAACCTGGGCATCGCGGCCGCCACGCCGCGCGGCCTGACCGTCCCGAACATCAAGGATGCGGACCGGCTGTCCCTGCTGGAGCTCTCCACGGCGCTCACAGAACTGACGGACACGGCGCGGGCCGGTAAGACCAGCCCGGCCAACCTCTCCGGCGGTACCATCTCCATCACCAACATCGGCGTGTTCGGGATCGACTCCGGCACCCCCATCCTCAACCCGGGCGAGGCCGCCATCCTGGCTCTCGGCGCGGTGCGGAAGATGCCCTGGGAGTACCGGGACGAGGTGGCGCTGCGCCAGGTCATGACGCTCAGCCTCTCCTTTGACCACCGGCTGGTCGACGGAGAACAGGGCTCACGCTTCCTGCAGGACCTCGGCGCCATCCTGGCGGATCCCGGTATGGCGCTGGCCATGGTCTAAGCGCCGGTCCGGCCACCACGGCAGTTGTTTTCCGGCAGCTCGTGAACTCGGACGAGGGAGTGGCATGAGTCCCGACCCGCAAAGGCGCCGGCGGCGGTCTGGGGATCTGGCTGGCCAGCTGTGCAGCTGCTCAGCTTTCGTCATTGGGGGCGGCAGCTGCGATGTACGCCCAGCGCGCCCACGCGGAATACCGCCGCAGCGATGGACCGTGCGGTTTTGCACGGATCCTGCTGTCGTTGACTTTCGTCACTTCAGTTGAGGCCTCCAGCGGTTCGCCGAAGATGGCCGCGCTGGGGGTCCCGGACGCCGGCACGACGCTCCCGCCCAGTTACTTCCACGCGCACCGGCCGGCACCCGCGGGATCCAGCGGAATACCGCGGTTCCCTTTTACGGAAACGGGTTCCGGAACCGAGTAACTGGGCTGGAACGTCGGGCTGCGTCCCGGTGGGGTGGGAATAGCGAGTCAATTTGGCCCCGGAGGTAGCCGCTTGTCTTGGCCCCGCCCCGGGTAGGTTACCGGCGTGCCGGCAGGCGCTGCGGGGTTTCGTGGTTGCGGGCCGGCAGATCCTTCGGGACGTGGTGTCAGCCCGGCAGCCACCACGCTAGTGGGCGCACCCGAATGGGCGCCATGGGAAGTGCCACAGCGGCCGTCTTGGGCGAGTGGGCGCGCCCAAGTGGGCGCCCGCCAGCTGTCCCGGACCTGGCATACCTGGCCAACATATCGTTGGTGCGCACCGGCAACGTGCCCCGGTTCGTGGCATCCCTGCCGAAACTCGCCATCGTCAGTGCGCCGGCGGTGCGGCCGGTGCCAGGAGTGCGGCCAGCGCCATGCTTTCGAGCAATGGCCTGGCGCGCCGGACACCCATCCGGCGCCCGTGGCTGCGTACCGAGTGCGGGGTTGAGTTGATCAGGCCGAACGTGGCGTGGGCGCGCATCCGCAACTCGGCGGCCTCGGTACCGGCGTGCAGTCCGGCCAGGACATCGACCCAGAGCTCCACATAGTTGCGCTGCAGCGTGCGGACCTCGGCCTGATCGTCGTCGGCAAGGTTGCTGAAGTCCTGGTCCTGCACCCGGATGACGTCGGGATTGCTGAGGGCAAAGTCCACGTGGAACTCCACCAGCCGGCGCAGGGCCGCCGCGGCGCCGTCGGACTCCGCAACAACCCGGTGGCCGCCGTCGAGCAGCTCCTGGCTGACGCTCAGCAGCAGCGCCCCGAGGACGGCCTGCTTGCCGGTAAAGTGCCGGTAGACGGCGGGTCCGCTGACGCCTGCCGCGGCGCCCAGGTCCTCAAGCGACACACGGTTGAAGCCGTCGACGGCGAACAGTGCGGCGGCTGCGGACAGTAAGGCCTGCCGCCGGTTCTCCTTGGCCCGGCCGCGCTGGGTAGTTGGAACCGGCAGCGCTGGAACCGGCAGCGCTGGAGGCTGTAGCGCTGGAACCGGTAGCGCTGGAACCGGTCGCGCTGGAACCGGCAGTGACGGAGGCCGCGTTCCGGTCTGGCTCATCTGGCTGGGCTCGGTCACCGGCACATCCCTCATCTCAAAAAACCAGCTGCTCGCGTGGCCCTGTGTTGGACATCACAGTTAATAGAGACTAACCTAAAACTCAGTTATACGGTACTAACCGAAGTGGCCGGATCGGCCACGAAGCCGGGCCCCAGCACCAAGGCCGAGAACGGAAGCAGCCAATGCAGACAATCGCCAGCCAGGTGGACGCCTCGGGCGCCGCCTTCGCCGCGAACCGCGAGGCCCAGCTGGGACTGGCCCGCGAGTTGAAGGAACGCCTGGCCACTACGGCATTGGGCGGGCCGGAGAAGTCCCGGGAGCGCCACGTGGCCCGCGGCAAGCTCCTGCCCCGAGAGCGCATCAACCAGCTCCTGGACGAGGGCAGCCCGTTCCTGGAGATCGCACCGCTGGCGGCCAACGGCATGTACAACGACGATTCGCCCGGCGCCGGGGTTATTGCCGGGATCGGCCTGGTGCACGGCCGCCAGGTCCTGGTCATTTCCAATGACGCCACGGTCAAGGGCGGCACCTACTACCCGATGACGGTGAAGAAGCATCTCCGGGCGCAGGAAATCG
Organism: Pseudarthrobacter sp. HLT1-7; assembly: GCF_059383435.1. Taxonomy (NCBI): domain Bacteria; kingdom Bacillati; phylum Actinomycetota; class Actinomycetes; order Micrococcales; family Micrococcaceae; genus Pseudarthrobacter; species Pseudarthrobacter sp. HLT1-7. Next base: position 20,196 of record NZ_JBWZCH010000022.1, on the reverse strand, counting down.
CCCTGGAGAACCGGCTGCCGTGCATCTATCTTGTGGACTCCGGCGGCGCCTTCCTGCCTAAGCAGGACGAGGTCTTCCCGGACAAGGAGCACTTCGGCCGGATCTTCTTCAACCAGGCCAAGATGTCCGCGGCCAGGATCCCGCAGATCGCCTCCGTGATGGGGTCCTGCACCGCCGGCGGCGCCTATGTCCCCGCGATGAGCGACGAGACCGTGATTGTCCGCAACCAGGGCACCATCTTCCTGGGCGGGCCCCCGCTGGTGAAGGCCGCGATCGGTGAGATCGTCACGGCCGAGGAGCTTGGCGGCGGCGATGTGCACTCGAAGATCTCCGGCGTGACCGATCACCTGGCCGAGAACGATGAGCATGCCCTCCAGATCGTCCGCGACATCGTCGCCACCCTGCCCCGGCCGGCTGCCCCGGTCTGGGACGTCGACACCGTCGTCGAGCCCCTGGCGGATCCGGACGAACTCTACGGCGCCGTACCTACCGACGTCAACGCGCAGTACGACGTGCGCGAGGTCATCGCCCGGCTGGTGGACGGCAGCGGCTTCCACGAGTTCAAGAAGAACTACGGCACCACCCTGGTCACCGGTTTCGCGAAGCTGCACGGCCACCCCGTCGGCATCGTGGCCAACAACGGGGTGCTGTTCAGCGAATCCTCACTCAAGGGCGCGCACTTCATCGAACTGTGCGACCAGCGCGGGATCCCGCTGATCTTCCTGCAGAACCTGTCCGGCTTTATGGTCGGCAAGGACTACGAGCAGGGCGGTATCGCCAAAAACGGCGCCAAAATGGTGACCGCCGTCGCCACCGCACGGGTGCCCAAGCTGACCATCGTGATCGGCGGATCCTTCGGCGCGGGCAACTACTCGATGTGCGGGCGGGCCTACTCGCCGCGCTTCCTGTGGATGTGGCCGGCGTCCCGGATCTCGGTCATGGGCGGCAACCAGGCCTCCAGCGTGCTGGCCACCGTGAAGCGTGACCAGTATGAGGCCCGGGGTGAGGAATGGTCCGCCGCGGACGAGGAAGCGTTCAAGGCGCCCATCAAGGCCCAGTACGAGGACCAGGGCAGCCCCTACTACTCCACCGCCCGCCTCTGGGATGACGGCGTGATCGACCCCGCGGACACCCGCACCGTCCTGGGACTGGCGCTCGACGTCGTCTCCCGCACCCCGCTGCCGGAGACCTCCTTCGGCCTTTTCCGGATGTGAGCCCGCAATGACCATTTCTTCGCCGACTACTACCTCCCTGACACCCCGGAAGCCGCTGTTCGGTACCGTGCTCGTGGCCAACCGCGGCGAGATCGCGTGCCGTGTGATCCGCACCCTGCGTGCCCTGGGCATCCGTTCGGTGGCCGTCTATTCGGACGCCGACGCCGGAGCCAGGCACGTGCGAGAGGCAGACGTCGCCGTGCGGATCGGACCCGCGGCCGCCGCCGAGAGCTACCTGAAGATCGGGGCCATCATCCAGGCCTGCCGCGACACCGGCGCCGAGGCCGTGCACCCCGGCTACGGCTTCCTGAGCGAGAACGTCGACTTTGCCCGTGCGCTGGAGAAGGACGGCATCACCTTCATCGGCCCCGGAGTCGAGGCCCTGAACGTCATGGGCGACAAGATCCGCTCCAAAAACCACGTCGCGGGCTACGGCGTGCCGGTGGTCCCGGGCATCGCCGAACCCGGGATGACGGACGCCCGACTCATCGAGGCCTCCGCCGGCGTCGGCTTCCCGCTGCTGATCAAACCCTCCGCCGGCGGCGGCGGCAAGGGCATGCACATTGTGGAACGGCCCGAGGACCTCGAAGCCACCCTGGCCACCGCCCGCCGGGTCGCGGCCAGCGCCTTCGGTGACGACACGCTGTTCCTTGAACGCCTGGTCCTGACCCCGCGCCACATCGAGGTTCAGGTCCTGGCGGACAACCACGGCAACGTCATCCATTTGGGGGAGCGCGAGTGCTCGCTGCAGCGCCGCCACCAGAAGGTCATCGAGGAAGCGCCCTCCCCGCTGTTGGAATCCTTGCCCGACGGCGCCGAAATCCGCGCCCGCCTCGGCGAGGCCGCCTGCAACGCCGCGCGCAGCGTCCACTATTCCGGCGCCGGCACCGTGGAATTCCTGGTCTCCGACAACGCCCCGGACGAGTTCTTCTTTATGGAGATGAACACCCGCCTGCAGGTGGAGCACCCGGTCACCGAGATGGTCACCGGCGTCGATCTGGTGGAATGGCAGGTCCGCATCGCCGCCGGCGAGGAACTCACCGTCCGGCAGGACGACGTCGTGCTCACCGGACATTCGGTGGAGGCGCGCGTCTACGCGGAAATCCCGGAACGCAACTTCATGCCCTCCACCGGACATGTCCGGCTGCTGGACGAGATCCCCGGCCCCGCACAGCGCCCCAGCGCCCCTCCCCGCAACGAAGCCGAAACGGACCGCGGCCGCGTACGGGTGGACTCGGCCCTGATCGAGGGTCTCGAGCTCTCCGCCAGCTATGATCCGATGATCTCGAAGGTCATCGCGTGGGGGGAACACCGCACCGCGGCCCTGGACACCCTGGACGAGGCGCTCGCCGGGTACACCGCCCTCGGTGTGGACACCAACGTCGAATATCTCCGCCTGCTGATCAACGACGCCGACGTCCGCGCCGGCCGGCTCGACACCGGACTGATCGAGCGCAAAATGCCTGACTTCAGCTTCCGGCGCGTGGGCGACTTCGAGCTGGTGGCTTCCGCGTTGTATGCGCTGGCCATGACGGAGCAGAACAATCCGGTCACGGCAGCGGGTCCCTGGCAGCGCGGCGACGGCTGGCGTCTCGGCGCGCGTGCTCCCTGGCGGGTCAGCCTGGGAACATCTGATGGCGGCATCGGAACTGTGGGTGTGACAGGCCGTGCCGCTGACGGTCCGGTCCTCGTCTCGGTAGGAGACGGCCCGCAACGGCCGGCTAGCCTGCAGTTCATCAGGCGTAGTGGCGCGGTATTGACGCTGGACGGCGAAACCCGGACGTACTCACTCGCGCCCGTCTACACCGGCCCCGTCACTCCGAGCTGGAGCAACCCGGTGCCGGGCGCCCCCTCGGAGCTCTTCCTCGGCAGCGAGGGCTGGTCCTGCCGGCTTGAGGTGCTCACTCGCGAGAGCCGGCTGGACCGGGTGCTCGCCGCGATCGAACGCGAGGAGGGCGCCGCTGACCCGGCGGTGCGCTCGCCGATGCCCGGCACAGTAGTGTCCGTCTCCGTCAGCAACGGCGACACGGTGAAGGCCGGCCAGGTGCTCCTCTCCGTGGAGGCCATGAAAATGGAACACCAGCTCGTGGCGCCGCTGGCCGGGACGGTGCATATCAGCATCAGCTCCGGCGACCTCGTGAAGGCGGACCAGGTGCTCGCCACCATCCACCCCGCCGGCCCGGCCGCCGCGCCGCAGTTGGTGGATGCGGTGGAGGACGCGGTGGAGGACGCAGCCGAGGACACGATCGAGGAAGCGCCCTGGGCACGGAGTAACACCTAACAGCTTCAGCACCATTTCACAGACACCCGAACACTAAGACCCGACAGAGGAGTCACCCCATGCCAGATTTTGAACTCAGCGAGGATTACCAGGACCTCAGCGACACCGTCCGCGAATTCGCCGACCAGGTGGTGGCCCCGGTCTCCGCCAAACACGACGAGGAACACAGCTTCCCCTACGAGGTGGTCTCCCAGATGGCCGACATGGGCCTTTTCGGCCTGCCGTTCCCGGAAGAATTCGGCGGCATGGGCGGCGACTACTTCGCCCTGGCCCTGGCCCTGGAACAGCTCGGACGGGTGGACCAGTCCGTCGCCATCACCCTGGAGGCCGGCGTTTCCCTCGGCGCGATGCCGATCCACCGCTTCGGCAACGCCGCCCAGAAGGAGGAGTGGCTGCCGCTGCTGGCCTCCGGGAAGGCGCTCGCAGGCTTCGGCCTGACCGAGCCCGAAGCCGGCTCGGACGCCGGGGGCACCAAGACCACCGCCAAGCTCGGTGGCGGGGAGTGGGTCATCAACGGCAACAAGGAGTTCATCACCAACTCCGGCACCGACATCACCAGGCTCGTCACCGTCACCGCGGTGACCGGCCAGGAGGAGCGCCCGGACGGCAGCATCAAGAAGGAAATCTCCACCATCCTGGTGCCCACCAACACCCCGGGCTTCACAGCGGAAAAGGCCTACAACAAGGTCGGTTGGAATGCCTCGGACACGCACCCGCTGACCCTCAACAACGTCCACGTCCCGGAGGCCAACCTGCTCGGCGCGCAGGGCCGCGGCTACGCCAACTTCCTCTCTATTCTGGATGAGGGCCGGATCGCGATCGCGGCCCTGGCCGTCGGTGCGGCGCAGGGCTGCGTGGACCAGTCGGTGAAATACGCCAAGGAGCGCAGCGCATTCGGGCAGAACATCGGCAAGTACCAGGCCATCGCCTTCAAGATCGCCCGGATGGAAGCCCGCGCGCACACCGCCCGCCTGGCCTACTACGACGCCGCCGCCCGGATGCTCGCCGGCAAGCCGTTCAAGACGCAGGCGGCCATCGCTAAGATGGTCGCAGGCGAGGCAGCCATGGACAACGCGCGGGACGCCACCCAGGTGTTCGGCGGCTATGGCTTCATCAACGAATTCACCGTGGCGCGTCACTACCGCGACTCCAAGATCCTTGAAGTCGGCGAAGGCACCACGGAGGTCCAGCTGATGCTGATCGCCCGCGAACTGGGGCTCTGACCGGCCGGAAGGATTACTGATGATCAACAAAGTTGTTGCCAGCGCTGCTGAGGCAGTGGCGGACATCCACGACGGCGCCTCGCTCGCCGTCGGCGGGTTCGGGCTCTGCGGGATTCCGGTGGCCCTGATCGATGCCCTCCACGGGCACGGCGCCACGAACCTGGAGACCGTCAGCAACAACTGCGGAGTGGACGACTGGGGGCTGGGGATCCTGCTGCGGGAGGGCCGGATCCGCCGCACCATCAGCTCCTACGTGGGGGAGAACAAGGAGTTCGCCCGGCAGTACCTCTCCGGCGAACTCGAGGTGATCCTCACCCCGCAGGGCACGCTGGCCGAGAAGCTGCGGGCCGGCGGCGCGGGCATCCCCGCCTTCTACACCCCGGCCGGCGTCGGCACCCAGGTGTCCGACGGCGGTCTGCCGCAGAAGTACGACGCCGACGGCAACGTGGCGATCGCCTCCGCCCCGAAGGAGGTCCGGAGTTTCAACGGCGCCGACTACGTTCTGGAAGAATCGCTGACGCCCGATTTCGGCCTCGTGCACGCCTGGAAAGGCGACCGGCACGGCAACCTCGTCTTCCACGCCACCGCGATGAACTTTAATCCGCTGTGCGCCATGGCAGGGAAGATCACCATCGCCGAAGTTGAGGAACTCGTGGAACCGGGGGAGCTGGACCCGGAGCACGTCCACGTGCCGGGCATCTTCGTCCAACGGGTTGTGCTCGCGCCCGGGGCCGGGAAGCGCATCGAAAAACGGACGGTCACCGCGTCGCCGTCCGGGACCACGTCCGGGACCACGTCCCGCAGCACCGACCAGGCAGGAGCGTAACCGTGGAAACGAACAATGCGCAGGGCGCCCCTCCCCGTCCGGAAGCCGTCCGCCACGAATACCGGCGATCCGCCGTCGAACATCCCGCCGGTAGCGAAATCAAGGGCTGGACGCGCAACGAACTGGCCGCCCGGGTGGCGCAGGAGCTGCACAACGGCCAGTACGTGAACCTCGGCATTGGGATGCCCACGCTGATCCCCAATTACATTCCCGCCGGCATCGAGGTGGTGCTGCATTCCGAGAACGGCATCCTCGGCGTCGGACCGTACCCGCGTGAGGAGGAGGTCGATCCGGACTTGATCAACGCGGGCAAGGAAACTGTCACGGTCAACAAGGGCGCCGCGTTCTTCGACTCCGCAGCCTCGTTCGGCATGATCCGGGGCGGGCACGTGGATGTGGCCGTCCTCGGCGCCATGGAGGTGGCGCAGAACGGGGACCTGGCCAACTGGATGATCCCGGGCAAGATGGTCAAGGGGATGGGCGGCGCCATGGACCTCGTCTTCGGCGCCAAGAAGGTGATCGTGATGATGGAGCACGTGGACCGGAACGGCGGGCCCAAGATCGTGGAACAGTGCACGCTCCCGCTGACGGGCAAAGCCTGCGTGGACCGGATCATCACCGACCTCGCCGTGATCGACGTCGTGACCGAGGGCGGCAGATCCCGGCTGGTACTGCGTGAACTGGCCCCCAACGTGTCGGTCGACGACGTGGCCGCGGCCACCGGGGCCGAACTTTTCGAGGAAGACCAGGAACTGACGGTATGACGACGGACCCCCAACGCGTGATTGAACCCCGAGTTATTGAACAGCGGGGCCTCTACTTCGACGAGCTTGAGGAGGATGTGGTCTACGCGCACCGTCCCGGCCGGACCGTCACGGAGACGGACAACGTCCTGTTCACCACCATGACCATGAACACCCAGGCGCTGCACCTCGATGCCGCCTGGAGCGCTGACCAGCCCTTCGGCCAGCGGCTGATGAACTCGATGTTCACCCTGGCCACCGTGGTGGGGCAGTCCGTCCCGCAGCTGACCCAGGGCACCATCATTGCCCAGCTGGGCATGACGGATGTGTCCTTCCCGCACCCGATGTACCACGGCGACACGCTGTACACGGAGACCGTGGTGACCGGGAAGCGGCTGTCCTCCTCCCGGCCCGGCCGAGGTATCGTAACCATGAAGCACACCGGCCGGAACCAGCACGGCGACGTGGTGGCCCTCGCCACCCGCAGCTGCCTGATGTGGACCCGTGAGGCGTATAGCGCCGCCGTCAGCGAAGCCCGGAATGAACGCGCGCAAAAGGCGCAACAAGGAGATTAGACACATGAGCTTCCTGATGGGCCCTGCCCTGCTGTTCTGCCCGGCCGACCGCCCCGAGCGCTACCAGAAGGCGTCCGAGCGTTCCGATGGTGTGATCGTGGACCTCGAGGACGCCGTCGCCCCGGCCGACAAACAGCGTGCCCGCGGCGCCATCCTCGCCCAGCTCGGCGCTGAAGGTGACGTCCCGGAACTGGATCCGAGCCGCACCATCATCCGGGTCAATCCGGCCGGCACCGAGGCATTCGAGAAGGACATGCACTGCCTCAAGCACACCCCGTACCGCCACATCATGCTCGCCAAGGCCGAAAGCGCCGCCCAGCTCAAGGAACTTGAGGGCTACAGCGTGATTGCGCTGTGTGAGACCGCGCTGGGGGTTGTCAACGCCGCCGCCATTGCGGCCGAGCCCAATGTGGTGGGCCTGATGTGGGGCGCCGAGGATCTGCTCGCCTCCCTCGGCGGCACCTCCAGCCGGTTCGACGACGGCGCCTACCGTGCTGTCGCGCTGCACGCCCGCTCCGCCGTGCTCCTGGCGGCCGGCGCCTTCGGCAAGGACGCCATCGATTCCGTCTACGTCAACATCCCGGACCTTGCGGGCCTGGCCTCGGAATCCCGCGACGCCGTCGCCTCGGGCTTCGGCTCCAAGGCCTGCATCCACCCGAACCAGGTGCCCGTGGTCCGCGAAGCCTACGCGCCGTCCGAGGCTGATGTTGCGGCGGCCACAGAACTGCTCGAGGCTGCCTCCGCGGCAGGCAGCGGAGTGTTCCAGTACAAAGGCAGGATGATCGACGGCCCCATCCTCAAGCACGCCGACGCCACCCTCCGCCGGGCCGGGCTCTAGTTCCAGGCGGGGGCCGCCCTGCTGCCGCCCGCGGCGGGCAACCCGTGCCTCGGGGGCGTCCTGGGGTCTCGAAGTGAAGGCTCCGACGGCGTGGATCTCGTCGATTCGCCACGAATGACCGGGTTGACGGGTCCTGTAGCGGCCATTTGCGCCGAATGGGTGCTCCGGTGGGCAGATGGGGCGGTCGCGCGGCGTTTTGCTGTGGCTATGCCGGAGTCCGGGCTGAATTCGCCACGATTCGCCACGAATGGCCGGGTTGGAGGGTCCCGTGGCGGCCAATTGTGGCGAATGGGTGCTCCGTGGGCAGGCAAGCGCCTACCGCGCGGCGTTTTGCTGTGGCTATGCCGGAGTCCGGGCTGAATTCGCCACGGTTCGCCACGTATGGCCGGGTTGGCGGGTCCCGTAGCGGCCATTTGCGTCGAATTGGAGCTCCGGTGGGCGGATGGGGCGATTGCGCGGGTCTGAATGTTCGTCGATTCGCCACGAATGGCCGGGTTGGCGGGTCCCGTAGCGGCCATCTGTGGCGAATGGGTGCTCCTGGGCACCAAACCAGTGCCCAGGCCGGTGCGGCCTGGACGCGGCTGGCCGGGTAATAAGTTGGATTCAGGGCAGACCCGATTTCGGCACTGGGCCACGATCGCGGAGCTCTGAACTACGCGGGCCGGGGGAGTGCCATGAAATCGTTCGGTTCCAGGACGCAGCTCGCATCCAGGCTGCCACTCAGCGGGAACCAGCCCGGCACATGTCCGAAGTTGAACACCCGAACGAGATGGTAAACATCACGGTGGCCGCCACTTCAGCATTCGACCACGCCGTTCGTTTCTCGGCCAAGGCCGCCCCCAGTCTTCATTTGTCCGCGTTCGGCCAAGGCTACAACACGCGCCCGCAGTCTGCCGACCAGTCCCGTCCCGCGGGCACGCCGAGCACAGAACGCCGTGCGGGATACTTGAATCATGCAGCCGCGCAAGATCGTCCTCCTCGGGTCCACCGGTTCCATCGGCACGCAGGCGATTGACGTCGTCGACGGCGCCCCGCACCTTTTTGAGGTCGTCGCGCTCAGCGCCGGCGGCGGCAATCTGGAACTCCTGGCCCGGCAGGCCGTCCACACTCGCGCCCGGGCGGTCGGCGCCGCGTCCGGCGACGCGAAAGCGCTGCAGGAGCTGATCGACGACGCCGCCCGTGCGGCCGGCGCCGCAAACTACCGCCCCGAGATCATCACCGGACCGGATGCCTCCACCCGGATCGCGGAAATCGACGCCGACGTGGTGCTCAACGGCATCACCGGTTCCATCGGCCTGGCTCCCACCCTGGCCGCGCTCAAATCCGGCGCCACCCTGGCCCTGGCCAACAAGGAGTCCCTGATTGTGGGCGGCGCGCTGGTGAAAGCCGCGGCCCGCGAAGGCCAGATTGTCCCGGTGGACTCCGAACACTCCGCGATCGCCCAGTGCCTGCGCTCCGGCAACGCCGCCGAGGTGGACCGGCTGATCCTCACAGCTTCCGGCGGCCCGTTCCGAGGCAAGACCCGGGACGAACTCCGCGGCGTCACCCCGCAGGAGGCACTGGCCCACCCCACCTGGGACATGGGCCTGATGGTCACCACCAACTCCGCCAGCCTCGTCAACAAGGGCCTGGAGGTGATCGAGGCGCACGTGCTCTTCGACATCCCGCTGGAGCAGATCGACGTCGTGGTCCACCCGCAGTCCGTGGTGCACTCGATGGTCCAGTTCGTCGACGGCTCCACGATGGCCCAGGCCTCCCCGCCGGACATGCGCCTGCCCATCGCCCTGGGACTCGGCTGGCCGGACCGGGTACCCAGGGCCGCGCAGGCCTGCGACTGGACCAAGGCCACCAGCTGGACCTTCGAGCCGCTCGACACCGCGGCCTTTCCCGCCGTCGGGCTGGCCAAAGACGCCGCAAAGCAGGGGAGCACCTTCCCCGCCGTGTTCAACGCAGCGAACGAGGAAGCTGTTATGGCCTTCCACGCCGGCCGGATCCGTTTCACCGGCATTGTCGATACCATCGAAGCCGTACTCAGCGAACACACAGGATCCTCCGGGCTGACCGTGGAGTCCGTGCTGGATGCTGAAGGATGGGCACGCGCCCGCACCCACGAACGTTTAGCCGTCAGAAGCGTCTAGGAAGCAGCAGAACACAGCATGAGCCCAGTACTCCTCTTTATCCTCGGTGTCGTCTTTGTGGCGATCGGCATCGCCGTATCCATTGCCCTGCACGAGGTGGGGCACCTGCTGCCGGCCAAGCTTTTCAAGGTCCGCGTCACCAAGTACATGATCGGCTTCGGCCCTACGCTCTGGTCCCGGAAGAAGGGCGAGACCGAGTACGGCTTCAAGGCCATCCCGTTGGGTGGCTTCGTCTCCATGATCGGCATGTACCCGCCGAACAAGGAGGACGGCACCGTCCGCCCCTCCAGCACCGGCATGTTCCAGAGCCTCGCCTCGGACGCCCGCTCGCTGGCCCATGAGGAAATCGGCCCGGACGACGGGAACCGCGTCTTCTACCGGCTCCCGGTCTGGAAGAAAATCATCATCATGCTCGGTGGCCCGGCCATGAACATGCTGATCGGACTTGCGCTGACGGCCGTGCTGCTGATGGGATTCGGCATCGCCACCCAGACCACCGCCGTCGCCGACGTCTCCAAATGCCAGGTCAAGGCCGGCGAGACCTTGGACCCGAACTCCGCCGACTGCAAGCTCACGCCGGCCGCCGCGGCGGGACTCAAGCCCAACGACACCATCACGTCCTTCGACGGCAAGGCCGTCACCAGCTGGGACGAACTTACCGGCTGGATCCGCGCTTCGGCGGGCAGGCCGGTCAGCATCACGGTGGAGCGCGACGGCGCCGCCGTCACCACTACCGTCACGCCGGTGCTCTCCGCCCGCCCGGTGGTCGGCGACGACGGCCGGCAGGCCAAGGACGCCGACGGCAAGCTCCAGTACCAGGATGTCGGCTTCCTCGGCATCGGCGCGCAGACAACGCTGGTACCGCAGCCGGCGTCGACCGTGCTTCCGATGGCGGGCGAGAACATCCGGCAGATCGCCGGCGTCGTGTTTAACCTTCCGGCCCGTGTGGCCGGCGTGGCGCAGGCCGCCTTCAGCGATGAACCCCGCGACCCCAACGGCCCCATCAGCGTCGTCGGGGTGGGGCGCGTGGCCGGCGAGGTCGCCGCCATGGAACAGGTTCCGCTGCAGTCCCGCTTGGCCGCGTTGGTGGGACTGTTGGCCGGCCTCAACTTCGCGCTGGCCGTGTTCAACCTGATTCCGCTGTTGCCGCTCGACGGCGGCCACGTTGCCGGCGCGCTCTACGAGGGGGCCCGCCGCAGGATCGCCAAGCTCTTCGGCCGCCCGGACCCCGGCGCGTTCGACATCGCCAAGCTGCTGCCGGTGACCTATGTGGTGGCGGTGCTGCTGATGGGCATGGGGGCGCTGCTGATCTACGCGGACATCGTCAAGCCGGTCAACCTCTTCGGCTGAGGCCACCAGTCGTTGGAACCGGAATTCGTTGATTTACTCCTCTAAGCTTATTTCGGCTTATTTTGAATAATCAGTTGAAAATGATTGATTATTGAAGATCAGCCTTCTAAGCTGGGGCTATGTACGTCATGACCATCGACCAGCGCGGCAGTACTACCGACGTCGACCGTGTCCCTGGCCTGCTCGCGGAACTGGCGGCGCTGTCCACCGCGGGGCGCTTCGAACGCTCCGTCGGCGACGAGGTCCAGGGTGTTGTGGAACGCCCCGGTGAAGTCGTGGAGATCGCCCTGCATGCCCTGCGGAGCGGCCGCTGGTACGTGGGGATCGGCGTCGGAAGGGTGGACCTGCCCTTGCCCGCCAGCCCGCGTGAAGGATCCGGACCTGCTTTCGTGGCGGCCCGGCTGGCCGTGGACAAGGCCAAGTCCGCCGCCGCCCATGTGCCTCTCGCCGTGGTCTCCGGCGGCCTGCGCAGGGGAGAAGCTGCCCCGTCGGCGGACGGCTCGGCCGGAGCCCGGGCCTGCGCGAACGCAGAGGCGGTGCTGCGGCTGATCGGCCGCCTGGTCCAGGACCGGACCGCGGCCCAGTGGAAAGTAGTGGATGTGCTGCGCTCGGTCCAGTCCGGCCAGTCCGGCACGCACGGCACGTCTGGCACGCACGGCCAGTCTGGCACGCACGGCACGCAGAAAATTGCGGCCAAAAATCTCGGAATCACGGAACAATCGGTGAGCCGTGCACTGCTGCGCTCCGGCTGGCAGGAAGAATGGGCGGCGAGACCGGCCGCCGAAACGCTGCTGACCCTTGCCCACGGACTGATTGCCGGCGCGGACACCACCGCGCCCGAGGAAACCAGCACCAAGGACACCAGCACCAAGGTCAGCAGCACCAAGGACAGCAGCGCCCGGGAAAACAGCACAGAAGGAGATCGGTGAACGCCCTCTGGATCACTCTGGCCCTGCTCCTGGCCGGTTTTGCCGGCTGGCCCGTGACGGCCCTCGTCTTCAGGCTCGCCCGCACCATCGATGACCGGGCCGACGCCGGCGCTGCCGCCGTCGGCGCGGGAGACCCCGCGGGAGACCCCGCCGCGGACGTCACAGTCGATCCAAGCGCCGGGCCGGAAACGGGGCCGGCGCAGGACGCAGCGCCAGGAACCGCGGCGTCCGGACCCGCAGCAGCCGCCGCAGCGGTCAGCAGCGCCCGCATCCTGCGCGGCGGCGCGATCATCGGCGTCCTCGAGCGGCTGGCGGTCTGCACCGCGATCCTCACCGGCCAGCCCGTCGCCATCGCCTACGTCGTCGCCATCAAGGGACTCGGACGCTTCGCCGAGCTGAAGGAGACCCCGGTGGCCGCGGAACGTTTCATCATCGGTACCCTCACGTCCATGCTGTGGGCGGCCGGCATCGCCGCCCTGGCCAAGGTATTTTTCCTCGGCTGACGCAGCATCCTGCCGACTCGGGACAGCCGTCACCGCCCGGAAAGCAACCCGCCCGGATGGGTACTCAGGCGAGCGGGGAGATAGTGTATTCACATGACTGTTTTTGCTGTTGAGTACGTATATGACGCCGAATCCTCCGAAGCCCGCGCCACCAGCCGTCCCGCGCACCGCGAATGGACCGCGGAACTTGCCCGGGACGGCAAGCTGCTGGCGAGCGGGCCCTACGGTGACGGCGCCGGAGCCCTGCTCATCTTCAAGGCTGCCGATGAGACGGCCCTGAACGAGCTCCTCATGCAGGACCCGTTCGCGGCCGCCGGCGCCATCTCCGGCACCCGCACCACCGCCTGGGCACCCGTGACCGGCCTCCTGGCCGATCACGCCGCCTAGCCCGTCCCGCCACAGACCTTCGATCCTTCGAGCCGTTACTTCGATGCCGTTACTTCCACACAAGGAGTCCATGTGACCTCGGTCAGCCTGGGAATGCCGTCAGCACCGCCCCCCGTTCTTGCTCCGCGTCGGAAGACCCGCCAGATCAAGGTGGGCTCCGTCGGCGTCGGCTCCGATTCCCCCATCAGCGTGCAGTCGATGACCACCACGCCCACCACGGACATCAACGCCACACTGCAGCAGATCGCCGAACTCACCGCTTCCGGCTGTGACATCGTGCGCGTCGCCTGCCCGTCCGCCGACGACGCCGCGGTGCTGTCGATCATCGCCAGGAAGTCCCAGATCCCGGTCATCGCGGACATCCACTTCCAGCCGAAGTACGTCTTCGCCGCGATCGAAGCGGGCTGCGCCGCGGTCCGCGTGAATCCCGGCAACATCCGCAAGTTCGACGATCAGGTCAAGGATATTGCCCGCGCCGCGAAGGACCATGGCACCTCGATCCGCATCGGCATCAACGCCGGCTCCCTCGAGCCCGGCATCCTGAAGAAGTACGGCAAGGCCACCCCGGAAGCCCTCGTGGAATCCGCCGTCTGGGAAGCCTCATTGTTTGAGGAGCACGGTTTCCACGACTTCAAGATCTCGGTCAAGCACAATGACCCGGTCATCATGGTGGCCGCCTACGAGATGCTGGCCGAACGGGGCGACTGGCCGCTGCACCTCGGTGTCACCGAGGCCGGCCCGGCGTTCCAGGGGACCATCAAGTCCGCCACCGCCTTCGGAGCCCTGCTCTCCCGCGGCATCGGCGACACCATCCGGGTTTCCCTCTCCGCCCCGCCGGTCGAGGAAATCAAGGTGGGCAACCAGATCCTACAGTCACTCAACCTGCGCCCGCGCAAGCTTGAGATTGTTTCCTGCCCGTCCTGCGGCCGCGCCCAGGTGGACGTGTACACCCTCGCCGAACAGGTCACCGCAGGCCTGGAAGGCATGGAGATCCCGCTGCGCGTCGCCGTCATGGGCTGCGTCGTCAACGGCCCCGGCGAAGCCCGCGAAGCCGACCTCGGTGTTGCCTCCGGCAACGGCAAGGGCCAGATCTTCGTGCGGGGAGAGGTCATCAAGACTGTCCCTGAGGACCAGATTGTTGAGACACTGATCGAGGAAGCCATGCGTATCGCCGAAGAGATGGGGGAGGCCGATGGCAAAGATGCTGTCAAGGGTAGCCCCGTGGTTAGCGTCTCGTAAGGACGGCGCCGCTCCCGGCGTCGTAGTCCGGGTCCTCGGGGGCCCGGACACTGCACAACTGCTGGACCTGGCGCGGCAGGACGCCGTCGCCAACGTCTTTATCCTTTCCCATCTGCAGATCGCCGGATCGGCGTCCCCCACCGCCGGGGGCGCCAGTATTCTTGGCGTGTTCGACGGCGGGGTGCTCCTCGGTGCCTGCTGGGCCGGCGCCAATCTGGTGCCGGTGCAGCTCGACCCGGACTTCGCGGGGATCGTCGCGGCGGCCGCGCACCGCCTGGGCCGGCGGTACGCCTCGATCTTCGGCCCGGCAGGGACGGTGCTTCCCCTCTATACCGAGCTGGAGCGGCTGGGCCTCAACGCCCAGGAAATCCGGGACGACCAGCCGTTGATGACCATCTCCGGACCGCCCGCAGTCCCGCCGAACCCGTTGCTGGGATTCGGCCAGCTAGCGGATTTCGACCGGATCCTGCCCGCCTGCGCCGCCATGTTCGAGGAGGAAGTAGGCTATTCGCCCTATCTCGGCGGCCGGGAGTACTACAGCCGCCGGGTGAAGGCATTGATCCGCCAGGGGCATTCGCTGGTCCACCTGAACACGGACGGCGAAGTGATCTTCAAGGCTGAACTCGGCGCGGTCACCCCGGAAGTGACCCAGGTCCAGGGTGTCTGGATGAACCCGGACTTCCGTGGCCAGGGCCTGAGCGCCGGGTACATGGCCGCCGTCGCGGTCCTCGCCCAGGCCCTAGCGCCGGTGACGAGTCTCTACGTCAACGACTTTAACGCCCGGGCCCGCGCCAGCTACGAGCGCGTCGGCTTCCACCGGGTGGGCACTTTCGCGACCGTACTTTTCTAGGCGCCTTGTCCGGATTAGCAGAGGGGTAAGCGATGAAGACGAGGCAGTTGCCATCGCATTCCATCTGAGGGAGGGCGCCCATGGTGCATGCGTTTCCCTGGACCCCTGACGAACCAAGCAAAATGCCCGCTGGCGTCCTCACCTGACGTTACCTCGCGCAGCGGCTCCGGCGTCACCGGCCGCTTTGCCAGTTCCGGAACACCCTCCAGCAGATAGGGCAACGCCACGGAACGCAGATCCAACAATAGGGCGGTGCTGGGGCCGCCGTGCCATGCCATAGCGGGAATGGCCAGCCGGCAACGGCCAGGGGTCTTCCGTCGGTGATGGCGTGGCCCCTCCGTGCCCGGGCTGACGGTAGATTAGTACCCAGACGCTTTGACCGGTGTGACCGGTTTCGCCCGCACCTCCCAGAAATGGATGGATACCCCGTGGTCCTTCGACTCTCCAAGCTGTTCCTGCGCACCCTGCGTGAAGATCCTGCCGACGCCGAGGTGGCCAGCCACCGGCTCCTCGTCCGCGCCGGCTACATCCGCCGGGCCGCGCCGGGCATCTACACCTGGCTGCCGCTGGGACTGAGCGTGCTGCGCAAGGTGGAGCGGGTCATCCGCGAGGAAATGACCGCCATCGGCGCGCAGGAAGTCCACTTCCCGGCGCTGCTGCCCAAGGAGCCCTACGAGGTCACCAACCGCTGGACCGAATACGGCGAGGGCATCTTCCGGCTCAAGGACCGCAAGGGCAACGACTACCTGCTCGCGCCCACCCACGAGGAAATGTTCACCCTCCTGGTCAAGGATCTGTACTCCTCGTACAAGGACCTGCCGCTGAGCATCTACCAGATCCAGAACAAGTACCGAGACGAGGCGCGCCCCCGGGCCGGCCTGCTGCGAGGCCGTGAATTCATCATGAAGGACTCCTATTCCTTCGACGTCGACGACGCCGGCCTGGACGCCAGCTACGCCGCGCACCGCGGCGCGTACCTGAAGATCTTCGAGCGCCTCGGCCTTGACGTGATTCCGGTCGCGGCTACGGCCGGCGCCATGGGCGGCTCCAGGAGCGAGGAATTCCTGCACCCCACAGAGATCGGTGAGGACACCTTCGTGCGCTCCGCCGGCGGCTACGCGGCCAACGTCGAGGCCGTCACCACGGTGGTCCCCGCGGACATCGACTTCACGAACGCCCCGGCCGCGGAAGTCCGGGATACCCCGGACACCCCCACCATCGACACGCTCGTCGACGCCGCCAACGTCATGGTTCCCCGTGCGGAGTCCGACGGCGGCGCCTGGACTGCCGCGGACACGCTCAAGAACGTCGTCCTCGCCGTCACCCTGCCCACCGGGGTGCGCCAGATCGTGGTCATCGGCCTGCCGGGCGATCGCGCCGTCGACCTCAAGCGCGTCGAGGCGACCATCGGTTCGTTTCTGCCGATCGCCGGCGAGATCATGCTCGAAGCCGCCAACGAGGAAGACCTCAAGAAGCAGCCGCTCATCGTCAAGGGTTACCTTGGCCCGGGCCTGTCCCCGGACGCGCCCCTGCTGGGCACCGAGGGTGCCGCCAAGCTGCTCTACCTCGTGGATCCCCGCGTCGTCAGCGGTTCGGCCTGGATTACCGGCGCCAACGAGGCCGGCAAGCATGTCTTCGGCCTCGTGGCCGGACGCGACTTCGGCTGGGACGGCGTCATCGAGTGCACCGAGGTCCGCGCCGGCGACGAGGCCCCGGACGGCTCGGGTCCGCTGGAAACCGCCCGCGGCATCGAGATGGGCCACATCTTCCAGCTCGGCCGCAAGTACGCTGAAGCCCTCGAACTCAAGGTCCTGGACCGGAACGGCAAGCAGGTTGTGGTCACCATGGGCTCCTACGGCGTGGGCGTCACCCGCGCCGTTGCCGCCCTGGCCGAGTCCAACCACGACGACAAGGGCCTCGTCTGGCCGCGCGCCGTCGCGCCGGCCGATGTCCATGTGGTGGCCGTGGGCCGCGGCGAGGAAATCTTCGCAGCCGCCGAAAAGCTGTCCCAGGAGCTCGAAGCCGCCGGCCTCGACGTCATCTATGACGACCGCCCCAAGGTCTCCCCGGGGGTGAAGTTCGGCGACGCCGAGCTCGTGGGCGTCCCCACCATCCTCGCCGTCGGGCGCGGGCTCGTGGACGGCGTCGTGGAGATCAAGGACCGCCGCAGTGGCAACGCCGAAAACATCGCCGTGGACAAGGCTGTTGACTTTTGTGTCAACGCCGTCCGCAACAACTAACCCGCTGTCCCGGCAGGCGTGGTTTCCGGACTCGAGTCGATCGAGCTCAGCACCCTCATCCTGATCGTGGTGGCCGGTTTCGCCGCGGGCTGGGTCGACGCCGTCGTGGGCGGCGGCGGATTGATCCAGCTCCCGGTGATGCTGCTGGTCCCGGGCATCAGCCCGGTGCAGGCACTGGCCACCAACAAGATGGGGTCGATTTTCGGCACCACAACCAGCGCCGTCACGTACTACCGCCGCGTCCGGCCGGACCTGCGCACAGCCCTGCCCATGGCAGTGATCGCCCTGGCCGGCAGCTTCGGCGGGGCGGTGCTCGCTGCCACCCTCCCGGCGAGCGTGTTCAAGCCGATCATCGTGGCCGCGCTGGTCGCCGTCGCACTGTTCACGGCTTTCCGCCCGAACGTGGGGGAGCTGACCAGGCTGCGGCATGACGGCCACCGGCACTACGTCCTTGCCTGCCTGATCGGGGGAGTGATCGGTTTTTACGACGGCCTGATCGGCCCGGGGACCGGGTCCTTCCTCATCATCGCGCTCGTCTCGGCGATGGGTTACGCCTTCCTCGAGGCCAGCGCCAAGGCCAAGATCGTGAACGTAGCCACCAACGCCGGCGCGCTGCTGTTCTTTGTGCCGCACGGCGCCGTGCTCTGGGGCCTCGGGCTGGTACTCGGCGCGGCGAACATGGCCGGTGGTTATCTCGGCGCGCGGACGGCCGTCAACCAGGGAAGCAAGTTCATCCGGATTGTCTTCCTCGTGGTGGTGGCCGCCCTGATCCTCAAGCTCGGTTCGGACATCTGGCAGGACAGTTTCGCCTGACCTGTGCCCGGACGGACGCTTCTTCGGCTGGGTCATCCGCGGTGCCCTCCCGCGGCCCCTGCCCGCGGTGCCCTCCCGAAAGCCGGGGGTACGGGCGTAGCATGCAGCTATGTCAGCACCTGAAAAACGCTACAGCGATGCCCTGGCGGCGGCGGCCCGGCATGCCCGCGAATGGTTGGAGAGCCAGGGAACGCGCCCTGTGGGTCCGCGCGTCACCGCGGGGGACCTGGCGTCCGTCTTCGGCGGTCCCCTGCCCGCGGAGGGCATGCCGGCCGCGGACGTCATCGACTATCTGGCCACCAGGGCCGAACCGGGGCTGATGGCCATGCCCTCCGGACGCTTCTTCGGCTGGGTCATCGGCGGCACCCTGCCCGCGGCACTGGCCGCGGACTGGCTGGTCAGCGCCTGGGACCAGAACGCCGGGCTGCGCTACGCCACCCCGGCCAGCGCGGCCATCGAGGAGGCCGCCGGCGGCTGGCTCCTGGAGCTGCTGGGGCTTCCGGAGGAGTCCGACGTCGGCTTCGCCACGGGCGCCACCATGGCCAACTTCACCGGCCTCGCCGCGGCGCGGTGGCGCCTGATGGCCGAGGCCGGCTGGGATCTGGACGGCAGCGGCCTCGCCGGAGCACCGAAATCCACTGCTTTGTGGGGCAGGAACGGCACGACACGATCGACCTCGGCCTGCGGTACCTCGGGCTGGGCCGGCCAACGCCCGTCCCCGCGGACCGGCAGGGCCGCATCATTCCAAAGGAACTGGACCGCGCCCTCGAACGTGCGCTGGACGGCGCCCCCAGCCGCGCGAACAGGTCCGGCCGGGCCCCGGCGCTGGTCTGTCTGCAGGCCGGAAACCTGCATTCCGGAGCCTTTGACCCCTTCGCCGAGGCGATCGCCGTCGCGAAATCGCATGGCGCCTGGGTGCACGTGGACGGCGCCTTCGGGCTCTGGGCCGCGGCCGTCCCCGAACTGTCCGGTCTCACGGCCGGCCTGCAACTGGCCGACTCCTGGGGCACCGACGCGCACAAAACCCTCAACGTCCCCTACGACTGCGGCATCGCCGTCGTCCGGGACGCCCAGGCACTGCGCTCCGCCATGGGCCTGCACACGAGCTACCTGATCCACGAAGGGGAGGGTGCGGCGGACCCGTTCGAGAAGGTCCCGGAGCTGTCCCGCCGAGCCCGCGGGGTGCCTGTCTGGGCCGCCCTGAAGTCCCTCGGCAGGGACGGTGTCGCCGTCCAAATCCGCGAACTGGTGCGGCGCGCCGCGCAGCTGGCGGAGCAGCTGTCCGCGCTGGACGGGGTCGAGGTGCTCAACGACGTCGACTACACCCAGGTGTCGCTGGCCTTCGGGGACGACGCCGTCACGCGCGCGGTGACCGCCCGGATCATCAGCAACGGCCGGGTATGGATGTCGGGCTCGCGCTGGCAGGACCGGGACATCCTGCGGATCTCGGTCAGTAACTGGAGTACGGACGACGCCGATGTAGCGGTTGCCGTCGGCGCCGTCCAGGACGCGTTGGCGGCGGTCCGCGGCTAGCGCGCTTTGTCAATAGTTCGTCCGGGAGTCCTGGGCCGGGGCCGGGCTCAGGTCCCCGGGGGCCAGGGCGAGGGCACGGGTCGCGAGGGCCGGGGCGCGAGGGCCGGGGCGCGAGGGCGCGGCTCAGGGACATGCCCCGCGCCGGGGCCGGCGGGTGGACATAGTGTCATTGTGCCCAGTTCCGGGCGCGAAGAATGGGCATGTCCCGCTGGACAGGACACCCGCCCAAGGGGACATGCCCCGCGCCGGGGCCGGCGGGTGGACATAGTGTCATTGTGCCCAGTTCCGGGCGCGAAGAATGGGCATGTCCCGCCGGACAGGACACAGGCCTGAAGGGGACATGCCCCGCGCCGGGGCCGGCGGGTGGACATAGTGTCATTGTGCCCAGTCCCGGCGAATTCCAGGGGTCGATGCAACACCCGAGGTCAGCTGGCTTCCAGTAAAGCACGAAGACGCTCGGCCGGGGTGTCCCAGTCGAGTGTTTTGCGTGGTCGGGCGTTGAGTTCCTGGGCGA
>NZ_JBWZCH010000021.1:0-76046 GCF_059383435.1 Pseudarthrobacter sp. HLT1-7 | reverse complement strand
TCGCCCAGGAACTCAACGCCCGACCACGCAAAACACTCGACTGGGACACCCCGGCCGAGCGTCTTCGTGCTTTACTGGAAGCCAGCTGACCTCGGGTGTTGCATCGACCCCTGGAATTCGCCGGGACCGGGCACAATGACACTATGTCCACCCGCTGTCCCCGACGCGGGGCATGTCCCTTTGGGCCGGTGTCCAGTCCAGCGGGACATGCCCATTCTTCGCACCCGGGACCGGGCACAATGACACTATGTCCACCCGCTGGCCTCGGCGCGGGGCATGTCCCCTTGGCCCGGATGGGCAGCGCCGCCACCGCTGTAGCTGGAGCCGCTTTGCTGACCCTCTTGCCACAGTCTTTCTTATGCTCGAAGCAATTTTGCATTAGGAGTCCTGATTGCTTGCTACGCTCGCTGTAGTTACAGACGAGCGACGCTCCCCGCAATCAGAAAGGCGCCTGCAGCCGATGACTACCACCGCTATCACCCCCGCCGCCCCCATTACCGCCGCCATCACCGCCAACTCCCCGGACTGGCAGCGGCTCAAGAGCGCCGCCATCGCACTGCAGGCCCTCCAGATCCAGGACGGATCCGTCCCGGAGGCCGCAAACCACGAGGCCGCCGAAGAGCACGTCGGCGCCATCACGGCCGCGATCACGGCTCTGGCCCCCGCCTTCACCCACGACGCGGGCTACCTCGAGCTGCTTGTGGCCGACTTCGGCAACTGGGCCGACGGCGGCTTCGGAGTGCCCGACTTCCTGGACTCCCTGCAGGCCTTCCAGCCGCAGCAGCACCGGGTCAACGGCCTGCAGCACCTCGTGGTCTTCCCGATGTACACGCAGAACGGCAGCAGCAGCCGGCTGGTCGAGGCCGTGCTGATTGAGGTCATCTGGCCGGAGTTCATCGCCGGGCTGGAAGAGGGCGAGTACTCCAACAAACTCTTCGTACCGATCCGTTTCCTCGACTTCACCCCGGGCTACAACACCAACTCCGCGGTATTGTTCCCGGAAACCGTCGCCGTCCGGGAAACCCCCACCTTCACCTGGGGTGCCATCTTCGCCGACCGCGAGGCCGCCCGCTTCCGCCGTGTGCTGCGCGCCGCCACGGACATCACCTCGCTGCAGCTGCCCGAGGACGCCGCCGCCCTGCTCGAGGACCAGGCGCTGACCCAGGAAACCTTTGTGATGTGGGACCTCATCCATGACCGCACCCACATGCGCGGCGATCTGCCCTTCGACCCCTTTATGATCAAGCAGCGGATGCCGTTCTTCCTCTACTCCCTCGAGGAACTGCGCTGTGATCTCACCGCGTTCCGCGAATCCGTGAAAGTCGAAAAGGACGAGGACGCTGATCCGGAGGCCCGTCGGCACGCCAAACTGGTCCAGTACGCCGTCATCTTCGACCGGATTTTCCGTTTCGCCATCACCGGCAGCCGCGTCCGGAACTACGACGGCCTCGGCGGGCAGCTGCTCTTCGCCTGGATGCACCAGCACCACGTCCTGCACTGGACCGACAGCAAGCTCAGCATCGACTGGGACGAGGTTGCCGACGTCGTGGTTGCCCTTGGCGCCCGGATTGAGGAGCTGTACTGGCGCTCGATCGACCGTCCAAAGATGGCCCACTGGCTCGCCGCCTACGAGCTGATCTCCGGCACGGTCACGCCCAACCCGGCCTCCGTCTGGGCCAAGGGCCCCGGCGCGCTGCCCCTGGCCGGCCCGCCGCGCGGCCTCACGGACCAAGTACTCGACGACGAGTTCCCGCTGTCCATGTTCTACGAGGCACTGGAAAAGAAGATGCGCCCGGTCATCGAATCCACGGCAGGCATCACGGGGTCCTCGGACGCCGGCACAGACACCAACCCGGACACCGGCACAACCGCCGGAGCGGCAGCTACAGCCATGAACGCCGGATGAGTGCCGGCCGCACCCTGACGGTGCTGGTCACCGGCGGCAGCGGGCCGTCCGGGGTCGCCACCGCGCGGGCCCTGCACGACGCCGGCCATAGGGTCTTCACGGTCGGCTCGGACGGACCCCGGATCGGGGCCGCCGCGGCGGCGGCCGGCAGCGGGGTCGTTCCGCTGGTCTGCGACCTCGCCTCCCTTGCGGAGGTGCGGTCGCTGCACGCCACGATCATCGCGGAGGCAGGGGCCGTCGACGGCGTCGTCCACCTCGTCGGCGGCTGGCGCGGCGCCAAGGGCATCACGGACCAGAGCGACGCGGACTGGGACTTCCTGGAACGCGGCGCCGTCACCACCTTGCGGAACGTCACCCGGGTCTTCTACGACGAGCTCGCGGCCTCGGACACGGGCCGCTTCGCCATGGTCTCCTCCACCGCCGTCGGCAGCCCCACCGCGGGCGGAGCAAGCTACGTCGCGGCCAAGGCGGCGGCCGAGGCCTGGACCCTGGCCGTCGCCGACGGCTTCCGCCGCGGGCAGACCGGTTCCGCCGGCCCCGGCAGTTCCCGGCCGGTGGAGCAGCACAGCGCTGCTGTGATCTTTGTGGTCAAGGCCCTCGTGGATGCCGCCATGCGGGCGAAGTCCCCCGAACGTACCTTTCCCGGCTTCACCGGTGTGGAAGAGCTGGCGGCCGCCGCCGTCGGGCTCTTCACCTCCCCGGCATCCGAGCTGAACGGCCGGCGGCTGGTGCTCAGCCGTTGAGCCGACCCGCCGAACTTAGCCGTTGAGGCCCGACCTCTCTACACTGAAAGCGTGAGCAAAGCGATGACCAGCACGGTTGACATCAGCACCGTTGAAACTGCCCCTGCCAGCACCGCGGTGCGGCTCCATGACCCCTCCGTCCGGGGCTTCGCCTCGGACAACTACTCCGGCGTCCATCCCGAGGTACTGGCCGCCCTGGCCGCGGCCAACGAAGGTCATCAGGTCTCCTACGGCGAGGACGACTACACCGCCCGGCTGCAGCAGCTGATGGAGGAGCACTTCGGCGAAGGCATCGAATGCTTCCCGGTCTTCAACGGCACCGGCGCCAACGTGCTCTCGCTGCAGTCCCTGCTGCCGCGCTGGGGTGCCGTGGTCTGCGCCTCCACGGCGCATATCAATATGGACGAGAACGGCGCCCCCGAGCGGATCGGCGGCATCAAGCTGCTCCAGGTACACACGGAGGACGGCAAGCTCACCCCTGAACTGATCGATAAGGAAGCCTGGGGCTGGGGCGACGAGCACCGCGCCCAGCCGCTGGCCGTGTCCATCACCCAGACCACTGAACTCGGCACCTGCTACACCCCGGAGGAAGTCCGCGCCATCGCGGAGCATGTCCACTCCAAGGGCATGAAGCTGCATATGGACGGCGCCCGGCTGGCCAACGCAGCGGCCCATCTAAACGTGCCGCTGCGGGCCTTCACCCGCGACGCCGGCGTGGACATCCTCTCCTTCGGCGGCACCAAGAACGGCCTGCTGTTCGGCGAGGTGGTCGTGGCGCTGAACCCGGAGGCCGCCCACGGCCTGATCTACCTGCGCAAGATGAACATGCAGCTGGCCTCCAAAATGCGGTTCATGTCCGCCCAGTTCATCGCCCTGCTCGACGGCGGTCTGTGGCTGCGCTCCGCCGCGCACGCCAATGCCATGGCGGCCCGGCTGCGCGCCGGCGTCGAGTCCATCCCCGGCATCGCGCTGAGCCAGAAAACCGAGTCCAATGGCGTCTTCGCCGTCCTGCCGGCGGGCGTCGCGGACCGGCTGCGCACGTCCTTCCGTTTCTACGACTGGAACGAGGCAACCCGCGAGGTGCGCTGGATGTGCTCCTTCGACACGACGCCCGACGACGTCGATTCCTTCATCGCTGCGATCAAACGCGAACTCGCTGCCACCTGAATCCCGGCAGGCAGCACCGCGCTACAGCTGCCGGGGCGCGCGCAGCACCCCGGCACCGGAACGCCCGGCACGCGCAGCACCCCGGCACCGGAACGCCCGGCACGCGCAGCACCCCGGCACCGGAACGCCCGGCGGCGGCGAGCCTGCCGGGCTTGGGCGCAAGCGTTGCATAATCTTCCAGTGTGAGCGCACTCGAGCAGGTTCCGGCAGATTTTCTCTTTGCCCTGGGAACCCTTCGCCAGGCACGGTGCCGCGGCGAGCTGCGGCTGGAGGAGATTCCGGCGCCCTCCCGGCTGGCACCCTTTGCCGTGGCACTCGGGGCCGAAGTCATTGCCGCGGGCGGCCCGGCGGGTTCCCTGGCGGCCCATGGCCCGGCCTCCGCGGCTTTTGAGCCGGCGTCCGGCAGCGAGGACGTCGAGCTGGCCACCGGCCGCTTCATCCTCCTCCACGACCCCGACGGCTCTGCCGTGTGGGACGGCGAATTCCGGATCGTCACGTACATCCGCGCCCAGCTGGAGCCGGAGATGGGCAACGACGAAATGCTCGGCTCCGTCGCCTGGGCCTGGCTCGTCGAGGCCCTGGAAAACCACTCCGCCCCCTACCGTTCCGCCGGCGGCACCGCGACGCGGGTGCTCTCCGAAAGCTTCGGCACGCTCGCCGAACGGCCCAACTCGATCGACATCGAACTCCGCGCGTCCTGGACCCCGTCCAGCCCGGACATCACCTCGCATCTCGAGGCGTGGTCGGACATGGTCTGCACCTTCGCGGGCCTTCCGCCGCTGCCCGACGGCGTCACATCCCTTCCACGCAGGCGCAGACAGCCGTGATAACGGGCCCGAGCAGCTTGCCACCCGGCGCGGCTTTGGACCGTGAGCGGCCTGCAACGCCGGGTGCTGTCCACTTGTCGGTAAACTGAAGCCATCATGACCCCTCACATCCCGGAAATCACCACTGCCGCCGCCATACCCGTCACTACAGAGGCCGGACCAGGCGCTTCAGAGGCCCCTGATATCGCAGCCCACATCGCGGTGGACGGCTTCGACAGCCTGGTCCCCGAGGTCATCGACCTCGATGCCCCCCGCGACGGCGTGCCGCTCGTCATTGAGACCCAGTCCGGCCTGGAGCGATGCGCCGCGGCTCTGGCCGCAGGCCACGGTCCTGCGGGGGTGGACGCCGAACGTGCCTCGGGTTTCCGCTACGGCCAGCGCGCCTTCCTCGTCCAGATCCGCCGCGAAGGCGCCGGCACCTGGCTGATCGATCCGGAGCCGTTCGAGGACCTGCGGATCGTCAACGACGCCCTGCGCGGCGTCGAATGGATCCTGCATGCGGCCAGCCAGGACCTGCCCTGCCTGTCCGAACTGGGCATGTGGCCGGACAAGCTCTTCGACACCGAGCTGGCCGCCCGCCTCGCCGGGCTGCCGCGCGTTGGCCTCGCCGCCGTGATCGAACAGCTGCTGGGCTTCGGCCTGGCGAAGGAACACTCCGCCGCCGACTGGTCCACCCGCCCACTCCCGGAACCCTGGCTGCGCTACGCGGCCCTCGACGTCGAGGTCCTGACCGAACTGCGCGAGGAACTGATCGAGCTCCTCACCGCCGACGGCAAGCTGGACTTCGCCGGCCAGGAGTTCGCCGCCCTCCTCGAGTCCGGGCAGGCGCCGCCGCGCGTCGACCCGTGGCGTAAGACCTCCGGGCTGCACCAGATCCGCGACCGCCGCCAGTTGGCTGCGGTCCGCGAACTCTGGGTCGAACGCGACTCGCTCGCCCAGAAGCGCGACGTCGCCCCGGGCCGGCTCCTCCCGGACTCGGCCCTCGTTTCCGCCGCGAAGGCCATGCCCGGCACCGTGCCGCAGCTGCTGGGCACCAAGGGTTTCCACGGCCGCGCGGCCCAGCGCGAGGCCCCGCGCTGGCTGCGCTGCATCAGCGCGGCCCGGACCCTCGAGGACCTTCCTCCCCTGCACCTGGCCACCAATGCTCCCCCGCCGCCGCGGGTATGGGCGGAACGGGACCCGGATGCCGCCGCGAGGCTCGCCACCGCCCGGCCCCTGCTGCAGGCCAAGGCCGAGGAGATCAACATGCCGCTGGAGAATCTGTTGACGCCGGACTACCTCCGCCGGATCGCCTGGCGCCCGCCGGCCGAGCTGAGCGAGGAAGGCATCGCTGAGGAGCTCCAAAACCTCGGCGCCCGCCAGTGGCAGATCCAGCTCGCCGCGCCGCTCATCACCGAGGCTTTCCTGAACCCCCGGCCGCTGCCGGCCAAGGCAACCCAGGCAGCTTCCGGGACAGAGCCCGACGGCGTCCGCTAAGCCACGGGCGCAGCACTCCTTGCCAGCTATGTTACCCACGAGTAACATGTTGCTTAATGTCGCCCGGATTCCCGCCACCCTGGCACCTCCTGCCACGGGTGCGGCTCCGGCATCCATGTCTCAATGAGGAGTATCACGTGAGCCAAGATCGCCCAAACGGACAACCCAGCAGCGGAAACCCGAGCAGCGGACAACCCAGCAGCGCGAATTCCCGCACGGCAGGTTCCCGCGCCGTGCGCGACGTCGTTTTCGTCGACGGTGTCCGCACCCCGTTCGGCCGCGCAGGAGAGAAGGG
The DNA here is from genome assembly GCF_059383435.1 of Pseudarthrobacter sp. HLT1-7. Classification (NCBI taxonomy): domain Bacteria; kingdom Bacillati; phylum Actinomycetota; class Actinomycetes; order Micrococcales; family Micrococcaceae; genus Pseudarthrobacter; species Pseudarthrobacter sp. HLT1-7. Next base: position 69,632 of record NZ_JBWZCH010000021.1, on the reverse strand, counting down.
CATCTACGCCGGAACCCGCGCCGATGACCTCGTGGTCAAGTGCATCCGCGAACTGATGCGCCGCAACCCGTCCCTGCCTGCGGAACGCATCGACGAGGTGGCCATTGCCGCCACCACGCAGACCGGCGACCAGGGCCTGACCATCGGCCGCACCGCGGCCCTGCTTGCCGGACTGCCCCGCACGGTGCCCGGCTTCGCGATCGACCGGATGTGCGCCGGCGCCATGACCGCCGTGACCACGACGGCGAGCGGCATCGGCTTCGGCGCCTACGACGTCGTGATCGCCGGCGGCGTGGAGCACATGGGCAACCACCCGATGGGCGCCGGGGCGGATCCCAACCCGCGCTTTATGTCCGAACGGATCGTGGACCCGGCCGCCCTGAACATGGGCAACACCGCCGAAAACCTGCACGACCGCTTCCCCGCCATCACCAAGGACCGCACCGATGCCTACGCGGTCGCGTCCCAGGACAAGCTCGCCGCCGCCTACGCGAAGGGCCGGATCCAGCCCGATCTGGTGCCCGTCGCCACGATGAAGCCCGGCCAGGGCTGGACCGTCAACACCGTGGACGAGCCGCCGCGCCCCGGCACCTCGGTGGCGGACCTCGCCGGCCTTAAAACCCCGTTCCGTGCCCATGGCCGCGTCTCCGCCGGCAACGCTGCCGGCCTGAACGACGGCGCCACCGCCGCCCTGCTGGCCTCCGCCGACGCTGCCGAGGAGCTCGGCCTGCCGGTTAAGATGCGCCTGGTCAGCTACGCCTTCGCCGGCGTGGAGCCCGAAGTCATGGGCATCGGACCGGTTCCCGCCACCGAAAAGGCCCTCAGGAACGCCGGCCTGGGCATCAAGGACGTCGGCCTCTTCGAAATCAACGAGGCCTTCGCCGTCCAGGTCCTCAGCTTCCTGGACCACTTCGGCATCGCCGACGACGACCCCCGGGTCAACCGCTACGGCGGCGCGATCGCCGTCGGGCATCCGCTGGCTTCCTCCGGTGTCAGGCTGATGAACCAGTTGGCACGACAGTTCGAGGAGGACCCGGCCGTCCGCTTCGGCATGACCACCATGTGCATCGGCCTGGGCATGGGCGCCACCGTGATCTGGGAAAACCCGCATCACGCCGGCTACGGCACCGCTTTCCCCGATACCACCACCACCGAGACTGGAGCCGCAGCATGAGCGCCGCAGATTTCCGCAAACTTGCCGACCTGTTCCCGAACGAAACGGTGACCCGCTCCTACGTCCAGGACATCCAGCTCCCAGCCGTAGGCGGGAAGACGACTGGCGGGAAGAGCCCCGGCACCTTCGCGCTGGTGACCCTGGACAACGGCCTGGACCACTCCAAGCCGACCACCCTGGGTCCCAACACCCTGGTGGAACTCGGCACCGTCCTGGAAGGGCTGAAGGAACGCGCCGCCCGCGGCGAGATCGCCGGCGTCGGCGTCACCGGCAAGCCATACTTCCTTGTGGCCGGCGCGGACCTGTCCACGGTGAAGTCCATCAGCGGCCGCGAACACGGGCTCTGGATGGCCCAGCTGGGCCACGATGTCTACGCCACCCTGGCCAACCTCGGCGTGCCCAGTTTCGCCTTCATCAACGGCCTCGCCCTCGGCGGCGGCCTGGAGATCGCCCTGCAGTCCACCTACCGCACCGTCTCCACCGGGGCCGGTGCGCTGGCCCTGCCCGAGGCCTTCATCGGCCTCGTTCCGGGCTGGGGCGGGGTGTACATCCTGCCGCGGCTCATCGGCCCCGAGAACGCCCTCAAGGTGATGATCGAGAACCCGCTGAGCAACAACCGCACCCTCACCGGGCCGCAGGCTTTCAAGCTCGGCATGGCGGATGCGATGTTCGAGCCCGCCGACTTCGTCGAGCAGTCCGTCGCCTGGGCCGCGAAGGTCATCGCCGGCGCCGTGACGCCGGAACGGGCCAACGCCGTCGACCCCGCCGAACCGGAGGTCGCCGCCCGCTGGGCCGCCGCCGTCGCCGGGGGACGGGCGTTCGTGGAAGCCAAGACCTCCAACGCCTCACCGGCGCCGGCGAAGGTCCTGGACGTCATGGAAGCCAACCGCACCCTGAGCCAGGCACAGTCCGCCGAGCTGGAATGCGCAACGCTCGCGGATCTTATGCAGACCGACGAGTTCCGCTCCACCGTCTACGCGTTCCTGGATCTCGTGCAGCGGCGTTCCAAGCGCCCCGCCGGAGCCCCGGACCGCAAGCTGGCCCGCCCGGTGACCAAGATCGGCGTGGTCGGCGCCGGGCTGATGGCGAGCCAGCTCGCCCTGCTCTTCGCCCGCCAGCTCAAGGTGCCCGTGGTCATGACGGATATCGACCAGGCCCGCGTGGACAAGGGCGTGGGCTACGTCCATGCCGAGGTGGACAAGCTGCTGGCGAAGGGGCGCATCAGCTCCGACGCCGCCAACCGGACCCGGGCGCTGGTTTCCGGTTCGGTTTCCAAGGAGGCCTTCGCTGACGCCGATTTCGTCATTGAGGCTGTCTTCGAGGAGCTCAACGTCAAGAAGCAGGTCTTCAAGGAGGTCGAGGCGATCGTTTCGCCCGAGTGCATCCTCGCCACGAACACGTCCTCGCTGTCCGTCACCGCGATGGCCGAAGACCTCGAGCATCCGGAGCGCCTGGTCGGCTTCCACTTCTTCAACCCGGTGGCCGTGATGCCGCTGCTGGAAATTGTGCGTGCGCCGAAGACCGACGACGCCGTCCTGGCGACCGCGTTCGAGCTCGCCAAAGGGCTTAAGAAGTCCGCCGTCCTGGTCAAGGACGCCCCGGCGTTTGTGGTCAACCGCCTGCTGCTGCGCCTAATGGGTGAAGTGACCGCGGCCTTCGACGAGGGCACGCCCGCCGAGGTGGCGGACAATGCGCTGCGCCCGATGGGGCTGCCGATGACGCCGTTCGTCCTCGGCGCCATGGTGGGCCTGCCGGTCGCGCAGCACGTCCAGGAATCGCTGCACGCGGCGTTCCCTGACCGCTTCACCGTCTCGGCGAACCTGCAGAATCTGATCGACAGCGGCGTGAAGTCCATCTGGGCCGCGCCAAATGGAACACCGGAGAAGGGCCCGGACGGCAACCCGTTCATCCCGGCCGAATCCCTGGCGCTGATGACGTTCGGCAACGAGCCCTCAACTGCCGAGCAGGTGCTGCGCCGCACCCAGGATGCGCTGGCGGCGGAAATCGGGCTGATGCTCACCGAGGGCGTCGTGGCCGGTCCGGAGGACATCGACCTGTGCATGATCCTCGGCGCCGGCTGGCCGATGTTCCTTGGCGGCATCACCCCGTATCTGGACCGGGTGGGGGCCTCGGAGCGGGTCAACGGCAGGAAGTTCCTGGCGGCCGGGGTGGCGTCCGCGCCGGCCTAAGCCCGGTCTGCCCAGCCGCGGGCGTCCGGGACAGCGGCGGCAGGCTTTAGAGCTGGTGGAGCCTGCCGCCGCGCAGGTCCAGCGTCCTGTGCGCGTTCGCTTGCGCGAACTGCCGGTCATGGGTGACCAACACGACGGCGGCGCCGCGTGCGGTGGCGTGGTCAATGGCCTGTGTCAGCAGGTCCAGTCCCTGCCGGTCCAGTCCGATCGTGGGCTCATCCAGCGCCAGCACCGCCGGTTCCCGGGCCAGGACCGTGGCCAGGACCAGCAGCCGCTGTTGTGAAGCCGGAAGCTCCGCCGGGTGCATCTCCTCAGCATCGGCGAGCCCGACGGCGGCCAGCGCCTCGCGCGCGCCGGGCGGCCTCCCCCGCCCCGAACAGCCGGCCAAGCCCGAAGCTGATTTCCCGGCGGACCGTCCGCTCAAAGAGCTGGTCCCGCGGCTGCTGGAACAGCAGCCCCACGGAGGCCGCGACGCGGCCGGGCGCGACACCGGCGATACTTTTCCCTTGAACGCGCACTTCCCCGGTGTGCGGCCTCAGCAGTCCATTGAAATGGCGCAGCAGGGTTGACTTGCCGGCACCGTTGGGGCCCGTGACGGCCACGATTTCGCCGGGGCGGACGGTCAGCTCCAGGCCGCGAAGCACTTCTGGCCGCGGGACGTCCCGGGACGGTCCGCCGGGGCTCCGGTAGCCGTAGCCGACGCCGCGCAGTTCGAGGGTCGGGGCTGCCCCCGGCGCACGGGTGGACATGTCCCGCCGGCCCGGTGCAGCGGAGGACATGTCCGCCACGACGCCGGCCCGCCCCGGCTGCGGCGACGTCTCCAGATCTGCGGGCGTGCCACTCGCTGTCACAGAACCGCCGTCGAGGATGATCCAGCGTGCGGCCGTGCGGGCCAGCCCGTCCGCCGCCTGACTGAGCAGTACCACGGCGGTGCCGGCGTCGAGCAGCCCGCGAATGAGCCCCAGAACCTGGACGCCGCCTTCCGCATCGAGGGAGGCCAGGGGTTCGTCCAGCACCAGCACCTCCGGACGCGTGATGATGGCACAGCCCATGGCCAGGCGGCGCAGTTCGCCGCCGGATAACGTGCCGGGGTCCCTGTCCAGCAGTGCCGCCAGCCCGGTCAGGGCGGCTGTTCTGGCCACCTCGCGGCGCATCTGCTCGCGCGGCATGCCGCGGTTTTCCAGGCCGAACGCCAGTTCCTCCGCCACGGTGGAACGGACCGAGGACAGCATCGCGGCCGCGTCCTGGGGGACGTAGGCCACGCGCTCCGACCAGACGGCGGGGTTGATCCGGGGATCGTCCCCGCCGCCGCGGAACGTCAGGAGGGTCTCCCCTAGCTGCAGGCTGCCACTAAAGCTGCCCGCCTGGCCGGGCCGCAGCCAGCCGGCCAGCACTTTGCCTAGTGTCGTCTTGCCGCTGCCGGAACCGCCCAGCACCGCGGTCAGTGTGCCGGGCCCGGCGTTCAGCCGGATCCCCCGCAGCGCGGGGACGGTGGCCCCGTGGAACGTGAAGGTGTTGATGCTGGCGGCCAGCACGGGCCGGACGGAGGCAGTCATGCGTCCCCGGCAGCCGGCCAGGAGGCGACGAGCCGCCAGGTGACGCCGGCGGCCGCGAGCAGCAGCAGCACCGCCCGGATCCGCTGCTGGGCAGCCGAATCCGGGACCTCGCGGTAGCTTGTGCGCGGTCCCGGCCGGCCAAAGCCCCGGGCGTCCAGGGCCTGCGCCCGGCTGCCGGCGTCGTCGATGAGTCCGAGGACCAGCGGGACCATTTGCAACCGCGCCGCGCCGAGCCTGGCCAGCAGGCCGCCGCCGAGTACCAGCCCGCGGGCTTCCTGGGCCTGCCGGATCCTGACCAGCCGGGTGGCCATGGCGGGAAGAAGCGTCAGGGCGGACGCCAGGACGAAGCCGAACTGCGGTGGCACCCGCCGCGCGGTCAGGGCGGCGACGAGGTCCGCGACGCTGACGGTAAAGGAGAACAGCAGCAGGACCAGCACACAGGCGGCCGTTCGCGCCCCCAGTTCGAGGGCAAAGCCCAGCCCCTCGGCGGTCACGCGGGCCGGGCCCCAGCTGGCCAGGACCGTACGGCCTTCCGGGAAAAACAGGCCGTGCAGCATCAGGAGGGACAAAACCAACGGAAGCAGGATCGCCGCCGCGGCAGCCATCACCCGGCGTCCGACGCCGGCGCGAAAGGCCAGCCCAACCGCCGCGAGGGCAACGGCGGCGGCCAGCGGCCAGCTGGCTGCCGCCGTCGTGATCACCGTAGTGGACCCGGCGGCCGTAAGCGCGGTCAGCGGATGGAGGCGCCGGCGCACGTCATCGGAGGACATGGCTCAGGGGGAGGACGTTGCCGGGGCCTTGCCCGCGAGCACCCGGAAGCGGCGGACAAAAGGGAACTGGAAGGTGGTGCGGCGAGGCAGGGCGTAAGCCAGGAGCGCCGCAATGGCGAAGACGATTGCCTTGTCCATCGGGTCCGAGATGAGTGCCTGCTTGGTGATGGCGGCCAGGAGGGTATCGCCCATGGCACGGAAGGCGCTGACAATTGCGCCCGTTCCCAGGCCGGAGGTGCCGCCGAAGACGAAGGCGGCGATCGGGGCGGAGACGACGCCGGCGAGGATGCCCGTGACGAAGCCCGCCACCGGCGCGAGGTAGAAGCGGCGGAACAGCCCGCCGCGGGCGGCCAGCCCGGCCAGGAAGCCGATGAGCGCGGCTCCTGCCGCGAACGGCAGGACGGTGGGGTTGAAGAAGGACCACACGACGCTGCTGAGCACTCCGGTGGCGGCGCCGGCCGCCGGTCCGGCGAGGACGGCGATCAGGACGGTCCCGATCGCATCGAAGTAGAACGGCAGCCCCGTGGACCCCATGAGCTGGCCCAGCACGACGTTGAGGACCAGGGCGACGGGCATCAGGACCAGGGTGGAGGTGGGCAGCACCGGCAGCATCGCGAGAAGCAGCAGCACCGCGCCGAGCAGGAACCCGCCGAGCGCCACCAGCGCGGAGAAGCTGGCCGGTCCGCCGGCGATATCGGCCGGCTGGGTGAGAACGAGGAACACGTAAGTGGCGGCGATGGCTCCGGCACCGGCGAGTTCGAGCAGGCGGCGGCCGCGGCCATCCGCCTCCCGAGACCCGGGGCCGGTAGCGGGGTGGATCAGGGACGGCTGTGACATGGGATGGTCCTTCGGCTGGGAGCTACAACATCCGCCTCATGTCACCTCGGCGCAGTTACCATCCTAACGAGTGTCAGCCGGTGCCGGCCCTGTCCTGGCCGGACCTGTCCGCGCCGACCCGCCGGGCCAGAGCACCCACGGAGGAAATCAGCTCCTCGAAACACTGCTCCGGGTCGTTGGAGTCCACTATCCGCGCGTTCGGCGGCAGTCCCCACAGGCCGCGGAAGTCCGCCACCGTGGTACCGATGAGCAGCGGCGACTCGATTTCGACGTCGACCGTGGCCAGCCGGGCGGTGAAAGGGGTCCGGCCGGCCGCGGCGCAGGCTGCGAAGGCGTCGTGCATGTGTGCCACGTAACCCTGGTCGTAGAGCCGGTGGAAGTCCAGGTAGAACCGGATCGCGTCGGAGAGGCAGGCCACCAGCGGATTATCCGAGGTGCTGCGCAGTCCTTCGGGCTGTTCAGGCAGGACAAGTTCCGGCCCGGCGCCGGCCGCCTCGGCGAGGCGTTTAAGGTGTTCCGGCCGCATTTCGATCCGCTCGGTGGATTCCAGCGCGCAGACGAGCGGCAGCTTGACCTCCGGGAGGCCGCGGTAGGCCTCGAAGACTTCCTTGGCGGCGTGCGGGTCCACCGAGACGTTCCATTCCGCCGTCGGCGTGGTGTTGCCCTGGTAGTAGAAGCTGCCGCCCATGATCACCAGGCCCTTGAGCAGCCGCGGCAGCTCCGGTTCGCGGCGCAGGGCGAGGGCAAAGTTGGTCAGCGGACCAGTAATCAGCCCGGTGATCTCGCCCGGGCGGGCCCTGACCTCGTCCACCCAGACGTCGACGGCGTGGCGCGCTGAGATTTGCTGGGCGGGCGGCGGCAGTTCGGCGTAGCCGATCCCCTGCGGCCCGTGGGTCTCCTCGGTGGTGACCAGCGGAATCTCCAGCGGCACCTCGGCGCCGATGGCCACCTCAATGCCCTGCCGGCCGCACAATTCCAGCAGGGCCAGGTTGTTCAGCGCCACCTGCCGGGCCCCCACATTCCCGGCGGTGCACGTGATGGCCTGGAGGTTCACCTCCGGCCGGGACAGCAGGTAGACCAGGGCGAGGGCGTCGTCGATGCCGGTGTCCACGTCCAGCAGGACAGTCTGCGTCGGAGCGGGCACCGTCAGACCCCGGCCGGGTGGAAGGGCGCCATTTAGAATAGCGCGACCTTGGGCGTGCGCGGGAAGAGGTCGTTCAGTTCGGCCAGTTCCGCGGCGCTGGGGAGCCACGCCACGGCAGCGGCGTTCTGCCGGACCTGCTCGGGCCGGGTGGCTCCCGCGATGACACTGCTGACCGAGGGCTGGGCAGCGAGCCAGGAGAACGCCACCTGGATCTCGTTCAGGCCCCGCTCCGCGGCGAAGGCGCTGAAGGCGCCAAGCTGTTCCCAGTCGGCGTCGTGGACCAGGTTGGTGCGCGTGTGGCTGAGCCGGGATCCCTCGGGTGCCGTGTCCTTGGCATATTTGCCGGTCAGCAGGCCGTTGGCGAGGGGGAAGTACGGCAGCACGCCCAGGCCGTAGGCAACGGCTGCGGGCGTGACCTCGAGTTCGGCCCGGCGGTCCAGCAGGTTGTAGTGGTTCTGGCTGGAGATGAACCGCGCTCCTCCGCGGCCCCGGGCCACGAATTCGGCCTCGGCAATCTGCCAGCCGGCCCGGTTGGAGTGGCCGAGGTAGCGTACCTTGCCGCTGGTGACGAGCTCGTCGAGGGCCGCGAGGGTCTCATCGATCGGGGTCAGCGGGTCGGGGACGTGGAACTGGTAGAGGTCGATCCAGTCGGTGCCGAGCCGTCGCAGCGAGGCCTCCGCGGCCTTGATGATGTAGCGGCGGGATCCGCGGGCGCCGAAGTCGTTCCCGTTCGCCCCGCGCATGTCCATGCCGAATTTGGTGGCGATGACCGCGTCGTCACGGCGCCCCCTGAGGGCGTTGCCCAGCATCGTCTCGCTGAGGCCCGGCTCCCGGCCGTAGGTGTCCGCGACGTCGAAGAAGGTGATGCCGGCGTCCAGGGCCGCATGCACGACGGCGTCGGTCCCGGCCTGCGACCCGGTGGCCGTATTGGCCCGGCCAAGATTGTTGCAGCCGAGTCCCACCACGGAGACGGTCAGTCCGGAATTTCCTACGCGTCGGTATTCAGTCATGGGATTCAGCCTATATCGGGCCGGCAAGGCGATCGGGCACGCCTGCCGCCGGACCCCCGGGCGGGTAACCCGCTAATTCCGGGGCAGCTCCAGGCCGTGTTCATCCAGCGCGTCCTGCAGCTGCGCGAGGGTGCGCGGTCCCATCCCGTGCAGGCCGGAGAGTCTCTGCCCGCCGAGCTCCACCACTTGCTCGAGGGTCTCCACACCCTCGTGGGCGAGGGCCCGGCGGGCGGGTGCCGCAATCCCCCGCGGAAGCGGGGTCCGGCCGGGTTCAACTGATTTTGGCGTCATGCGGACTGCCTTCCGATCGAAGTCCCCCACAACAATTGTGGACGTTGCCGGTGTTGCTAGAGGCTGAAGCTGTTCGCGGGCTTCGGTGAGTGCTTGAGCCTGAAGGACGTCTCGCCGAACGGTGCCGCGCCGATGCTCAGCTTGGTGAAGTCCAGGTCCTCACCGCGAACGCACACCTTGATGGCGCTCACGGCCTTATTCACGTCCGGGGTGAGGATGATGATATTCAGCTTGGAGTCGGTAAATTCGGAGCGGTCCACGACGCCCAGTCCGCGCCATGCCAGGTGGCTGATCAGGGCGTCCTTTGCTTTCTCTTCGAGGTAGCGGTCCCGGTCCGTGCCGTGCTTGGTCTTAAGCGCATACTGGGCAACCACCCAGAACTGCTCCTGCTCGGGGATCTCGGCGAAGCCGTCGTCGGCGCACTGTGCGGCGAACGCGTCCATCAGACCCTCAGCGGCGGCCGCGTCGGCGACATCGGTCTCGTCGGTCTTGCTCTGGTGCCCGACGACGCCGTGGTTCATCACGAACTGGCTGTAGTCCTCGTCGAACCAGGCCTCCCTGAAGTCAAGGACCCCTTCGTCGCTGCGTTTGTAGACCCGGATAATTCCGCTCATGCCTGTCCTCTCCTGAACCTTTCGCGGCCGGCGCCGTCAAACGGTGGCTCTTGTGCCTTCACTGCCTGGTAGAGCTGATGTGTTTCCGGGTTGATCCGGGGCACCGGATCGCCCGTCGTCAGGCCCTCGGGGACCCTTACAGAATCGGCAGGCTGCCGGTGCTGGGGTGTTCCTGCCCGGGGAGGGGCCGCGCGAACGGCACCTTGGTCCCCAGGACCTGCGCGACGACGTCGTGCGTGATCTGCTGGGCGGTCAGTCCGACGCGGGCCAGGACCTGGCTGCGGGTTCCGTGGTCCAGGAACTCGACCGGGAGGCCCACCTCGTTGAGGGCCGTGTCCACTCCGGCGGCCCGCATTTCCTGCCGGATCCGGGAGCCAACGCCGCCGGCGCGTACGCCGTCCTCGATGCAGATGACCAGACGGTGGTGCGAGGCGAGGGCGATGATGGAGTTCCGGACCGGGAGGACCCAGCGGGGGTCCACCACGGTGGAGCTGATTCCCTGCGCTCCGAGCCGGTTCGAGACGTCCAGCGCGAGTTCGGACATCGCGCCGACGCTGACGATCAGGACATCGTTTTCGCTTGAGCCTGCGGGGCGGCGGGCGAGGACATCGACGCCGTCGCTGAGCCGTTCCACGGCTTCAACCTCGGCACCGACGCTGCCCTTGGAATAACGGATCACGCTGGGCGCGTCCTCGATCGAGACGGCCTCACGTAGTTCCTCGCGCAGCCGGGTGGCGTCGCGGGGTGCGGCCAGGTGAAGTCCGGGCACGATCTGGACCATGGCCATGTCCCACATGCCGTGGTGGCTGGCGCCGTCGGGTCCGGTGACGCCGGCCCGGTCCAGGACGATGGTGACCCCTGCCTTGTGCAAAGCCACGTCCATCAGCAGCTGGTCGAAGGCGCGGTTCAGGAAAGTCGCGTACACGGCGACGACGGGGTGCAGCCCGCCGAATGCCATGCCCGCGGCGGAGGTTAGGGCGTGCTGTTCGGCGATCCCGACGTCGAACACCCGCTCGGGGTGCCGGGCCGCGAACTTGTGCAGCCCGACGGGGATCAGCATGGCGCCGGTGATGCCCACAATGTCTTTGCGCTCGTCCGCGATATCGGCGATCTCGTCGGCGAACACGGCGGTCCAGGACTTAGAGCCGCCGACCTCGGTGGGCTCGCCGGTCTCCGGGTCGATGATCCCGACGGCGTGGAACTGGTCTGCCTCATGGGCGCGGGCGGGCGCGTAGCCGTGGCCCTTTTCCGTCATGGCGTGGACAATCACGGGTCCTGCGTAGTTCTTGGCGGTGGAGAGGGCGTGCTCCATGGCCTGGAGGTCATGGCCGTCCACAGGGCCGATGTATTTCATGCCGAGGTCCTCGAACAGGCCCTGCGGGGCCCACCAGTCCTTGATGCCCTTCTTCATGGCGTGCAGGCTGCGGTAGGTGAACTGGCCGACGGGTCCGCCGTTCTGCAGCTTCCGCCGCCACCAGTCCAGGGTGCCTTCGTAGGCGGGCGCGGCGCGGAAGGAATCAATGGTGGGGCGCAGCGAGGCGAGGTGATCCGCGAATCCGCCTACGGTCGGGGCGTAGGAGCGGCCGTTGTCATTGACCACTATCACCACGCGGCGTTTCCTGTCCGCGGCGATGTTGTTGATGGCCTCCCAGGCCATGCCGCCGGTCAGGGCGCCGTCGCCCACGACGGCGATCACGTAGCGGTCACCGTCGCCGGTGAGCCGCCGGGCGCGGGAGATCCCGTCGGCCCAGGACAACGAAGAGGAGGCGTGTGAGCTTTCGACGATATCGTGCTCGGACTCGGCGCGGTCCGGGTAGCCGGAGAGGCCGCCCTGCTGGCGCAGCGTGCTGAAGTCCTGGCGTCCGGTGAGGAGTTTGTGCACGTAGGACTGGTGCCCGGTGTCGAAGACGATGCTGTCGCGGGGTGAATCGAAGATCCGGTGCACCGCGATGGTGAGCTCAACGACGCCGAGGTTGGGGCCGAGGTGCCCTCCCGTCTGGGAGACGTTGCCGATGAGGAAGTTCCTGACGTCGGCTGCCAGCTGTTCCAGCTGCGCCCCGGACAACTTGCTCAGGTCCTGCGGATTCCGGATGGTCTCCAAGATTCCCAACGGCCCCTCCTTCGGGTGGTGGACATGCCGTATAACTCTAACGCCTCCGGACTGGCCCCGGTGCCCGATGTTTGGCCGGAATGCTGCCCGGGATGCTGGCGGGAACGCGAAGGCCCCGGCCGGTCAGTGACCGGCCGGGGCCTTCGCGTTTACCGCGGGTCCCTACGCGGAGATCTGGCGCAGCACGTACTGCAGGATTCCGCCGTTGCGGTAGTAGTCCGCCTCGCCCGGGGTGTCGATGCGCAGGACCGCATCGAAGGACGTGATGGCGCCGTCTTCCGCCGTTGCCGTGACCTTCAGCGTCTTCGGCGTGGTGCCGTCGTTGAGGGCGGTGACGCCCTCAACCGCGAAGGATTCCGTCCCGGTCAGCCCGAGGCTGGCAGCGTTCTGGCCGGCCGGGTACTGCAGGGGCAGGACGCCCATGCCGATCAGGTTCGAGCGATGGATGCGCTCGTAGCTTTCGGCCACAACGGCCTTGACACCCAGCAGCGCGGTGCCCTTGGCGGCCCAGTCACGGGACGAACCGGAGCCGTACTCCTTGCCGGCCAGGACCACCAGCGGGATGCCGGCGGCCTGGTAGTTCTGGGCGGCATCGTAGACGTAGGCCTGCGGGCCGTCCGCCTGCGTGAAGTCGCGGGTGAATCCGCCCTCAACGCCCGCTCCGTCGTTGAAATCAGCCAGGATCTGGTTCTTGATCCGGATGTTCGCGAAGGTGCCGCGGATCATGACCTCGTGGTTGCCGCGGCGTGAGCCGTAGGAGTTGAAGTCCTTGCGCTCCACGCCGTTGGCCAGCAGGTACTGCCCGGCCGGGGTATCCGACTTGAAAGAACCTGCCGGTGAGATGTGGTCCGTTGTGACCGAGTCGCCAAGCGTCAGCAGCACGCGGGCGCCGGTGATGTCCTTGACGGGCTCCGGCGTCGCCTTGATGCCGTCGAAGTACGGGGGCTTCCGGACGTAGGTGGACTTGGGATCCCAGGCGAAGGTGTCGCCGGCCGGGGTGGAAAGGGCCTTCCATCGGTCGTCGCCGTCGAAGACGCCCTCATAGCCGCGGGCGAACATGTCCTTGTCGATCGAGGAGTCAATGACCTGCTGGACCTCGACCGGGTTCGGCCAGATGTCCTTCAGGAAGACGTCGTTGCCGGCCTGGTCCTGGCCCAGCGCGTCGGCTTCGAAGTCGAAGTCCATGGTTCCGGCGAGGGCATAGGCGATGACCAGCGGCGGGGAGGCCAGGTAGTTCATCTTCACGTCCGGGTTGATCCGGCCTTCGAAGTTGCGGTTACCGGAGAGCACCGCGGCGACGGAAAGATCGTTGGCCGCGATGGCCTCGGAGATTTCGGCGTCGAGCGGGCCGGAGTTGCCGATGCAGGTCGCGCAGCCGTAGCCGACGATGTAGAAGCCGAGCTTCTCCAGGTACGGCGTCAAGCCCGACTTGTTGTAGTAGTCCGTGACGACCTTGGAACCGGGAGCCACGGAGGTCTTGACCCACGGCTTCGAGGCCAGGCCCTTCTCGACGGCGTTGCGGGCCAGCAGTGCAGCAGCCAGCATCACGGACGGGTTGGACGTGTTGGTGCAGGACGTGATCGACGCGATCGAGACTGCACCGTGGTCCAGCTCGAACTCGCGGCCGTCGGCGGTCTTGACGTTGACCTTGTTGGACGGGCGGCCGTTGGACGTCGGGCCGTGCGCGTGCGGGGCGTCGTCCGTCAGGTGCGTTCCGGAGGCGGTGAAGGACGGTGCGTCCGAGGCGGGGAAGCTCTCGTCGATCGCTTCGTCCAGGCTTCCGCCGGCCAGCTCTTCCTTCACATAGTTGCGCAGGTCCTGGCGGAACTGGGCCTTCGACTCGGTGAGGATGATGCGGTCCTGCGGGCGCTTCGGGCCGGAGATCGACGGAACAACCGTGGACAGGTCCAGCTCGAGGTACTCGGAGAACTCGATCACCTTGGAAGGGTCGTGCCAGAGGCCCTGTTCCTTCGCGTATGCCTCGACGAGGGCGACGTTCTGCTCGGACCGGCCGGTGAGGCGCAGGTAGTCGAGGGTGACGTCGTCGATCGGGAACATGGCGGCAGTCGAGCCGAACTCCGGGCTCATGTTGCCGATCGTGGCGCGGTTGGCCAGCGGCACAGCCGCGACACCTTCGCCGTAGAACTCCACGAACTTGCCCACCACACCGTGCTTGCGCAGCTGTTCGGTGATGGTCAGGACGACGTCGGTGGCGGTGGCGCCGGCCGGGATGGACCCGGTCAGCTTGAAGCCCACGACGCGCGGGATCAGCATGGAGACGGGCTGGCCGAGCATGGCAGCCTCGGCTTCGATGCCGCCGACGCCCCAGCCCAGCACGCCCAGGCCGTTGACCATGGTGGTGTGCGAGTCGGTGCCGACGCAGGTGTCCGGGTAGGCCCGGAGGACGGTGCCGGTCTCGGTGTCCACCTCGCGGGTCATGACGGTGCGCGCAAGGTACTCGATGTTGACCTGGTGCACGATGCCGGTTCCCGGCGGGACCACCTTGAAGTCATCGAACGCCGTCTGGCCCCACCGCAGGAACTGGTAACGCTCACCATTGCGCTGGTACTCGATCTCCATGTTGCGCTCCAGTGCGCCGGAGTTGCCGAAGGCGTCGATCTGCACCGAGTGGTCAATCACCATCTCGGCCGGTGCCAGCGGGTTGACCCGCTTGGGGTCGCCGCCGAGTTCCTTGACTGCTTCACGCATGGTGGCAAGGTCCACAACGCAGGGCACGCCAGTGAAGTCCTGCATGATCACGCGCGCCGGCGTGAACTGGATTTCAGTGTCGGGCTCGGCGCTGGGATCCCAGCCGGCCAGTGCGCGGACGTGGCCGGCCGTAATGTTGGCGCCGTCCTCGGTCCTCAACAGGTTTTCAAGCAATACCTTGAGGCTGAACGGAAGGTTTTTTGCACCTTCAACGGAGTTCAACCGGAAAATTTCATATTCGGTACCGGCTACATTAAGTTTGCCTTTTGAACCGAAGCTGTCCACAATGCTCATCGCAGGACTCCTCTCGCAACAGTTTCATCTTTGTCGCGCCGCAGACCCCTTACTAGTTAGGCGAACCTAACTGGTACCAGTGCTAGCGCAGGGTGCATGGGGTCAGCCGTGATTACGGAGCGCGACGTCGGACTACTCCGCCCATCGTAGTGGCATCAGCCCCGGGGCGTCAGCAGCGCCACAGTCTCCATGTGGTGGGTATGCGGATAGAGGTCGAAGGCGCGCAGCCCTGACAGCTCCCAGCCGCCCGCCTGGAAGTAGTCAACATCGCGGGCGAACGACGCCGGATCGCAGGACACATAGGCCACGGCCCGGGGTCCGGCCCCGATGACCTGGTTCACAACGGCCCTGCCTGCACCGGCCCGGGGCGGGTCCAGCAGAATGGCATCGAAGCGGCGTGATTTATCGCGCAGCACCCGTTCCACCCGGCCCTGGACAATCTCGACCTGGGACGCGTCATGAAGGTTTTTCCGGGCGTCCCGGCTGCTGCCGGGCGATCCCTCCACCGAGAGTACCGAGCCGGTCACGCCGACGGCGTCTGCCAGCGGCGCGGTGAAGAGGCCCGCCCCGGCGTAGAGGTCCGCCGCCACGGCGCCCGGCGCGAGGAAACCGCCGTCGTGCAGGAAAGCCGTCACGGCCCCCACCAGCGTGTCGGGGGCATCCCGGTGGATCTGCCAGAAACCGTCTCCGGTGACGCGGTAGTCGTGGCCGGCCGCGGTCTCCTGGACATAGGTGCGGCCGCGCAGCCGCAGCACCTCGCCCTTGACCGGGTCAAAACTCGCCACGGAAACGTCCTCGGGCAGCTGCGCCAGGACAGCACTGAGCCGCTTGGCCCGGGTTCCGGCGCCGGGCACCAGGAGCACCAGCGGGCGGGAGCCGTTGGCCGGGGCCGCCACCTCCACGCGGTCGATGCCCTGCAGGTCGATGTCCCAGAGCCGGAGGGCGTTGATGGCATCCACGGCCAGCGGCATCCCGCCCACCGGGAGGACCAGCTCCGAGCGGTGGGCGTGCATGCCAAGCTTCCCGGCCGGGGTCACGCCGAAACCGGCACGGGTCCGCCAGGCGAGGCCCGCCGTCGCCGGCGTTCCCGGCTCCCCCACGGCTTCCACGGTGATGGTGCGTTCGACGCCGGCCAGGCGACGCAGCTGTTCGGCCAGCACCTCGCCCTTGAGGCTGCGCTGGCGTCCAAGTGACATGTGGCCCAGTTCGGCCCCGCCAACGGGCGGGTGGCGGTGGGACCAGGAGCGCTGCGAATCTGCGAGGTCCCAGAAATGCTCCACCCGGTCCGGGGAGGCTTCCAGGACCTCCACCACGTCGGCCCGCCAAAACTTGGCCTCCGGGCCCGACTCGGTGAGGCGGACGCGGACCCTTTCGCCGGGGATGCCGTGCCGGACAAACACCACACGCCCCTCGTGCCGGGCAACGCAGTGCCCGCCGTGCGCCACCGGGCCGACGTCGACCACAAGGTCGGTGGGGGCGTGGGTCTGGGTGTCGGGGCTCATTGGGTATCCTGCAGTCTCTTTGCTTCCTCGGACGATTTGAGTTGCCACGGCACGCTCGCCACCATGACGCCGGGCTCAAAATGCAGCCGCGTCTTGATCCGCAGCGCGGTCTGGTTGTGCACCAGCTGCTCCCACCACTTGCCCACCACGTACTCGGGGATGTAGACCACGATCAGGTCGCGCGGCGAGTCTCGGCGCATGTTCTTGATGTACTCCATGATGGGTGTCACGGTTTCGCGGAACGGGCTGGCCAGCACCGTCAGTGGTACCGGAATTTCGAGCTTCTCCCAGTCCGCGATGGTCTGTTCAGTTTCCTCGGAGCTGATGTCCACCGTGATGGCGTCCAGCCGGGAAGGGCGCGAGGCGCGGGCGTAGGCCAGCGCGCGCAGCACGGGCTTGCGGACGTGGGAGACCAGCAGCACGGCGTGCACACGGGTGGGCAGGGCCCGCGGCGAGGAGTCCTCATCCACGGCCAGTTCCTTCGCCACGTTGTCATAGTGCGCCCGGATGCTCCACATGATCAGGAACAGCACAAACATGGCCAGCAGCGCGATCCAGGCGCCCTGCAGAAACTTGGTGACCAGCACGATCACCAGGACAAGCGCCGTCATGCAGAAACCGATGGTGTTGATGAGGCGCGACTTGGCCATTTTTGCCTTCAGTGCCGGGTCCTTGGCAAGCTTCAGTTCCCGCCCCCAGTGCCGGATCATACCGAACTGGCTCACGGTGAACGAGATGAACACGCCCACAATGTAGAGCTGGATGAGCTTGGTGACGTCCCCGTTGAAGGCGATGATCAGCACGATGGCCCCGGCGGCCAGCGCCAGGACACCATTGCTGAAGGCGAGCCGGTCTCCGCGGGTGCGCAGCTGCCGCGGCAGGTAGCCGTCCTGGGCCAGGATCGAGCCGAGCACCGGGAAGCCGTTGAAGGCCGTGTTGGAGGCGAACACCAGGATCACCCCGGTAGCGGCAACCACGAGGAAGAAAAAGATGGAACCCTGGCCGAAAATGGTCTGCGCGATCTGGCTGATGGCCGGGCTCTGGATGTAGTCCTCCGGCAGCGGCTTGCCGTCCAGCAGGAATTCCGTCGCCGGATCCAGCACGATATGCACCTTGGTGGCGTTGGCGAGGTAGATGATGCCGGCCAGCATGGAAGCGGCGATCACGCCGAGCAGGAGCAGCGTGGTGGCGGCGTTTTTGCTCTTGGGTTTCTTGAAGTTCGGCACCCCGTTGCTGATGGCCTCGATACCGGTCAACGCTGCGGCGCCCGACGAGAAGGCACGGAGCAGCAGGAACGCCCCCGCGAGACCAATCAGGCCTTCATCGAAGCCTTCCGCGGGGACAATTTCGAACGCCGCGGACGGCGCCTCGGCCAGCTGGCCGGTGACCGCCTGGAACACGCCGACGGCCGTCATGCCGAGGATGGAGGCCATAAAAATGTACGTCGGTACCGCGAAGACGCTGCCGGCCTCCTTGATCCCGCGCAGGTTCACCAGGGCCAGGAGGACGACGCCGATCGTGGCGATGGCGGCCTGCTGGCCGTGCAGCGCGGGGACGGCAGTGGTGAGGTAGGTGGCGGCCGAGGACATCGACACCGCGACGGTCAGGACGTAGTCCACGAGCAGCGCGGCGGCCACCGTAAGTCCGGCGTACTTGCCGAGGTTCACGTTGGCGATCTCGTAGTCGCCGCCGCCGGAGGGGTACGCATGGACGTTTTGCCGGTAGGACGCGACGACGGTGAGCAGCACCACCATGACGGCCAGCCCCACCCAGGGTGAGAACGCCACGGCACTGACGCCGGCGAGAGCCAGGGTCAGCAGGATTTCATCCGGCGCATACGCCACGGAGGACAGCGCGTCAGAGGCGAAGATGGGAAGCGCGATCCGCTTCGGAAGCAGCGTGTGGGCCAGGTTGTCATTCCGGAAGGGTTTACCTACCAGGACCCGCTTCACGGCATTGAATATTGTTGGCACCACCCAAAACTAGTCTGATTCAGTCGCGATGTCATGACGGCGCCAATCCCCGGACGCGCAGGCCGCCGCGGCCGGTAGAGTTTTACGCAGCAACAGACACCAAGGCTTTAAGGAGGCACGTGTGGCGCACTTCGTGATCATGGGTTGTGGCCGCGTGGGGGCCACCCTGGCACACACGCTGGAGGACGCCGGGCATTCGGTGGCGATCATCGACCAGGACGACCGCGCTTTCCGGCGGCTCCGCACGGGTTTCACCGGCCGCAAGGTCACCGGCGTCGGCTTCGACCGGGAGACTCTCAAGCAGGCCGGCGTCGCGGAAGCCTATGCCTTCGCCGCCGTCTCCAGCGGCGACAACTCCAACATCCTTGCCACCCGGGTTGCCCGGGAAACCTTCCATGTCCCCCACGTCGTCGCCAGGATCTACGATCCGGGCCGCGCCGAAATCTACCAGCGGCTCGGCATCCCCACGGTTGCGGCCGTGCGCTGGAGCGCGGACCAGGTCCTCCGCCGGATCCTGCCGGAGCAGCACATCGCCGGCGATTTCCGTGATCCCTCCGGCCGGCTGGTACTGGCCGAGGTGGACCTGGATCCGGACTGGATCGGCCACCCGGTGACCTCGGTTGAAAAGGCCGCAGGCATCCGTGTCGCCTACCTGACCCGCTTCGGTGAGGGCATGCTGCCCGTGGCCGGCACCCTGTACCAGGACGGCGACACCGTCCACGCCATGATGAGCGTGGACCGCGGCACCGAAGTTGCCCACATTCTCGCCAAGTCCCCTGCCAAGGAGTCCTAAGTGAAAGTCGTCATCGTCGGGGCGGGAAGCGTCGGTTCCTCGATCGCCCGTGAGCTGCTGGCCCACAAACACGAAATCCTGCTGATCGACCTCAAGCCGGAGGTGATCGGTCGCAGCGGCCTGCGCGGCGCCCGCTGGCTCGTCGGGGATGCCTGCGAACTCAGCACGCTTAAAGAGGCGAAACTGGAAGATGCCGACGTCGTGGTCTCCGCCAGCGGCGACGACAAAGTCAACCTCGTCGTCTCGCTGCTGGCGAAAACCGAGTTCGGCGTCGGGCGGACGGTGGGCCGGGTTAACAACCCCAAGAACGACTGGATGTTCGATGATTCCTGGGGCGTCGACGTCGCGGTCAACACTCCTCAGCTCATGACGGCGCTCGTCGAGGAAGCCGTGGAGATCGGTGACCTGGTCCGGCTGCTGACCCTGCAGACGGGGGTGTCATCGCTGGTCGAGTTCACGGTCCCCCACGATTCGCACGTGATCGGGCTGACTGTCGGCGACATCATGTGGCCGGAGGACTCCACCCTGGTTGCCATCCTGCGGGACCAGGCACCGATCACTCCGAGCCGGGATGACGTGATCGACGGCGGCGACGAGCTGTTCTTCGTCACCACCATCGTGGCCGAGGACGAGCTGCGCGCGCTCCTTGCCCCCGAGTCCCAGATCGACGAACCGGACGGCGAAGGGCAGCACCCGGTCACCTCGGACCGGCACGGCCACGGGAACGGACCGTCCGAGAGCGACGGCTTCGACGGCTAAGGCTGCGAGCTGCCAGCAGTCGTTGAGCTGCCTGCAGTCGTTGAGCTATCAGATTGAGTCGTTGTGACGGCTGGGAGCACCCCTAACTGATAGCTCAACGGAGCCGTAGCCCTAGTGTGTTTCCGCTTCAACGGGGGCCGGAGCCGGGCGGGTCAGCAGCCACGCGACCCAGATGCCGAGAATGTACAGCGGGGCCCCCATCAGGAGCCGCATCGTGGCCAGTCCTGCGAGGCCGGCCTCCCCCATGAAGTAGAGCGGCACCTGGACCAGAAGCCGCAGGGCCAGCACGGAGACAATCACCCAGGTGCCGATCCGGTACGCCTTCACCCGGGCCGGGTGCTTGCGCCATTCCAGGCCTTCGTTCCGGATGAATCCGAAGAGCAGTCCGGCGAAGGGCCACCGGACGGCAATCGAGACGGACATCGCCAGGATGTACGCGGTGTTGGTGAAGAAGCCGAGGACGTAGAAGTCTTCTGCCTTCCCGGTGGAATTGGCGAGCCATGCGGAGAGACCGACGCCGACGACGCCCGCCAGGGCCTGTGTCAGCGGCTTGCGCTGCACCAGCCTGGCGGCGGTAAACGCCGCGGCGACGGCCAGCGAGGAGATCAGCGCCAGGGGAAGCCCGCGCGTGATGGTGAAGGCAATAAGGAAAACCAGTCCCGGCAGGATACTCTCGGCGATGCCCTGGATCCCGCCGGCGCTCTTAAGGACATCGATGTTGCCGTTGCCGGAACGGTGCAGCCCGGCCTTCGCCGCGTACCCTTCGGCGAGCTGCGCCACCGTCGGCTGGACTTCTGCGGGCTGGACTTCTGCGGGCTGGACTTCTGCGGGCTGGACTTCTGCGGGCTGGACAGCCACCTGCTGGTCATGTCCTAGCCCGGGCTTCCCGGGTTTCTCTGGCTTCTCTGGCACGGTCATTGCTCCTCCTGGCGGGAGAGTATTTCGTAGCGGGGGTTGAACATGGTGGGCAGGCCGTCACGCACAGTGACCATGCCCTCGAGCCGGAGCTCCGAGCCGGCGTCCACCCCGGGAATGCGGCGGCGTCCCAGCCAGACGACACGGAGCCTGTCCTTGGGGACGGTGCCGCGGCGGCGCCGGGCGGCGGCAACTGCAGCGCCGGCGGGTTGTGTCGCGCCGGCGGGCGGTGACGCGCCGGCGGGCGGTGACAGGCCGGCGGCTGCCGTCACGGCCCCGGCCCAGCGTGCCGTGGCCAGCGGCTGGTCGTGGTCGACCACGATGGCGGTGAAAGCGGCCACCTGGCTGGCCGGCGCAAAGGTGACGGCCTCGATGAAGCCGTGGCACAGCACACGGCCGCGGTCCGGCAAGCCTCGGACGGACACGGAGGTCGCTGGATCCCTGCGGGGGGTATCAGCCAATCTGGGTAGTCTCCGGTCCTCGTTCGGGCTGGTCCAGGTCAGGGGCGGACTGGGGCGCCGGTATGGCGTTTTCCTTGGGCAGGCGGAGCTGCAGCAGGTCGCGGGGCGGCATGGGGTTCTCGCCCCGGACCACGACGATCCGGCGGAACAGCCCTTCAAGTCCGGCGGCAGCGTCGCGGTCCACTGCGGCCTCGCCGCCCAGGACACCACGAAGGAACCAGCGCGGGCCGTCGCAGCCGATGAAGCGGGCCACGCGGTAGCCGTGGCTTGCGTCCCCGCCGCCGGCCGGCAGCTTGGCGAGGAGCTCTGTGCCGAAGCTGCCCTGGATCTCCTCGATCTGGCCGCCCTGGCTTCCCACCGACTGGCCGATCTGCTCGCGGATTTCATCCCACAGGCCTTCCGAGCGCGGCGCTGCGAACGCCTGCAGCTGGAGGCTGGAACCTTCCAGATCCAGGGTGACGGCGACGACACGCTGCGTGGCCTCCTCGACCTCGAGCCGGAGCTGCAGGCCTTCGGCAGGCGCGATCAGGAGCGCTCCGAGATCGACGTAGCCGTCCTGGTCCTCGATTTCCGAGACATCAAAGGGACCCGTGGACCCACGGAGGGAGGGGCCGGCGGCCTCGGCGGAACCATCGGCGCGCACGTCAGCGCCCTCGGCGGGCACATCGGCGGCTGCCTCCGGGGCTTCGCCGGGCTCCGTCAGCTGTTCCTGCTTGGCTTTCCTGCCACGCCCAAAAACCATGGGTTTGTCTCCTTTGTTGTGATCCTGTGCCCGCCGTACGGCACCGCCGCGGCAGTTCGTCCGTATGGCGTCCGCCGCCCCGGTGGGGCAGCCGCCGGCCTATTAGCTCGAAATCCTGATCAGAAAAACGGGTCCCATACTCCACCTGGCTGGGGCCATCCGTCCCGGCCTCAGGCCTGCGGTGCCCCGAAGCCGCCGGTGGAGCCGAAGCCCCCGGCACCGCGGACCGAGCCGTCCAGCTCCTGGACCGGCACGAACCGGGCGTACTCCACGCGCTGGATAACCATTTGTGCAATTCTATCGCCGCGCCTGAGTTCAATCACCTCGTGGCGGTCAGTATTGAGCAGTGTCACCGCAATTTCTCCGCGGTAGCCCGCGTCGACGGTGCCCGGAGCATTTACCACCGTCAGTCCGTGCCTGGTGGCGAGGCCGGAGCGCGGATGGATGAGGGCCACGAACCCGTCCGGGAGCGCGATGGACACCCCGGTGGGCACCAGCCGCCGCTCCCCCGGTTCCAGCACCACATCTTCGCGGGCGCGCAGGTCCGCCCCCGCGTCGCCGGGGTGCGCGTACGACGGCGGCTCCAGCCCGTCGTCGAGCATCTTCAGCTGCACGGTCAGAGTGGGGGTACCGTACTGCCCTGCGCCACTTTCCGCTGGCTGGTCCGGGCGGCCGGTCACGGCGGTTTTTTCTTCAGTCACAGTTCCACACTCTAACGCCAGCACCGAAGATCGGCCTAGCGGTCATTTTCGCTAGTTCGTCGGGGGCTAGACGGAGCCTGGACCTTTTCGCGCCGCGGGACATGCCCATTCTTCGCACCCGGGACTGGGCATGATGACACTATGTCCACCCGCTGCCCCCGGCGCGGGGCATGTCCCTTTGGGCCGGTGTCCAGTCCAGCGGGACATGCCCATTCTTCGCACCCGGGACCGGGCATAATGACACTATGTCCACCCGCTGCCCCCGGCGCGGGGCATGTCCCTTTGGGCCGGTGTCCAGTCCAGCGGGACATGCTCATTTTTCGCACCCGGGACTGGGCACAATGACACTATGTCCACCCGCTGCCCCCGGCGCGGGGCATGTCCCGGAGCCCGGCCACCGCGCCCGGACCCCCGACGAACTAACGAAAATGCCGACTTGCCGCGACCGGGGCTGAGGCAGCCTGCCGGCGGCCAAGATGAAATAGCCCGGGAAAAGTGGAAAGCTGGGCACATGCCCGAATCCAGTGCAGCCGTGCCTGCCGCCAGTAGCTCCCCCAGTAACGAAGCCGTCCTCTACAACGAGAAGCTCTGGCCGAACTTCTGGATCTGGCTGGTGTCCGCGGGATTCTCCGGCGCAGGAATCCTGGTTTTCGCCCCGATCAGCATGGCCGCCGCGTTCACCGCCGCCGCTGTGCTGTTCGTGATCATCGCCGTATTGCTGATTCTTTCGACACCTGCCATCACCGTGACTGCTTCAACGCTGCGCGTGGGCCGGGCCACGATCGAGCGCCGCTTCGTCGGCACCGCGGCCGCCTTCCGCGGCAAGGAGGCGACGGCGGAGCGCGGCACCCGGCTTCATGGCCTCGCGTTCATGTGCATCCGGGGCTGGATCGATCCGGTGGTCCGCATCGAAATCACCGATCCGTCCGACCGCACGCCGTACTGGCTGACGTCCAGCCGGCACCCGGACCGGCTGGTCGTCGCGCTCCAGTCCTAACGTCGCGCTCCAGTCCTAACGTCGCGCTCCAGTCCTAACGCCGCGCTCCAGTCCTAACCCCGCGCTCCAGACCTGGTCCTGCCGGCCGGGACCGCCGCGAGCTAGCCCTCGCAGTCCCGGCAGTACGTGAGGCCGTCTTTTTCGCGTGCGATCTGCGAACGGTGGCGGACCAGGAAACAGGAGGCACAGGTGAACTCATCTGCCTGGGCCGGCATGACCCGGACCAGCAGTTCTTCCCCGGACAAGTCTGCCCCGGGGAGTTCGTAGCCCTCCGCGAGGTCTGCTTCGTCGTCATCGACCACAGCCGTTGGCTTGTCCGAACGCCGCGCCTTCAGGGCCTCAACGGAGTCATCGTTGAGGTCTTCTTCGGTTTTGCGCGGCGCATCGTAGTCTGTCGCCATTGTTAGTTGCTCACACTCCGCATTCGTTCGGTTGGCTCGCTGCTCCGGTGTGGTCCTGCCGGGCTGGTGGCCCGTCAGTTCCCGGGACCGGCTCACCGATGCCAACGCCGGCCACGCGGTTTTTGTGCCCGACGTCGCGTCATCTTTGCTTAAGCGGCAGCTGAAAGCCAGAGGCCGCGGGCCGCTTACGACGCCGGCTGCCGGGGACAGCCCGTGAATCGGCGGGAAATCTGCGTGGCAACGCCTGAAATGTAGCGGAAATTCGCGGAATACGACGGCGCGCCCTCCGTCCTCACCGGATTTTCCCGCGATCGGTGGCAGAGTTTCGATTGTTAGTAATGCCAGGGTGGAGGATTTGTATGCAGGATCTACGGCTTGTAGGCGTCCACGACGTCGGGGAGCATCTCCTGTTGAGCGGCACCGGCGGCGAGATGTTCCGGCTGCCAATCGATGAAGCACTTCGAGTCGCAGCCAACCGGACGTCCGCGAAGGCGGCTCCCAGTGCGGGCGCTGCTCCTATTGCCATGTCGCCGCGCGATATCCAGTCCCGGATCCGCAGCGGAGCGACGGCGGCTGAGGTGGCGGAACTTTCGGGCATTCCGCTCGCGAAGGTGGAACGCTATGAGGGTCCCGTGCTAGCCGAGCGCGAACATGTCGCCCAGCAGGCCCGCAAGGTAGAAGTAGCTTCCCCCGCTCCCGGCCACGACGTCTACCGCTCAGTTTTCGGGGACAGCCCTGCCTCCCTCGGCGAAATGGTGGCTCACCGGCTGAGCGCGCACGGCATTGAAGCCTCCACCGTTGAGTGGGACTCCTGGCGGCGCCAGGACGGCAACTGGAACGTGGTGGCCCGTTTCGAAACGAAGTCCGGCGGAACGTCCGGTATCGGCGAAGAGCCGCCGGCCATGTGGACCTTCAGCCCCACCCGGAAGTCCCTGCAGAACGCCAACCGCTGGGCCCAGCAGCTCAGTGAACTAGAACCCCTCGACGGCCCAGTCCCGGCGCGCCGGCTCTCGGCGGTCTCGGACCGGCCCTTTGATTTTGAAACCGACGCCGACGTTGCCGCCCGGACCGCGACCGCCCAGCTGCAGGTCCAGCAGCTCCAGCTGAAGAAGGACAAGGAGTCGGACGGGCTGCTCGACATGCTGCGCTCCCGCCGCGGCCAGCGCCTTGGTGTGGACGAAGACGCCGACGATGCCCTCGCCCTGCTGATGACCAACGGCGTACCGGCGGCCCACCCGCGGCCGTCCGAAGTGGTTGCCGAACCGGACGAGTCAGCTCCGGAGGACGCTCCGGGCGCCGTCGAGGCGAAGCAGGCCGAGGACGCTGCGCAGGACACTGCGCCACGCCCGGACACCGACCCCTGGGAGCGGCGCCGTGACGGCCGGCCTTCCATGCTGTCCCGGCTCACCCTCGCCCCCCGGCATCAGGATGACGACGCGCTTAAGCTGCATGACGGCGTCAGCACCGATACCCGGGAGATTACCATCGTGGCCTCGCAGCTGCGGCCCGTCGGGCAGCAGGGACCCACCGCGAGCCCCGGATTGGACGAGCTCCTCGGCGGCGGGACGTCCCGGCGCCAGCACCGCGACACGCCGGCGGTTGCCCGCCCCGAGCGCGAGTCGGCGGAACCCGAGCGCCAGCCGGCCAAGCCCAAGCGCTCCAGCGTACCCAGCTGGGACGAGATTGTCTTTGGAGCCCGCGGGGACTAGGAGCCTTTTTTCGCCGGCCCCCCGGCGGTCCCGGTCCAAAGGTGTGTGGGAAGGCCTGGCCCAGGGACTGGCCCCCGCCGGGGCCAGCGGCACCGGACTCTCCTCCGTCGCCTAGGCCGTGGCCCTGGGTGCTTTCCTGCCGTCGGCACGGAAGCACAGCAGCGGGACTTCGCGCTCGGCGTTGGTCAGGGACCCGTGCTGGCCCACCACCTCCATGGCCGTCGGACGCACCCGGCGGGTGTCATAGAAGGCCAGGGCATCCCGGGCGGCAATCATGACGTCACCGATCCGCGGCACAACTTCCGCGCGGACCTCACCGAACAGCCCGGCGGCAATTGCCTGTTCCCGGGTGAAAGCCCAGATCCGGTCACCGAAGCGGGACCGCCAGGCATCGATCAGCTGCGCGCGTCCGGCGTCGTCCCGTCCCGCTTCGAGGTAGAGGTGGACCATCCGCGGTTCCCCCGCGGTGTGCCGGACTCCGGCCACGAGGGCCGGTTCGGCCGAGTAGTCGATCCTCTGGGATTCGGGCACATCGAGCATGCCGTGGTCCCCCGTGAGCAGCACCGTGGTGCCGGCCGGCAGGGTGGCACTCAGCCGCTTCACGGTGGCGTCGAGTTCTTCGAGCTGGTGCTCCCATTGCGGTGACTGGCAGCCGTGGCGGTGCCCGGCCTTGTCGAGTTCGTTGACGTAGAAGTACATCAGCGACTTTGTTGCACCGGCCATAGCGTCGGCGGCCGCCGCGGTCCTTGCATGCGAGGTGGTCGCGGTGACGAAGCGGCCGCCCCGCAGCGCGGCCTGGGTCATGGCCGAATTGCTGAATTGGGGCAGGCTGACGGTGCTGACATCGACATGCCCGGCGGCGCGCTCGAACACAGTGGGGAACGGCTGCCAGCGCTGGGGATCCACGCCGGCGTCCCAGCCACCGAGCATGTTGACCACCCGGTCCTGGTCCGGGTCCAGGACGTCGTAGCCCACCATGCCGTGTTGCCCGGCGGGGAGGCCGGTACCGAAGCTGGCGAGGGAGGCGGCGGTTGTCGAGGGAAACGCCGAATCAAGGAACACCGGCACCTGGCCCTGGCCTGCCTGCATTACGGAGCGCAGGAAGGGGGTGTGCGCCGATTTCTGCTTCAGCAGGTTCCGGCCCAGCCCGTCGGCGAGCACCACGCAGACACGTTTGGCCGCGGGCAGCTTCAGCCGGTTCTCGAAGCCAGGGACGCCCAGGCTGGCCGCGGCGCTCGTGAGCACCTCGGCGATGGAACGGCTGCCGAAGGCCGGGGCGGCGGGCAGCAACATGGTGGGGGCGGCTGGGGCAGCGAGCGGTTCGGGCATACGGACCGGCGCCATCTCAGCGCTGGTGGCCGCGGCTGAGGCGGTTCCCGAAGACACCCATCCGGGCGCGGGGCGGCAGCCCCGGGCCCGTGTGCGGCACGGGGGCGGAGGATCCGGTGTTCACGGCCCGGAGGGCGCGGGCGAAGAGCTTGGCGTCCTGGACGGCCTGCAGCCCGTCCGCTTCGGCGCTGATCCGGAGCACAATGTCCTCCTGCGCGATGGTACCGCTGTAGCCGTGGTCGGCCTCGCACTGCGGATCGCCGCAGCTGACCGGGCCCATGTCCAGGCGCTGGCCGCCGGACCAGGCGATGGACAGCGTCAGTTCACGGACCGGGTCCGAGGCCTTGTAGTCCTGCGGCTGGGCGTAAACGTAGCTGAGCACCACGGAGCGGATCTGCGTCACGGGGACGGATTCCGTGGACACCTGCGCGACGGTCTGCTCCCCTGCCTCGTCGAGCTGCTGGTCATCCACATGGGTGATGACCAGCATGTCCTCGGTCAGCACCAGCACGGTGATGTGGCGGCGGACCTCGGCGCGGTCGAAGTGCGTCTCGAGATGAACGAGGTGGGCCACGCAGTCGCGGCCGTCCAGGGCGTCGGCGACGACGTCGGCTACGAGGCGGGGGTAGAAACCGGCCTGCTGGAGGGCCCCTTCCAGGCTGTGACCGTGCGCACTGTGATCGTGCAGGCCGTGGTGGTGCATGCCCGGGGCGGTGACGGGCGCCTGGGGCTTGGGTGTCGGAGACGGAAGGCTCATGGTCTCCATTTTCACAGATCGGCCGGGGACATGCTAACGCCGGCGGACGGTGACGGCCGACGGCGGGTCCCCGAGGGGGAACCGGCCCGGTCCCCGACGGCGGTCCCTGGTGGGCGTTCCGCTAGCTCCGCATCGCGCGGCGGGCACTGTCGGTGCGCTGGGCGGCGTTGGCGATCCGGACGTCGGCCGCGAGGATTGACACGCCGTCGGGTCCGGCGAGGACGGGGTTGAACTCCACCAGGGCGATCTCCGGGTGGTTGTCCTTGAGCCTGGTCAGCCGGGCGGCAAGGTCCTCCAGGGCGGCGGCGTCCACGGCCGGCAGCCCCTGGTAGCCGAAGAGCTTCCGCGACGCCCGGGGCGCGCGGATGAGGTCGTGGACATCGGAACCGGATAGCGGCGGAACCCGGTGGGCCCAGTCGTCCAGCAGGTTGACCGCGTCCCCGGCCAGGCCAAAAGAGACCACCGGGCCCAGCAGGGGGTCCTCGACGGCGCGGAAAGTGCACGCCTGCCCCACCGGCATCATGGTCTGCACTTCCAGCGACGGCGAGCCGTAGCGTTCAAGCGACTTGCGCATTTCGAGCACATTCCGGCGCAGCGCATCCGCGTCCTGGATGTCCAGCCGCACCCCGCCGAGGTCCAGACGGTGCCGCAGCGCGGGGTCGGTGGTTTTCAACGCCACCGGCCAGCCGAGCCGGCCTGCGGCTGCAACCGCTTCCTCGACGGTCTCGAAGCCTTCGGAGGGGATCACCCGGATGCCGTAACGGGCCAGCAGCCTCGAGGCCGCCGCCTGGTCCAGCCGGACCAGGTGCTCGCCGCCCACATGCTCCAGCAGGCTTTCGAGGTCGGTGTGGGTGCCGTCGGGGTCGCAGCCAACGGGTTCCACGAAGAGGCCCTGGTCCCGGTTCAGCCACTGGGCGTACCGGACGACGGCGCCGAGCGCGGCCACGGCGGCGCCCGGGTTGGAGTAGCAGGGCACGGCCGTCGGGCCCGCTTCGCTGCCGACCATGCCTTCCACATAGATGGAGGGGTCCAGGAGCCCGCTGAAGGCCGCAACCACGGGTTTTCCGGCGGCTACGGAGCACTCGGCGAGGACCGCGGCGATCTTTTCCACCGTGAGGCCGTGCGCTGGCAGAAGCGCCACCACCACTGCGTGCACGGTATCGGTGGCCAGCGTTTCCTGGAGGCTGCGCCGCAGGGCCGGCAGTGCCACCGACATACCGGCATCGAGGTCGACGTCGGTGACGATCCGCTCCACACCGAGCCCCTGCTTGGCGGCGCTGTCCGCGACGACCTTCCCGAGCGCCCGGGAGTTGCTGAAGACGGCGAGCCCCGGCCCGTGGGGAAGCGGCTGGCTGGAGACGATCTGGGCGACGTCCATCAGCTGCTCGATCGTCTCGACCCGGATCACGCCGGCCTGGCGCATCATGGCGTCGAGGGCCTCCGGCGGCGCCTGGGTGGTACGCACGGCGTGGCCGGGCGGCAGCCCCAGTCCCATGGCGTCGGACTTGGCCACAATGACAGGTTTGGTCCGGGCCAGCCGGCGTGCCAGCCGGGAGAACTTGCGCGGATTGCCGATCGATTCGAGGTAGAGGCCGACGGCGGTTGTGTCGGCGTCGTCCTCCCAGAACTGCATCATGTCGTTGCCGGAGACGTCGGCGCGGTTGCCGGCGGAGAGGAAGGTGGAGATACCCACGCGGCGGCGGCTGGAGGAAGCATAGAGGGAGACGCCGATCGCCGCCGACTGGCTGAACAGACCCAGGCCGCCGCGGCGCGCCAGCGAGGGTGCCATCGAAGCGTTGAGGGACACGCCCGGGTTGGAGTTCATGATGCCGAGGGAGGCCGGGCCGATCACGCGCATGCCGTTGGCGCGGGCCTGCCGGACCAGCTCCCGCTGCCGGGCGAGCCCGCGTTCGCCGTCGTCGTCGTACCCTGCAGTGGCCACGACGATCCCCTTGACCCCGGCGGCGCCGCATTCCTCGACCACCTTGGGGACCTCGGCGTACGGTACGGCGATGATCGCGAGCTTGACCGGGCCCGGGACCTCGGAGAGCCGGGCGAAGGAGAGCATCCCGGCGAGCTCGAGGGCCTCCGGGTTGATCGCGTAGACCGGGCCGGTGAAACCGCCTTCGATGATGTGCTCAAGCAGCTGGTAGCCGATGGTGCCCCATTTGCGGCTGGCGCCGATCACGGCCACGGAGGACGGGGCGAGCAGTTCCTGGATGCTGCGGGCCTCGGCGCGGTGTTCGCGGGACTCCATCACGGCGCGGGATTTGTCGGTGGGGTCGATGTTGAACTCGAGGCTGACAATGCCGTCGTCGAAGTGGCGTTTGACGTCGTAACCGGCGTCGGAGAACACCATCAGCATCTTGCGGTTCTCCGGCAGGACCTCGGCGCTGAACGTCCGGATGCCGTGTTCGCGGGCGGCGGCGGCGAGGTGCTCGAGCAGGATGGAGCCGATACCGCGGCCCTGGTGGGCGTCCGCGATGTTGAACGCGACTTCGGCTTCCCTGGGATCGTCGAGCCGGTCGTAGCGGCCGATCCCCATGATCTCCCCGCCGATGGTGATCACCAGGGCCACCCGGTCCTGGTAGTCCACCTCGGTGAAACGCTTGAGTTCCTTGGCGGAGAGCCTGGACTTGAACGCAAAGAAGCGCATGTAGATGGACTTCTGCGACTGGCCCACGTGGAAGGCCTGCACGGCGTCCGCGTCGGACGGGTGGATCGGGCGCAGATGCGCCGTCCCGCCGTCGCGCAGGACAACATCGGCTTCCCAATATTCCGGATATACGCCGTCCGCGGGCTGATCCACCATAGGCTTAGCCTAGTCATAAACCCACGCAACACCGCTCAGCACCCGCAGAAGGACCCACCAGCCTCATGGCACGCCGCCCAACCACGCCCCCGGCAGGGGAAGCCAACCACGATTCCGCAGGAATATTCACAGAGAACATCGTCGACATCGACGTCACGTCCGAGATGGAAGGATCGTTCCTCGAGTACGCCTATTCGGTGATCTACTCCAGGGCCCTTCCGGACGCCCGCGACGGCCTGAAGCCCGTGCAGCGGCGCATCCTGTACATGATGAGCGAAATGGGCCTGCGCCCGGACCGCGGCCATGTCAAGAGCGCCCGAGTGGTGGGCGAGGTCATGGGCAAGCTGCACCCGCACGGTGACACCGCGATTTACGACGCCATGGTGCGCATGGCGCAGGACTTTTCGCTGCGGCTGCCGCTGATCGACGGCCACGGCAACTTCGGCTCGCTCGACGACGGCCCGGCGGCACCGCGGTACACCGAGGCCCGCCTGGCGGCGGCCGCCCTGACCCTGACGGACCACCTCGACGAGGACGTGGTCGATTTCGTCCCCAACTACGACAACCAGCTCACCCAGCCCGATGTGCTGCCGGCCGCGTTCCCGAACCTCCTGGTCAACGGCGCCACCGGCATCGCCGTCGGCATGGCCACCAACATGGCCCCGCACAACCTGGTGGAAGTGATCGCCGCCGCCAGGCACCTGATCGATCACCCGGACGCCACGCTCGAGGACATCATGAAGTTCGTCCCCGGCCCGGACCTGCCCACAGGCGGCCGGATCGTGGGACTGGACCGCATCCGGGACGCCTACGCGACCGGGCGCGGTTCCTTCAAGACCCGCGCGAAGGTTGAGATCGAGCAGCTCTCGGCGCGCCGCACCGGGCTGGTGGTCACGGAACTGCCGTACATGGTGGGCCCGGAAAAGGTGATCGAGAAGATCAAGGATGCCGTCAACGGCAAGAAGCTCACCGGCATCAGCGACATCGTGGACCTCACGGACCGCAAGCACGGGCTGCGCCTGGTCATCGAGCTCAAAAACGGTTTTAACCCCACCGCAGTGCTCCAGCAGCTGTACCGCTACTCGCCGATGGAAGACTCCTTCGGCATCAACAACGTCACCCTCGTGGACGGCCAGCCGCAGACCCTTGGGCTGCTGCAGCTGCTCACCGTCTACGTGGAGCACCGCATCACCGTGGTCAGGCGCCGCACCGCCTTCCGGCTCGGCAAGAAGAAGGACCGGCTGCACCTGGTCGAGGGTCTCCTGATCGCCATCGTGGACATCGACGAGGTCATTCAGATCATCCGTTCCTCGGACGAGGTGGCCGCGGCCAGGACCCGGCTGATGTCCATCTACGACCTCACCGAAATCCAGGCCAACTACATTCTGGAGCTCCGGCTCCGGCAGCTGACCAAGTATTCCCGGATCGAACTCGAAAAAGAGCAGGACGAACTGCGCCGGGAAATCGCCGAACTCGAAGCCATCCTCGGCTCCAGCGAGCGGCTCCGCGCCCTGGTGTCCGCCGAACTGGCCGAAATTGCGGAGAAATACGGCACCCCGCGCCGGACTGTGCTGCTCGAGTCCGAGGCCGTCTCCCCCACCGTCGCCGCAGCCCTGGCCGCTGCGCCGGGCGCCAGGGGCAAGGGCGCCCCGCTGGCGCTCGAGATCGCCGATGACCCCTGCTGGGCCGTCCTCACCGCGTCCGGGATGATCGCCCGCACCGCCAACCAGGACAGCCTCGCAGAGTCCGGCCCGCGGAACAGGCACGATGTGTTCCGCTCCGTGATCAAAACGTCCGCGCGCGGTGAAATCGCCGCCGTCACGTCCCAGGGCCGCATGCTGCGCCTGCAGGTGATGGACATGCCCGTGCTGCCGCCGACCTCCGGCACCCCGAACCTGGCGGGCGGGGTGCCGGCCAGGGACTTCATCACCCTGCTCAAGGGTGAATCGCTTGTCGCCTTCGCACCGCTGGACGAGGTGCTGGCCATCGGCACGGCGCAGGGCGTGGTCAAGCGCGTCCAGCCGGACTACCCGTTGAACCGTGAGGACTGGGAGGTCATCGCACTCAAGGACAAGGACACCGTGATCGGTGTTTCCCCGGCAGGGTCCGACGACGTCGACCTCGTGTTCGTGACGCAGCAGGCGCAGTTGCTGCGATTCGGCTCCGCCGGCGTAAGGCCGCAGGGCCGGACCGCCGGGGGCATGGCCGGCATCAAGCTGGGCGCCGGGGACACGGTGGTGTTTTTCGGCACCGCCGGTGTTGCCGACGCGGCCGCCGTCGTCGTGACCATCGCTGGCACCGAGGGGGCGCTTCCCGGCACCGCTCCCGGGGCCGCCAAGGTCACCGCTTTTTCCGAGTATCCGGCGAAGGGCCGCGGCACGGCAGGGGTCCGGGCGCACCGCTTCCTGAAGGGCGAGGACACGTTGCTGCTCGCGTGGGCCGGCCACGGTCCGGCGAAGGCGTCCTCGCTGGCCGGGGTGGCCCGTTCCCTGCCCGGCGAACACGGCCGCCGCGACGGGTCCGGGATTCCCCTCTCCCAGGCCATCGACGCGATCGGGCCAAGTATGGCGTGGCAGCCGGCTATGGAGACGGAAGACTAAGGTTTCGCTGGGGCTACGGCGGCCGGCGCCACGTAACCGGTGCGCCCGGGCTCTCGTAGCCGTCCCCGGACTCCGGAGCCCCTGCAATCGTGCCAGGGTGTCGGCTCACGGCCTCCGGGCCGCACGTCAAAGGTCCCGGGTCACCCATTCACCACAGATGGCCGCCATGGGACCCGCCATTGCGGCCATCCGTGGCAAATGGCCGACGCAAAGGCGCCCCGGCTCGTCAGTCTGGACGAGGGCACCGGCCTGCCAGTCGCACCACCGTGGGCCGCTGCACTACTTGTGAACAAGTCCAGATATCGGCCCCGCTTTATTGCTCTGGGGCAAGTGCGATGCATGCTTGACACGGCCCGTAAATGGAAAGACTTCCAATGCACATGGATTTTCAAGGACTACTTGGTCAATGTGGTCACGTTGTCGGCCTCACCCCAGAGTTGTTTGCGGAGTACTTCGATCCAGCCGTGGAACAGGAGTGCCCGGTTCCGGAGTGCCGAGCTAGCTTTGATCTTTGGTCGTCTGTGAAGAGTTGTTTCGTCGGCGCGGGATCTACATTCAGCCTGCTGGCACCGCTGGGCGGCCGCACCACAATTGCGAGCGTTGAGATCATTGCTGGGCAGACCATGACACTTGATCTCGGGGCCTTCGGAATCACCCCCAATGACATTGTGAGAGGGGTTAACCTGACCGGCACCGATGCCGGAACAGACGGCCTAATTGTTCCCGCGCTCATGTTCGGCAACCAGCCTAAACTTCCGTCCCACTTGCCTCACCGGCTTTACTTCTACGGCGTCCCACAAGGGCCCATGCCTCCCTCAAAGTCCTATTTTTCGGTTCTTGTTCAATACTTGCCCGCGCAGGAAGAGCCACACCTGAAACTTCTTTCGGACGGCGCATTCGCACACGGAGACCACGACTATCGGCGTGGAATTATCGATGCTCACACCGCCGCCGACATAGCCTTACAGTTATTCATCTCGCGGTCGCTGAACCCTCTCACACCATATGACGAACCCCGGCTTGGATTCCTGGAAAAAGTGGCCGTGCTCGCCCTCACCCGCGCAGCCGCAGGTCTATCGGCGCCCCCGGTATTGCTCCTGGAAGCGCTTCGAGGACTTAACCGAAGTAGGAACCGTGCTGTTCACCCTTCGAAGGGCACGAACACGGTTGACGAAGAGATGGGTGCCGAATGCCTCACGGCATCCGTGTTCCTTATGCGATTCATTGATTCGGCGAGTCCGTGAATTGCTGCTGCGATGCCCTTCTGCCTGAAGTAGCGGGCGGCAGGTTGCGGCGCCCTCACACACAGCGCACCCAATCGCCACAGATGGCCGCCATGGGACCCGCCATTGCGGCCATCCGTGGCAAATGGCCGGCTTCGGCTCGCGTGCAGGTGCGGGATTTAGCGAAGCAATGGATTCGGTGTGGACCGCATCCCCCGTCATCCTCGGCTGCACCGGGAGAATGCGCCTAGACTGCTCGCATGCCTATCATCCCGGATCTCAAAGACTGGACCTGGGTCCTGCAGCGGCCCTGCCCGGAGTGCGGTTTCGATGCCTCGGCGGCCACCCCCGCCACGGTGCCGGGGATCGTCGAAAGCCTGCTCCCCCGCTGGCGGGCGGCGCTGCGGCGTCCGGACGTGGCGGAGCGCCCCGATGAGGACACCTGGTCGGTGCTTGAATACGCCAGCCACGTCCGCGACGTCTGCACCCTGTTCGACCACCGGCTTTCCCTGATGATCACGGTGGACGACGCACGCTTCAAAGACTGGGACCAGGACCTCACGGCGGTGGAGAAGGACTACGCCAACGCCGATCCGGCCCAGGTCAGCACCGAACTGACCGCAGAGGGAGAGCAAATCGCCGCCGCCTTCGCCGGCGTTCCCGCGGAGGACTGGGGCCGCAAAGGTACCCGCAGCAACGGTTCGGAGTTCACCGTGCTGACCTTCGCGCAATACTTCGTGCACGACGTCGTCCATCACCTCCACGATGTGGACGGATAGCGCGTGGACGGATAGCGCGTGGACGGCCAGCTACAGGTCCTTGTCCCAGGCCGTGCTGGTGTTGACGGCCACGTAGCCCATTTTGGCGTAGAGGGCGAGGGCGCCGGTGGGGTTCTCCGAGTCGACGTCGAGCGATGCCTTGTCCATCCCTGCCGCGGCGAAGCGGCGCATCGCGTCGGCAAGGAGCGCCTGCGCCACCCCGCGGCCGCGGAACTCGCGCCGCACGCCCAGCAGGTCCGTGTAGCCCTCCGCATATCCGCGCGATTCAGCGCTCCCCGCGTCGTGGCTGGCGAGCTGGTAGCCGGCCACCCGCCCGCTGGCCAGTTCCACGACGACGGCGCTCAGGTCCGGCCGGGCCAGCGGATCGTTCACCACGAAAGCCCAGCCCTCCTCGTCGCGGGGTTCGCTGCCCCAGTGGTCCCGGAAGGCCTCGTTGTGCGCCAGCCGCACCGGCTCGTGCAGCTCGGGGCCGAAGGTCACCAGCTCCAGCCCCTCGTCCAGCACGACGTCCGGGATGCTATCCGTCAGGGGACGGTGCATCTCGTTGAAGTAGCGGACGATCCGGTAGCCGGAGTCCCTGAACAGCGCAGCCTGGTGCGTGTGCTGCTGTTCCATATAGAGTCTCAACTTCGGCGTGGCTCCTGACCCTACGTCGGCCGCTGCGTCCGCGGCGAATCGTTGCCGGGTCCGGGCCTCCATCCAGCCCAGCACCCGGGTGCCGATCCCGGTGCCCTGCCACTGTGGGTCGACGCAGCCGTATCCGATCGCTTTCTCCCCCTCCGGGTTCTTGGTGATCCGGCCGTAGGCCCGGGCCGCGCCCTCCGGGTCGAAGCCAAGGATAATGTTCGCGGCTGCCGGGTTCATTTTTGACGCGAGGATCTGTTCCAGGTCGGCGCGGCGCTCGAACCAGACGGGCCGTTCGACGGCAGCGGTCCGGGCGATCAGGGCGGCCCACGCATCAATCTCGTCGGTTCCTGCCGGCCGCCAGCTCAGGCGGGGATCGAGACTGGTCAAGGCTTCGGCGTCGGACTGTCCGTTCATGGCAACAGGCTAGCGTCCGGCCGACCCCCAAACCAGCATCCGCGGTGCCTCCCGCGTTGGCTCCGGTGCCGGTGCCGTCCACCCGGCTGCCGCGCGGTCCAGGTCCAGCCGGCTGTCCGCCGCCGCGATGTCCGCCGGGTTGTGGGTCACGAGGACCACGGTGCGGTTCCGCAGGCCGTGCCGCAGCTCGGCCAGCATTGCGCGGCCGGACTCCGCGTCCAGGTGGGCCGTGGGTTCGTCCAGCAGGATCACGTCCGCGCCGGTCAGCAGCGTGCGGGCAACGGCAAGGCGCTGCCGTTCGCCGCCGCTGAGGAATGCCCCGCCCGGGCCGATCCGGGTGTCCAGCCCGTGCTCCAGCCGCCCGATCAGCGGCCCGAGGCCCACCGCGGCCAGGGCATCCTGCAATGGCTGCTCCGCTTCTCCCCCGTGGTCTGTCCTGTGTTCTGCCCCGCGTTGGCCTTCCGGACGACCCAGCAGCAAGTTGCCGCGGATGGTCGAGTCGAAGAGGTGCGCCTCCTGCGGGCACCACGCCGCCCGCCCGCTGAGCAGCATGTGGCCGCGTGCGGCGGGGAGGAAGCCCAGGATCACGGCGAGCAGGGTTGATTTGCCGGACCCGGAGGCTCCGGTGACCGCGAGCCAGCGCCCGGGTTCGGCGGCGGCGGACAGCCCGGCAAAGACCGGCGGACCGCCGGGCCAGGCGGCCGCGAGGTCCTGGAGTTCGATCCCGGGTTTGCCGTCTGGCCTCCCTGCCACCGGGACAAGACCGCCGGTATCCCCGGCGTCGGTTCCGGCCAGAACACCGGCTTCGCCGACCCGCCGCAGCACTGCGCGCAGCGCCGGGTACTGCCGGACCGCCGTCGTCATCGCCGCGAAGGGCTCCACGAGCGCGAGCTGCAGCAGCACAACGACGGCGACGGTCGCCGGCTCCACGGCTCCGTCCAGGGCCAGGGGTGCGGCCAGCACAGCGCTGGCCAGGGCAGCGGCGCCGCAGGCCAGCACGGTCAGCCCCTGGCCAAGTCCCTCGGCCCACGCGGACCGCTGGGAGGCAGCCGTCGCGGAACGGTCGGCCCGGGTGATCGCCGCGAGCACCGGGGCAGCGACGCCGTTGGCGTGGAGTTCGGCGCGGGCGTCCAGCGCGGCCGCGACCTCGCGGAGGACACCGGAGCGCAGCCGCTGCTCGGTGCCGGCGGACATCCGGTCCGCCGCCAGTGCCAGGCCCGGGGCGGCCACGAGGCTCAGCAGCGCGGCGGCGATCACGGCCGGCAGCGCGGCCGGCAGCAGCAGGCCGATGCCTGTGATGGCGGCGGCCGCGACGGCCACGGCGGTCAGCGGCGGCAGGACCACGCGGGGCAGCAGTTCCCGCACGGTGTCGACGTCGTCCACCACGGTGCCCAGGACGTTGCCGCCCTGCAGGAGCCGGCGCAGCGAGAGCGCGCGACGGCTCAGCGATTCCCAGAGCCGGCCGCGGAGCCTGGTCAGGGCGGCGAACACGGCATCGTGGAGCAGAAGCCGTTCGAGGTAGCGCAGGGCGGCCCGTCCGACGCCGAAGAAGCGCACACCCACGATCGCAGTGAGCAGGTAGAGGATGGGCGGCTGCTCGCTGGCGCGGATGATGAGCCAGCCGGAGAGCCCGGCCAGGGCGACGGCGAAGAGGGCCGCCAGCGCGCCGACGGCGCCGGCAGCGGCGAACCTGCCTGCGACGGGGGCCAGCAGCCGGCGGAGCCGGGCTGCCGTTGAACCGCGGGCCGCGGCGGTAGATGGCTGCGGCTCCCGGGTGCCGGCTGCCACGGCGGGTGGCGTCAGGCCGGCTGCCGTGGAGGACTCCGAATAGGACGCCGCGAAGGTCGCCGCGGCCGTGTGTCCGGTGTCCGGGGGTGCTGTGGCGCCCACGGGCATCGCTACCAGTTCGTCCGCGAGTCCGCGGGTCTGCCGGTCGTGTGCCACGAGCAATACCGTGACCTTTCCGCGCAGTGCGGCGATGGCGCGGCTGACAACGGTGGCTGAGTCGCGGTCCAGGTGGGCGGTGGGTTCGTCGAGCAGCAGCACGGTGGCTCCGTCCTCGATCCGGGCCAGGCCCCTGGCCAGCGCCACCCGGCGCAGCTCCCCGGGGCTGAGTTCGGCCGGATGCTTCGCGGCGAGGTGCTCCGCGTCGCAGGCTGCCAGGCAGCGCAGGGCTGATTCGTCGCCCGCAGCACCGGTGTGCGATGCACCCAGATACAGCCGGAGCTCGTCGAGCACTGTCGGGGCGACCATCACGGGGTGCTGCGGCACCCAGGCGAGGTCCGCCGTCGTGAACCCTTCAAGGCGTCCGGCGGTGACTGTCCCGTTCCCCGTCCCGATGGTGCCGGCCAGCACGCCGAGGACGGTGCTCTTGCCGGCGCCGCTGGGCCCGGCCAGCGCCGTGATGCGTCCCGGGGCGGCGGTGAAGCTCAGCGGCCCCACGCCCGTCCCGGCCCGGCCGGCGTAGAGGACGGTCAGGCCGGCCACTGTAACGGCTGGCGGCCCGGCCATCACCGTGGCCGGCCCCGTGGCGGCGGCAGCCACAGGAAGCAGCGGGGCGGTCTCGGGGGCCTCAAGGATGGCGGTGGTTTCGTCGAGCGCGGCACGGCCTTCGTCGCTGGCGTGGTGTGCGGTGCCCAGTTCCCGGAGCGGGAGGTAGCAGTCGGGGGCCAGAATCAGCGCCAGCAGCCCCGCTTCCAGCGCCATGTCGCCGTGGACCAGCCGGACGCCGATGAGCACCGCGACAACGGCGACGGAAATGGTGGCGATGAGCTCCAGGGCAAGGGCGGAGAGGAACGCGGTGCGCAGCGTGCCCATGGTCCGGGTGCGGTATTCCTCCGAAATTTCCTCAAGGGCTTTGCGCTGCGCGGTGGCGCGGCCCAGGCCCACCAGGACAGGCAGTCCCTTGGCGAGCTCCAGCATGTGGCCGGACAACCGGGACAGCGCCGATTGGGCTTCCCTGACCCGGTCATCGGTGTAGCGCCCGATCAGGATCATAAAGAGCGGCACCAGCGGCACGGTCAGCACAATTACGACGGCGCTGATCCAGTCCGCGAACAGGATCCGCGCGCCCAGGAGCAACGGCATCGCCGCACAGTTCACCACGGCGGGCAGGAACTGGGTGTAGTAGTTGTCCAAGGCGTCGAGTCCCCGGGTCGCCAGGATGGCGAGGCCGCCGTCGGAGGGGCCGGCGGAGCGGGTGCCGTTGCGCAGCGCACGCTCGAGCAGCCGTGAGCGCAGTTCCTCTTTGACTCCCAGAGCGGCCCGGCGCGACGCCACGGCCTGTGCCCAGACCGTCAGGGACCGCAGGGCCACCCCCGCAGCTCCCCAGTACAGCTGCCCGTCCCAGGCAGGGTCACCGGCCATGAGTCCCGCAAGCATGGACGCGACGGCCTGCCCCATCAGCACCAGGGACAGGGCTTTCAGTGCCGCGAGGAGGCCCAGCAGGTAGAGGGCGGCGCGGTTGGCGGGGCCCGTGGGGAACTGCGGTCTCATCGGCTGCTAGTCCTTGGGCGCCAGGGCTTTGGCGGCGATCGCGGGGAGGAAGCTGTGGGCCTCGGGGATGTGCGCATCGCTCACCCGGCGCCGGAACACCCAGTAGGTCCACCCCTGGTAGGCGAGGACCAGCGGCAGCCCGATGCAGGTGACGATACTCATCAGCCCCAGGGTGTAGTCCGAGGAGGAGGCATTGGAGATGGTCAGGTTGAAGTCCGGGTTCAGTGTGGACGGCAGCACCACCGGGAACGCGGCGCCGAAGATCGAGGCGCTGCCGAGCAGCAGGAAAGTGCCCAGGGACAGGAACGCGCGGCCTTCGGCACCCGTGCGGGCAAAGTTCCAGGCCAGGACCGCGGCTGCGACGGCGGCTACGACGGCCACCACGGTCCACGTCTCGCCGCTGAGCAGCTGCATGCTCACCGCCCAGCCTGCGATCGGCAGCAGCAGCACGGGCAGGAGCCGGACGAACCACCGGCGCGCCCGGTGCCGGATATCGCCGTCGGTCTTCAGGGCCAGGAAGGCGAGGCCGTGCAGGAGCGAGAAGCCGACGACGGCGAGTCCGCCGAGCACCGCGTAGGCGCTGAACCATGCGAACGGTCCGCCTTCGCGGTCACCGTTGGCGTTCAGCGGCAGTCCCGTCGTGGTGAGCGCCAGGGCGGCCCCGATGCCGAAGGCCGCGACGAGGGAGCCAAGGGAGATAGCCCAGTCCCAGCGGGCCCGCCACTGCGGATTGTCCACCTTGCCGCGGTATTCAAAGGCGACGGCGCGGAAGATGAGGGCCACGATGACCAGCAGCAGCGGCAGGTACAGGGCGGAGAACAGGGAGGCGTACCAGATCGGGAAGGCCGCAAAGGTGGCGCCGCCGGCGGTCAGGAGCCAGACTTCGTTGCCGTCCCAGACCGGGCCGATCGTGTTGAGCAGGACGCGGCGCTCCTTGTTGTTCCGGGCGAATCCCTTCATGAGCATGCCGACGCCCAGGTCAAAGCCCTCGAGAAAGAGATAGCCCGTCCAGAGCAGCGCGATGGCGATGAACCAGATGGTCGGTAGCAGTTCCATGCTGAATATCCTCTGTCTCCTGGGTACGTTTCCTGGGTGCGCTTGCTGGCGACGGCTTGCTGGGGTGCGCTGGTAGGCGTTAGTAGGCGAAGGCCAGGACGTCGTCGGTCCCGGGCTTGCCGGGGCCACCGTCCCCGGGCGTGCCGTCCCTGTTTTCGCCGGCGGGGGCGTGCACGAGTTCCGGCATAGCCGAGACGACGCCTCCCCTGATGTAGGTGACCAGCAGCTTGACCTCGACCACCAGGAGCACGGCGTACACGGCGGTCAGCACCACCAGGGAGGTGAGCAGTTCGCCGGCCGAGACGCCCGGGGAGACGGCCGCTGCGGTGAACATAAAGACCTGGTCGATTCCGCTGGGATCCGGGTTCGGCGCGACGACGAACGGCTGCCGGCCCATTTCGGTGAAGATCCAGCCGGCTGCGTTGGCCCCGAACGGCGCCATGATGCCGACCACGGCCAGCCGCATGAGTCCGCGGGAGGCCGGGACTGTTCCCTTGCGGGTGAGCCACAGCGCCACGAGCGAGGCGAACGCCGCGATTCCGCCGAAGCCGATCATCATCCGGAATCCCCAATAGGTAACTTCCATAACGGGGACGTACTGGATTTCCTGGCCTGCCCGGTCACCGTAGATCGGGTTGTCCGGCAAGTGTGTTCCGTAATCTGCCTTGTACTGGTCCAGCAGGCTGTTCACGCCTTTGACCTCGGTGGTGAAGTCGCCTTTGGCCAGGAAAGACAGGATGCCGGGTACCTCGATCACGGCCACTACGTCGTCGCAGTTCCTGGATCCGATGTTGCCGATGCTGAGGATGGAGAAACCGGTGCCGTCGTGGCAGGCTGCCTCGGCAGCGGCCATCTTCATCGGCTGCTGTTCGAACATGAGCTTGCCCTGCAGGTCGCCGGTGACGGCGGTGCCGGCGAATGAGATCATCGCGACGACGGCGCCGATCCGCAGCGAGCGGATCCAGACGGCGTGGTCGGTCCGGTCCCGGCCCGGAGTAGCTGCCTGGCCGGGGATGACCTTACCGTCGGGGCCGACGGTGTCGATGCCGTCGTGGCGGCGGCGCCAGAGGTGGTACCAGGCGATTCCCAGCAGGAAGGACCCGGCGACGGCGAGGGCGCCGAAGAGGGTGTGCGGGACGGCGACGAGGGCGGTGTTGTTGGTGAAGACGGCCCAGGCATCGGTCATGACCGGCCGGCCATCTACCATCTCGACGCCGACGGGGTGCTGCATCCAGCTGTTGGCCACGATGATGAAGTAGGCGGAGAACACAGAGCCGATAACGGCGATCCAGAGGCAGGCCAAATGGACGCCGGGCTTGAGCTGTTTCCAGCCGAAGATCCAGAGGCCCAGGAAGGTGGATTCCACGAAAAAGGCGAGGAGGGCCTCCATGGCCAGCGGCGCCCCGAACACGTCACCGACGAAGCGGCTGTATTCGCTCCAGGCCATGCCGAACTGGAACTCCTGGACGATCCCGG
This sequence comes from Pseudarthrobacter sp. HLT1-7, assembly GCF_059383435.1. NCBI lineage: Bacteria > Bacillati > Actinomycetota > Actinomycetes > Micrococcales > Micrococcaceae > Pseudarthrobacter > Pseudarthrobacter sp. HLT1-7. Next base: position 27,413 of record NZ_JBWZCH010000021.1, on the reverse strand, counting down.
TGGCGACGCCCATGATGAAGTTAATCAGGAACAGCTTGCCCCAGAACTTGGTCATCCGGAGGTACTCCGGCTTGCCGGTGCGGTGCCATAGCGACTGGATCACGGCCACCACCAGGCCAAGGCCGATTGTGAGCGGCACCATCATGAAGTGATAGACGGTGGTGATTCCGAATTGCCACCGTGCGATCTCCAAGGCGTCCAAGGCAGTCCCTACTGTTGGCTGGCTGTTGGCTGGGCAAGCAATTTCTACGCTACGTAGAACGCTACTTCTACAGATTGTAGAACAAATCGACGGCTCCCCGCACCCAGCACCGCACAGCGGTACACGGCTGCACACGGCCCGAAATCGAGGCGCCGCAACGCGCCGCAGCAGGCTTGTTCTACCTCATGTAGAAAATATGTGCAAAACGCGGTAAATTTGGAGTTGAAGTATTCACACACCATCCGGCACAGCAGGTGGGCCGGGCGGCCCTCAAGAAGGACGTATGGAATGGCTAGTCTCGGTGAACTGGAACGGGCAGTGATGGATCTGCTCTGGGCGGGCCAGGAGGCTGCAACGGCCAACACCCTGCGGGACCTGCTGGCCCGGACTACCCGCCCCGCGGACGGCACCGCCGGCCATGAGGGCAAGGAACTCGCAGTCACCACGGTGCTTACCGTGCTGTCCCGCCTGGAGCGCAAGGGGCTGGTGGAGCGCGAACGCGGCACCCGGCCGCACCGTTACCAGTCCATCTCCAGCCGCGAGGAGCACACCGCGGAACTGATGCACGAGGTGCTCGGATCCGCCCCGGACCGCGAGGCCGTACTGGCACGGTTCATTGGTTCCGTCACCGACACCGAAGCCGAAACGCTGCGCAAACTGCTGGGCCTCAGCTAGCGCCCGATGTTCTGGACCTCATGGTTTCTGGCGGTCCTGGCGATAGCGCTGGCGTGGCCGGTCCCTGTTCTTCTGTCCCGAGCCCGCTGGCCGTCCCGTTCCCCTTTTACGGCGATGCTGCTCTGGCAGGCCATCGCCCTGGCGGGAGGGCTGTCGATGATCGGCGCCATGCTGGTCTACGGCCTGGAACCCATCGGCGGCAACCTGCTCGCCGGGCTCGGAGCCCTCGCCGGCATGGTGTTGCGGAATGCTCCCACCACAGCGCTCGGTTTCTGGCACGTCTTTGCACTTTCTGCCGCGGCACTCCTGACGGCGCACCTCGTGTTCACCCTGCTGTTGACCTATTACAAGATCCAGCGGCAGCGGCGGCGGCACCGGGAACTGCTGGAATTGCTCGCCTCCCCGTCCGCAGACGGCCCCCGGACCATGGTGCTCAACCTCGAATCTCCAGTGGCATACTGTCTGCCGGGCGGCGCGCGCTCCGTTACAGTCCTCTCCGACGGGCTCCTGGCCGCACTGGAACCCGCCGAGCTCCGGGCAGTGCTGATCCACGAGAACGCACACCTGAGCCAGCGCCACCATCTCCTGCTCTGGGCCTTCGCGGCCTGGCGCCAGGCGCTGCCGTGGCTGCCAACCACCCGGCTGGCGCAGGATGCTGTCAACTCGCTGATCGAAATGCTCGCGGACGACGTCGCGCTGAAGACGGAGAGCAAGTCCACTCTGATCAGGGCCATCGCGATCGTGGCCAGCGGCTCCTCCGGTGCCCTGGCCGGACGGATGGCGTTCGGCGAGGACGAGCCGTCCGGTGACGATCCCGGCCAGCCAGGTGCCACCGGCGGGTCCGGCTCGGCGCGCACTACAGCCTCACGGGTCAGCCGCCTGCTCTCCCCGCAGCCTCCCCTGCCGGAGCCGCTGCGGCTGGCCGTACTGGCGACCTGCCTGCTGCTCCTGGCCGTGCCGACGGCGCTGTTGATCGTTCCCGGGCTGCTCGGCTGAACAAACCCGGCCAGAAATGAACCAGCCCCGTCAGGCGTCGATCCGCTCCCGGTCCAGGCCCGCGGCGCCGGCAATGATGAAGTCCTTGCGCGGCGCGACGTCGGAGCCCATCAGCAGGTCGAAGGTGTCCTCGGCCTGCTTGGCGTTTTCAATCCGGACCTTGCGCAGCGTTCGGTGCCGCGGGTCCATCGTGGTCTCGGCCAACTGCTCCGCGTCCATCTCGCCCAGGCCCTTGTACCGCTGGATCGGTTCCTTGTAGCGCTTGCCTTCTTTGGCGAGCCTGGCCAGCAGCATATGAAGCTCCGCCTCGGAGTAGGTGTAAATCATCTCGTTGGCCTTCTGTCCGGCGTTGATGACCTCCACCCGGTGCAGCGGCGGAACGGCGGCAAAGACGCGGCCCCCGTCGATCATCGGGCGCATGTAGCGGAAGAACAGCGTCAGGAGCAGCGTCCGGATGTGGGCGCCGTCGACGTCGGCGTCGGTCATGAGGATGACTTTGCCGTAGCGGGCGGCCCCGATGTCGAAGCTCCGCCCGGAACCCGCGCCCACCACCTGGATGAGGGCGGCACATTCGGCGTTGGAGAGCATGTCGCCCACCGAGGCCTTTTGGACGTTGAGGATCTTGCCGCGGATAGGCAGCAGCGCCTGGAAGTCGGAGGACCGCGCAAGCTTGGCGGTGCCCAGCGCGGAGTCACCTTCGACGATGAACAGCTCGGACCGCGCGACGTCGTCCGTGCGGCAGTCCGCAAGCTTGGTGGGCATCGACGAGGTCTCCAGGGCATTCTTGCGGCGCTGGGTTTCCTTGTGCACCCGGGCCGAAATGCGGGACTTCATCTCGCTGACGACCTTTTCCAGCAGCAGAGCCGACTGGGCCTTGTCGTTGCGGTTCGCGGAGGTCAGTTTGGCGTTGATTTCCTGCTCCACCACCTTGGCCACGATCGCGCGGACGGCCGAGGTGCCCAGGATTTCCTTGGTCTGGCCCTCGAACTGAGGCTCGGCCAGGCGGACCGTGAGGACCGCGGTGAGCCCGGCGAAGATGTCGTCCTTTTCGATCTTGTCGCTGCCGGCCTTGAGTTTGCGGGCGTTCGCCTCGACCGCCTTACGGAACGTCTTGAGCAGCGCCTGTTCGAAACCGGACTGGTGGGTGCCGCCCTTGGGGGTTGAAATGATGTTCACGAAGCTGCGCACCGTGCTGTCGTAACCGATGCCCCAGCGCAGGGCGACGTCGACCTCGCAGTCACGCTCCACCTCCGCCAACTGGCTGTGGCCTTTATCGTCGATGACCGGGACGGTTTCCTTGAACTTGCCGGCCCCATGCAGCCGCCAGATATCCGTGACGCCCGGATCGGCGGCGAGGAACTCGACGAACTCGGAGATGCCGCCGTCGTGGTGGAACACCTCTTCGTGCGGACCGGCCTCGCCCGGTGTGCCGGCAACCCGGCGGTCGTCCCGGACTGTCAGCCTGAGTCCGGGCACCAGGAAGGAGGTCTGCCGCGCGCGGGCGGCCAGTTCGTCGTAGGAGAATTTGGCGTCCGGGGTGAAGATCTGCCGGTCCGCCCAGTAGCGGATCCGGGTGCCCGTGACGCCGCGCTTGGCCTTGCCGATGACGTCAAGCACGGAGCCGTCGACGAAGGGCTCGAACACGGAGGCCGGGTCCGGCTTGGTGCCGGTGTCCTTGAAACGGCCCGGCTCGCCCCGGCGGAAGGACATCTTGTAGGTCTTGCCGCCGCGGTCCACTTCCACGTCCAGGCGCGCGGACAACGCGTTGACCACCGACGCGCCGACGCCGTGCAGGCCGCCCGAGGCAGTGTAGGAGCCGCCGCCGAACTTGCCGCCGGCGTGCAGCTTGGTAAAGACAACTTCGACGCCGCTCAGCCCGGTTTTCGGTTCGATGTCCACCGGGACGCCGCGGCCGTCGTCGTGGATCTCCACGGAGTTATCCGAGTGCAGGATGATCCTGATGTCGTGGCCGAAACCGGCCAGGGCCTCATCCACCGAGTTGTCGATAATCTCCCACAGGCAGTGCATGAGCCCGCGTGAGTCTGTGGAGCCGATGTACATGCCCGGGCGCTTGCGGACGGCCTCGAGGCCTTCCAGCACAGAGAGATGCCGGGCGGTGTAGTCAGAACTTGGTGCCACAGGTCGGCAACTCCTTCAGGAACGGGACGGTCAGGATGAACGCGCAGGGCGTTTTGGCGCCCCTCCTAGGGTAGTCGCCGCGCGGTGCCCTTCGGGGTTGCCACTCCCCTGCCCCCGGAGGCCACGAAACCCGTTATGCAGACGTGATACGCGTACAGCGAAAGTCGGGCAAACTTGCGATGGTTTGGCTCCGAATGCTGGTTATATAGGTATACCGATCTACCAAGGAGGCCGAACATGACAACAGCAGTTGCGGACCGCACACTCACCACCGTTGACCGGTGCGATCGTTGCGGAGCACAGGCATATGTCCGGGTTGTTCTCGGCGCTTCCGGGGGTGAGCTTCTCTTCTGCGGCCACCACGCCCGCGCCGTGGAACCGACGCTGAGGCCGCTCAGCTCAGACTGGCACGACGAGACCAGCCGACTTCAGGAAAAGACACCGGTTCCGGTCGACTAGACCATTCGCGTTCAGCTCAGCTGACCTGAAACCAAGCAGTCCAGGGCTCCTCCCTTCCGGAGGGGCCCTGGTTTTTTAACCCGGCGCCCCTGACACCAACAACGCGGGGTCACTTCGCGCCCATGAGTCCGAAGATCATGGGCGGGATGTGACCCCGCGTTGGGTTAATCCGGGCGATTAGTCCCGGCTTAGTCCAGGTAGTCGCGCAGGACCTGTGAGCGCGACGGGTGCCGCAGCTTGGACATGGTCTTGGATTCGATCTGGCGGATCCGCTCACGCGTCACGCCGTAGACCTTGCCGATTTCGTCTAAAGTCTTCGGCTGTCCGTCGGTCAGGCCGAAGCGCATCGCCACAACACCCGCTTCGCGCTCGGAGAGCGTGTCCAGCACCGAGTGCAGCTGTTCCTGCAGGAGCGTAAAGCTGACGGCATCGGCCGGGACCACTGCTTCGGAGTCCTCGATGAGGTCCCCGAATTCGGAGTCGCCGTCCTCGCCCAGCGGTGTGTGCAAGGAGATCGGCTCGCGGCCGTACTTCTGGACCTCGACGACCTTCTCCGGCGTCATGTCCAGCTCGAGGGCCAGCTCTTCGGGGGTCGGTTCGCGGCCAAGGTCCTGCAGCATCTGGCGCTGCACGCGGGCCAGCTTGTTGATGACTTCAACCATGTGCACCGGGATACGGATGGTGCGTGCCTGGTCGGCCATGGCCCGGGTGATCGCCTGGCGGATCCACCAGGTGGCGTAGGTGGAGAACTTGAAGCCCTTGGTGTAGTCGAACTTCTCGACCGCACGGATCAGGCCCAGGTTGCCTTCCTGGATCAGGTCCAGGAACAGCATGCCGCGGCCGGTGTAGCGCTTGGCCAGCGACACCACGAGGCGGAGGTTGGCCTCGAGCAGGTGATTCTTGGCGCGCTTGCCGTCGTGGATGACGAACTCGAGCTCGCGTTTAAGCTTCGGATCCATGCTTCCGTCGTCGGCATTGATCTTCTCTTCGGCGAACAGGCCCGCCTCGATGCGCAGGGCGAGATCAACTTCCTGCTCGGCGTTCAGCAGGGCGACCTTGCCGATCTGCTTCAGGTAGTCCTTGACGGGGTCCGCGGTGGCGCCGGCGGACATGACCTGCTGCACGGGGGCGTCGTCGTCGTCGGCATCGGAGTAGACAAAGCCGGACCCGGTGGGGGCTGCGGCGGCCTTGGCCGGGATCTCTTCGCCGTCTTCGCCGATCTCGACGGCGGCTGCCTCGTCAAGGTCCACTTCGGAGTCGTCATCGGCGTCGCGGGCGGCTTTGCCGGCGGCCTGCGCCGCAGCCTTGGCGCCGGGCTTTGGCCCGCGTTTCTTGGGTTCCGGCCTGGCGGCTGCCGAGTCGGCGTTGTCACCTTCACCCAAGGCTGCGTCTTTGACGGCCTTGTTGGCTGCACGCGTGGCGGCGCGCTTTGCGTTGGTCGCCGCCTTCTTTTCCTCGGCGGACAATTCGGCCTGGTCGGCGGGTTCCTTCTTCGCGGAAGACGGGGTCACAGAAAACCTTTCTAGCAGCGGTCTGTGGAATCGCCATACGGGCAACACCACTATGACCCTGTCAAGTCCGTGTTTCACATCAGGTGCAGTCACGGCCAGCAGAGCCACTCAGTAGAACTGCCGGGAGGACCGTAATGTTCCCGATTTCCGGGGTTCACTACGAGCACTTAATACACGGACCCAACCGGGTCTCGGCAACCATTGTCTCATGATTTTTGGAATCGTTGCCGCCCCGCAGCGAAGCGTGGGCAATAATTTAACTTTCCATGAAGGCGCCCGCCGTCAGGCCGCGTCGGCCTCGAACTTCTGCCAGGCGGAGTCTTTCCGGCCCGCCCAGCCGCACAGCGTCCCGCGCCGGACGAGTTCCGCCAGCAGTTCCGCCAGCCGGTATCCCGGGTATTCCGCCTGGGCGAGAATGAACAGGGCGTCCGCGTAGGATCCCTTGCCGCGGCACCACTCAATCCAGCCGCGGCCGGTCACGGCTGCAGCCCCGGCTTCGCCGCCGGCTTCCGCCAGTTGGATGAGGATCCGTTCCAGCCGCCGCATCAGCGGCCAGTCCGGCACCGGCGGGGCGAGGCCCAGCAGCACTTCCCCGTACGCGGGCACCTCCACCGGCTCGTTCCCTGTGCTGCTGCCGCCGCCGTTGCCGCCGGCCGCGCCGCCTTCGGCACCACCAACGTCGCCCGGAAGCGCCTGCGGCGGAAAGCCCTCGAGCGGGGGCAGCGGCAGGGGCGGCAGCGGATCCGGCCGCCCACGACGCGGCGCGGAACCGTCGTCGAACACGCCGAAGTCTTCCGCACCGCGACCGGCCGCCTCCGGCCCGGCGGCCGCCATCACCAGCACGGCGTCCCGCCAGGCCGGGACGCAGAGGGTGGCGCGCAGATAGCCGGCCAGGCCGGCAGGGAGCTCCCGCCCGGGCGGGGCCCGCAGCACCCGCGTCCAGACTTCCAGCGCCTCGGCGAACTGTGGACGCTCCCGCCGTCGTCCGGCGAACAGCAGCGCCCAGTCGTCCTCGGCCGCCAGGACCGCCGGGTCAACGCGGCGCGGCGACGGCGCCGGCGCAGGGTCGCCGGGCGCAGAACCGACGGTGCTGCCGCGGAAGACCATCTCGGCGTTGAGCCGGCTGTTCCGAATCTCGTCGACCGGCCGGCCGGGCATGGCGCAACACGAAGGGTCATTGCAGTAGGCGTTGCGCCAGTAGTCGGCACCGATGAGCCAGGCATCCCGCACCGGCATGCCGGCTTCCGCCAGTGCGTGCTCCAGCCCCTGCAAGAGCACCGCGAACGTACTTCCGTCCCCGTCCATTCCGGTGAAGAAGGCCAACAGCGAGCCGTCCGCTTCCTCGTCGGCCTCCAGATAGGACGCCACGCTGCGGGCGAAGCGGACCCCTGCGGGCGGACCGCCCTGGCCGCCTGCGCCGTCATAGGGCAGGTCTACCCGCAGGATGGCGCCGAGGCGTTTGCCTTGCAGCGTCATGGCCACGAGACTGCGGGCGGGCCAGTAGCCCAGGGAATGCGGGATGAAGCCAAGGATGTCCTCGGGGCCGGTGATTTTCAGGTGTTCGGGAGCTGTCATAACGCCAGCTTCGTCGACGGCCATGCCCTGCCGATAGCTCGACTTGCCCTATGTGGAGAACGCCTCGAGGCAAAGTCCGGGCCACCCCCCGGTCAGGTGGTGCGGTCAGGTGGTGCGGCCGCGTTCCGTGCTGCGCCTGCGCTGCCGGGCCAGGGCCGCGCGCAGCGGGGGCACCACCACGCCCTGCGCCGCCATCTGGCGGCGCACTTTCCGCCGGATAACGATGATGGCGCCGGCTCCGGCCGCCAGCAGCAGGAACTGGACGCTCAGGGCGATCCGGAACGGATCGATACCGTACAGCTCACCCTGGGAGAAGCCGGTGGCGTGCAGAACGTCGAGAACCACGCCGATCAGGAAAATGGCCACGAGGGCTGCGATGAAACCGCCCACGTTGACGATCCCCGTGGCGGTGCCGATCCGGTGGGCCGGGTTGAAGGTCCGGGCGAAGTCGAAGCCGATCATGGAGCCCGGCCCGCCGACGGCCAGCACCACCACGAGGGCGGCCAGCAGCCACAGCGGGGACCGGCCGGGAATGAGGAGCACGGCAGCCCAGGCCGCGGCGGTGGCCGCCGAAATCAGCAGCACCATGGTGGACCGCCGCAGCGGATGCCTGGCCACAAACCTGCCCATCAGCGGGCCGGCGGCGATGGCGGAAGCGACGTAGAGCGTCATCAGCGCCGAAACCACGGCCCTGTCCAGGCCCTGGGCGGAGATCAGGAAGGGGTAGCCCCAGGTCATCGCGAACACGGTGCCGCTGAATTGGACGGTGAAGTGGCTCCACAGGCCCAACCGGGTGCCGGGCTGCCGCCACGCGAGGGCCAGCGAAAGGCCCGTGGCGCGAAGCCCCCGGGACGGTGCCGGGGGCCGATGGCCCGGCGGAAGGTCCTGCAGCAGGACCACCACCAGAACGAGGGCGAGGGCGGACATCGCAGCGAGCGTGAGGAAAGCCGGCGTCCAGCCGGCGGAGTGCAGGATCAACGCAAACGGCACCACGGAAAAGAGCTGGCCAAGCTGCCCGGACATCCCGGTGAGCTGGGTGAGCTGCGGCACCCTGACCGGAGCAAACCAGAGCGGGATCAGCCGGATCACGGCGATAAAGGTCATGGCGTCGCCGGCGCCCACCAGCACCCGGCCCAGCACGCCTCCCGGGATGTTCTCCGCGAAGGCCAGCTGGAGCTGCCCGAGGCCCATCAGCAGGGCGCCGCCCGCAATCATCGCGCGGGAACCGAAGCGGTCCACCAGCACGCCGACGGGGATCTGCAGCCCGGCGTAGACGAGGAGTTGCAGCACGGTGAAGAAGGAGATTTCGGCCGCGCTGGCATGGAAGCGCTCGGTGGCTTCCAGCCCCACCACACCAAAAGACGTGCGCTGGCTGACCGCGATGAGGTACGCGAAGACCCCGATGATCCAGATCAGCCAGGCGCGGGGTGAAGTCACGCCCCTATTATGCCCGTGCGTGTGAACAGTCGTAGTTATTCCCCGGGTTCTGTTCGGGCAAGGTAGGCCTCCACGGCGGCACCGAGGGCATCCGCGTTGGGCAGCTGGTCGTTCTCGTCGGCGAGCAGCGAACGCCGCACCGTTCCCTCGGCCTTCTCGTCGTAGCGCGTCTCGAGCCGGGACACCACCTGCTGGACGTCCTCGGACGCGGCGATCTGTTCAGCAATCTGGCGGCCGACCTCCCGGCCTGCCTCGCGGAGCCGGTCCGTGGGCAGCATCAGCGAAGCCGCGGCACCCAGGTATTCCAGCCCGGCGACGGCCGCCGTCGGGTATTCGGCCTCGGCAAGGTAGTGCGGGACATGCATAACGTAGCCGGCGACGTTGCGGCCAGCCTCCACCAACCGCAGTTCAAGGATGTGGCCCACCGCGGCAGGCACCTCGACGGTCGGCTTCCACATCGAGATTCCCTCGATCAGGTCCGGGCGGTTGCCATGAACGGTCACCCCCACGGGGCGGGTGTGCGGAACAGGCATCGGGATGGAATGGATCCAGGTCACCAGATTTACGTCCAGCTCCCGGACAATCCCGACGACGGCGCGGGCGAAGCGTTCCCACTGCAGGTCCGGTTCGAACCCGGACAGGAGCAGAAACGGGCTGCCGAGCCCGTCAATCAGCCGGTACAGCGCCAGGCTGGGCGCCTGGTAGTCCTGCAGGTGGTCCTCGACGAAGCTCACCTGCGGGCGCCGGGTCCGGTAGTCGATCAGCTGGTCGGCGTCGAACTGGGCGATCATCTCGGCGTCGAGAGTATCCAGCATTTCGGTGGTGATCTGCCGGACGACGTGGCCGGCGTCGGCAAAGCCGGTGAATCCCATAACGAGGTTCAGCCCGCGCAGCTCCGGGCTGTGGAACAGCGCGTCATCACGCAAGTAAAGCGATTCGGGGTCCAGCAGAGAGCCGGAAATCCGTTCGATCACGGCATGTTCCTTTCGTAGTCGGCGGTTGGCGGAGGCGGCTGGCGGAGGCGGAGTCCCGCGCGGCGGGTGGTGCCGGCAGGTGCCGGCAGGTGCCGTCAGGTGCCGCCGACCGGAGCACACGAGCCGCAGCCAGCTGCGCCGATACCAGCTACAACGTCCGGGGGCGCGGGGGCATTCCTGCCGGTGGTGTGCTCCAGATCTCATCCAATTGAACACCCGCACCGGGGAGAGACTACGATCGGAGCTGGCCCTATGACGGCTTGGAAGCACTTAGCCTACGTCCCAGACCAACAGCGGCGCAGGTTCCATGGCAGGGCGCCAACCATGCAGTTCCTGCCGAAAAATCACAGAGAATTGAGGACTGTCCTCGTGGTCAAGAATACTGAAGTCACACTTCGTGCAATCGCCGGGGATTTGAAGAAGTCCCCCAGCGGCGCCCTCGTCATCGGCGTGGGCCAGGGCACGGACGGTCCGGTCCTGCTGAGCAATCCCCTGACGGCCAAGGCCGCCGAGGCACTGGCGGAATCACTGGGCGCTCTTGGCATCACCGGGGCAGCCGACCAGGCGCACCGCTTGCCCGGGCTGGCCGACGTGGGAGCCGGCATCCTGGTGCTCGCCGGGGTCGGCAAGGTTGCCGCCAACCAGGCACTCACCGAGGAAGCCCTGCGCCGCGCCGCCGGCTCGGCCGTCCGCCAGCTGGCCGGCGTCACCACCGTCACGCTCGCGCTTCCGACGTCGACCCTGGCCGACGTCGCCGCCGTCGCCGAGGGTGCCGCGATGGGCGCGTACGCGTTCACCGAGTACCGTACCTCCAAGGAGGGACTGAAGGACCCGGTGAAGAACGTTGTGATCGTCTCCGATCTCGCCTCGGACAAGGGCCTCAAGACCGTCCTGGACCGTGCCGCCCTGATCGGCAGGGCCGTCAACGCCACCCGCTCGCTGGTCAACCAGCCGCCGAGCCATCTCTTCCCCGAATCCTTTGCCGAAGCCGCCAAGGAACTCGCCAAGGGCCTGCCCGTCAAGGTGACCGTGTGGGACGAGAAGCGCCTGGAAAAGGAAGGCTTCGGCGGCATCCTCGGCGTCGGCAAGGGCTCCACCCGCCAGCCGCGCCTGGTCAAGGTGGAATACTCCCCCGCCAGGGCCACAGCCAAGATCGCCTTCGTGGGTAAGGGCATCACCTTCGACACCGGCGGCATCTCGCTCAAGCCGCACCTGGGCATGGGCGACATGAAATCCGACATGGCGGGCGCCGCCGTCGTCCTTAACACCGTGCTGGCCATTGCCGGCCTGGGCCTTCCCGTCAAGGCGACCGCCTGGCTCTGCATCGCGGAGAACATGCCCTCCGGTGCCGCCCAGCGCCCCGCCGACGTCCTGACGATCTTCGGCGGCAAGACCGTCGAGGTCCTGAACACGGACGCCGAGGGCCGCCTGGTCATGGCCGACGGGATCGTCGCCGCGAGCCAGGAATTCCCGGACGCCATCATCGACGTCGCCACCCTGACCGGCGCGCAGCTGATCGCCCTGGGCAACCGCACCGCCGGAATCATGGGCTCCGACGCCGTCACCGCCCCGCTCAAGGCCGCCGCGGACCGGGCCGGCGAGCTGGTCTGGCCGATGCCCCTGCCCGAGGAGCTCCGCCCCAGCCTGGATTCCCAGGTGGCCGATCTCGCCAACATCGGCGAACGCCACGGCGGCATGATGACCGCCGCTGTCTTCCTGCGCGAATTCGTCGGGAAGGGCAAGGACGGCGAGCAGATCCCCTGGGCGCACATCGACATCGCCGGCCCGTCCTTCAACACCGGCAGCCCTTACGGCTACAACCACAAGCAGGGTACCGGCTGCACGGTGCGCACGCTCGTGGCCTATGTCGAGGACATCCTGGCCACGAAGGTCTAATCGTCGAAACGTCCGCGCGGCTGGTGACCGGGGGCTCCGATCCCCCGGTCACCAGGGCGCGTGAGACTGGACACAAGCGCTCCACAATCGCCACGGCAAGGTGGAGCATGTATTAGTGGTTCGCTAAGGTGAACTTTGGTAGTCACAAATGAAAGGGAACTTCCCGGCTGGCATAATCACGGCAGGAAGTTCCAAGACCAGATGATGCGTACTCTCGTGTCATCGTTCACGCGAGGGAGCGTTTTAGTGGCCGATCAGGCAACTGCGCAAGAATTCGACATCCTGGTACTCGGCGGCGGCAGCGGCGGCTACGCAACTGCCCTGCGTGCCGTTCAGCTTGGCCTCACCGTCGGCGTGATCGAAAAGGGCAAACTCGGCGGCACCTGCCTGCACAACGGCTGTATCCCCACCAAGGCATTGCTGCACTCCGCAGAACTGGCCGACCACGCCCGTGACTCGGCGAAGTACGGCGTCAATGTCACCCTCGACAGCATCGACATCACCGCCGTCAACGCCTACAAGGACGGCATCGTTGCCGGCAAGTTCAAGGGCCTGCTGGGTCTCATCAAGAGCAAGAAGGCCATCACGGTCATCGAGGGCGAGGGCAAGCTCCAGGGCACCGACACCGTCGTCGTGAACGGGACCGCCTACAAGGGCAAGAACATTGTCCTCGCGACCGGCTCCTATTCCCGCACGCTGCCGGGCCTGGAAATCGGCGGCAAGGTCATCACCTCCGACGAAGCCCTCACCATGGACTACATCCCCAAGAGTGCGATCATCCTCGGCGGCGGCGTGATCGGCGTCGAGTTCGCTTCCGTCTGGAAGTCCTTCGGCGTGGACGTCACCGTCATCGAAGGCCTGCCGTCGCTTGTCCCGAACGAGGACGCGACGATCGTCAAGGCCTTTGAGCGCGCCTTCAAGAAGCGCGGCATCAAGTTCTCCACCGGCATCTTCTTCCAGGGCGTCGAACAGAACGACGACGGCGTCAAGGTCACCCTGGTGGACGGCAAGACCTTCGAAGCTGACCTGATGCTCGTGGCCGTCGGCCGCGGCCCCGTCACGGCCGACCTGGGCTATGAGGAAGCGGGCGTGACGCTTGACCGCGGCTTCGTTATTACGAACGAACGCCTGCACACCGGCGCCGGCAACATTTACGCGCTGGGCGACATCGTCCCGGGCGTCCAGCTCGCGCACCGCGGCTACCAGCAGGGCATCTTCGTAGCAGAGGAAATCGCCGGCCTGAAGCCCGTCGTCGTCGAAGACGTCAACATTCCCAAGGTCACCTACTCCGAGCCTGAAATCGCCACTGTCGGCTACACGGAAAAGGCTGCCAGGGCCAAGTTCGGCGAGGATCAGGTCCTGACCCAGGAATACAACCTGGCCGGCAACGGCAAGAGCTCCATCCTGGGCACGTCCGGCCTGGTCAAGCTGGTCCGCCAGAAGGACGGCCCCGTGATCGGCGTGCACATGATCGGCTCCCGCATGGGCGAGCAGATCGGCGAAGCCCAGCTGATCGTGAACTGGGAAGCCTATCCGGAGGACGTGGCCCAGCTGGTCCACGCCCACCCGACCCAGAACGAAGCCCTGGGCGAGGCCCATCTCGCGTTCGCGGGCAAGCCCCTCCACGGCTAGCAGTTCCGCCCGCACCGCCGCAAGACTTCAGGGCTCAGTGCACCCGGCCCAAAAACCGGGTGCACTAAGCTCGACCAAAGCAGCAATCATCCGCACTAAAGATCAATAAGGAGAACGGGGACGACATGTCTGAAACCGTTAACTTGCCCGCCCTCGGTGAGAGTGTCACCGAAGGAACCGTTACCCGCTGGCTCAAGCAGGTAGGTGACCGGGTGGAGGTGGACGAGCCGCTGCTCGAAGTTTCCACCGACAAAGTAGACACCGAGATCCCCTCTCCGATCGCCGGTGTGATCGAGGAAATCCTCGTCGCCGAAGACGAGACCGCTGAGGTCGGCGCCGCGCTGGTCCGCATCGGCGATGGCTCCGGTTCCGCGGGCGACGCCGCCCCGGCCGCCGAGGAAGCACCGGCTGCCGCACCCGCCACCGCCGCAGCGGCTCCCGAAGCTGCCGCGCCGGCCGAAGCACCCGCCGTCGTGCCGTCCGCCGAAGCCGAGGCACCCGCCGCCGCAGCGCCGGCCGGCGAAAGCCACGAAGTCACTCTCCCTGCCCTCGGCGAGAGCGTCACCGAAGGTACCGTAACGCGCTGGCTCAAGAGCATCGGCGATACCGTCGAGGTGGACGAGCCGCTGCTGGAGGTGTCCACCGACAAGGTTGACACCGAGATCCCGTCCCCCGTTGCGGGCACCCTGCAGGAAATCCGTGTCAGCGAGGATGAAACGGCCGAGGTCGGCGCCGTACTGGCCGTGATCGGAGCCGGTGCCGCGGCCCCTGCCGCAGCTCCCGCTCCCGAAGCACCCAAGCAGGAAGCACCCAAGCAGGAAGCACCCAAGCAGGAAGCCGCCGCCGCTCCGGCCCCCGCGGAAGCACCCCAGCAGGAAGCTGCAGCTCCTGTTGCACCGGCAAAGGCAGCTGCTCCGGCAACTGCTCCGGCCGCGCCGCAGGCCAGCCAGGCATCGGTCCCGGCCGAGTCCGGCTACGTCACTCCGCTGGTCCGGAAGCTGGCCAACCAGCAGGGTATTGACATCAGCACGCTGGCCGGCACCGGCGTCGGCGGCCGTATTCGTAAGCAGGACGTGCTGGCGGCCGCAGAGGCCAAGGCAGCTCCGGCGCCCGCGGCAGCCGCACCGGCTGCGTCCGCCGCACCGGGTCCGTCCGCTGCTCCGGCCGCCCGGCCCTCCGCTGACCCGTCCTCGCTGCGTGGCAGCGTGCAGAAGGCCCCGCGGATCCGCCAGGTCATTGCCCGCCGCATGCGCGAGTCGCTGGATGTTTCCGCCCAGCTGACCCAGGTGCACGAGGTGGATATGACGCGCATCGCCAAGCTGCGCACCGCCGCCAAGGATGGCTTCCTCGCCACCAACGGCGTCAAGCTGACGTTCCTGCCGTTCATCGCCAAGGCCGTGGCCGAGGCCCTGAAGCAGCACCCGAAGCTCAACGCTGAGTACAACGAGGAAGCGCAGGAGATCACCTACCACAACGCCGAGCACCTGGCGATTGCCGTGGATACCGAAAAGGGACTGCTGGTCCCGGTGATCGCCGACGCAGGCGAGCTGAACCTCGCCGGCCTGGCCGGCAAAATCGCCGACGTGGCCTCGCGCACCCGGCAGGGCAAGATCGGTCCGGACGAGCTCTCCGGCGGCACGTTCTCCATCACCAACATCGGTTCCGTGGGCGCGCTCTTCGACACCCCGGTCATCAACCAGCCGAATGTCGCCATCCTGGGCACCGGCGCGATCGTCAAGCGGCCCGTCGTCGTCACCGATCAGAACGGCGATGACTCGCTGGCCATCCGTTCGATGATGTACCTCTCCCTGACATACGATCACCGGCTGGTGGACGGCGCCGACGCTGGACGCTTCCTGCAGACCCTGCGGGCGCGCCTCGAAGAGGGCTCGTTCGAGGCAGACCTGGGTCTCTAGCCTCCGGCTTGCCGGGTTTCACGAACACCGACGGCGACGGCGGTGCGGGCACGGTGGGAAACCCTCCGTGACCCGCGCCGCCGTCGCCGTTTTGTGCCCGGGACGGGCCGCGTCGGAGCCGTGGCGGGTCCTGCTACGGTGCGTAGAACCTTCTGGCTAGACTGGGCCCATGCAACTCGTCTATAACATCGTGGTCTTCCTGCACATCGTCGGCGCAGCAATGATCGTGGGTATCTGGATCGGCCAGATGAAAAAGCCCACCGTCCACCCCCGCCAGTTCGACGGCGCCATGCTGCAGCTGCTTACCGGCATCGCCCTGATGGGACTGATTCCGGTCCTGGGTCAGACGATTCCGAGGTTCGCCGATCCGGACTACGTCAAGCTCGGCGTCAAGTTCGCCGTTGCCCTGGCCGTCGGCGTGCTGGCTTTCCTTGGCCGTCGCAAGTACAAGAAAGGCGAGGACACCGGCAAGGGCCTCGCGCACGGCGTCGGCGGCCTGGCCCTGCTGAACGTGGCCATCGCAACCCTCTGGCAGTAGATCCCACTCACGCGATAACGACGGCGACGCACCCCACGCGGGTGCGTCGCCGTCGTCGTTAAGGTAGGGCTGCGCCTGCCCTCCGTGGGCGGCACTGTACGTGGCCACGCTTCTCCAGGAGCGGACACCGGTGCGCAGGCGGCGCCGGGTCCCTAGGATAGGACACGGCACGATCCGGCGGATCGCGGGATCCCTGGGATGACAAACGACCTTGAGGAGTGGACATGGCAGCAACACGCACCGCACACACTGTATGGAACGGCGACCTGATGACTGGCGCCGGCAACACGACGCTGGACAGCTCCGGTCTCGGTAACTTCGATGTCACCTGGCGGGCCCGTACCGAGGCCTCCGAGGGTAAGACGAGCCCTGAGGAGCTCATCGCCGCGGCGCACTCCGCCTGTTTCTCGATGGCCTTCAGCCTCGCCCTCACCCAGGCGGGCCACGCCCCCGAGGAGGTCAACACCAAGGCGGATGTCACCTTCGTGCCCGGCACCGGCATCACGGACAGCCACCTGACCGTCAGCGCCCGGATCCCGGGAATCACGGAAAGCGAATTCCAGCGGATCGCCGCGGAAGCCAAGGTGGGCTGCCCCGTCTCGGCCGCCCTCACCGGCATCAAGATCACCCTGGACGCCACCCTGGCCTCGTAACACCTGACGCCGACGGCGAAGGCCCCCGTTCCCTGCTGGTCAGGGAACGGGGGCCTTCGCCGTTTAAGCCGGCGGCATCCCGGACCGGCTAGGCTTTCGGGCGGGCGGGCAGCGGAGCTGGACGCACCTGGCGGTAGCCTTCCCGCAGCGGCGGCCGGTCGGTGGGCAGTTCCTGGATCATTTCCTTGAGGGCGCCGATGCCGTATTCGAGCTGCGGATCGGTGCCCGCGGCATACGCGTGCGGCGGGAAGGTCACTTCGATGTCCGGGGCGACACCGAAGTTCTCGACACCCCAGCCCACGCCGCCGGAGAACCAGGTGGCGTACCGGGGCTGGGTCACGCCGGTCCCGTCGGCCAGGGCGAACCGGTTGTCGATCCCTACGACGCCGCCCCACGTCCGGGTGCCGATGACCGGGCCGATCCCCCGCAGCTTGGCGACCTGGGTGATGATGTCGCCGTCGGAGCCGGCGAATTCGTCGGTCAGGATGATGACCGGACCGCGCGGCGCGTGGTGCGGGTAGGTCCCGGGCTTTTCGCCGCGGGGCATGCTCCAGCCGGTGACCTTGCGGCCGATGAGTTCCGCCACCAGCTGGGAAGTGTGGCCTCCGCGGTTGCGGCGGACGTCCACGATCAGTCCGTCGAGCGACGTTTCGGTATCGAGGTCGCGGTGCAGCTGCGCCCAGCCGTTGGCCATCATGTCCGGGATATGGAGGTACCCGAAGGTCCCCTGCGACGCCTCGCGCACGGTGCGGCGGTTGGCGGCAACCCATTCCTGGTACCGCAGCCGTTCCTCGTCCTTGACCGGAACAACCGCCACCCGGCGCTGTTTCCCGGCCTGGTCACCGTGCCGGGGGCCGTTGCGGAGCGTGAGTTCCACGGCACGGCCGGCGGCGCCGACCAGCTGGATGGCAGGAGTGCGCGCTTCGGTGAGCTCGACGCCGTCGATCGCGAGCAGCACGTCGCCTGGTTTCGCGTCCGCGCCGGGGCGGGTCAGCGGCGAGGTGGCGAGCGGGTCGGAGGACTCCCCCGCCAGTATCCGGGTGATTTCCCAGCCCCCGCCGGTGAACGCCAGGTCCGCGCCGAGGCGGCCCTGGCCGTTGCTGCCGTTCTCGGTGACTGCTGCGGGCCGGACGTAGGCGTGCGAGGTGCCAAGTTCACCGTGGAGTTCCCAGAGCAGGTCCACGAGGTCGTCGTGCGAGCCAAGCCTGTCCACGATGGGACGGTAGCGGGCGTGGACCGATTCCCAGTCCTGGCCGGCCATATCCTCGGTCCAGAAGAAGTCGCGCTGGAGCCGCCAGGCTTCATCGAAAGCCTGGCCCCAGACGCTGAGCGGATCGAGCTGCACGCGGATGCGGTTCAGGTCCACCTTGAACAGCTGGCCGGACTCCTCGTCGGCCTTGGCGCCGGCGGGTGAAACTCGGATCTGCTTGTCCTGCAGGAAGATAACCTTCTGGCCGTCGCCGGAGAGGCGGTAGCTGTCCAGCGACTCCACGATGGTGGTGGTGCGGCGCTTCGCGAGATCGAAGCGGACCAGTTTCGGTGCCGCGTTCTTGTCCGCCAGGCTGGCGCGGCCTTCGCCGGTGACGCCGAAGAGCTCATTGTCCAGCCAGAGCAGCGCCCCGGGCGTGGCGGTCAGTCCGGAATAGTTTCCCTGCGGCACGGGAACGCTGATGACGCGGTGGGCCAGGCCCTCCGCGTCGACGGAAACGGCGGGAACTTCTTCCTTCGCGGATCCTTCGCGGGGCTCAGAGCCGGCATCGCCGGCGTTGACCTTGGCGGCGTTGACCTTGCCGGCTTTGACCTCGTCCTGGAGGTCGACGCTGGGTCCGAACGGCGAGGGGGTGTCCGCGGCGAGGGCCACAAGGTAGGGCTTGATAGGGCTCGGGAAGGACAGGTCGAAAGAGTGCCCGTCATAGACGGGGTCGAAGCTGCGGTTGGAAAGGAAGGCGAGGAATTTGCCATCCGGCGTGAACGACGGCGACTCGTCGCGGAAGCGGCCGTCGGTAACATCGATGATGGCACGCAACGGGTCCCCGGACTTCACGGCGGCGTCGACCTTTGTGATCCGCAGCCGGCTGCGGGAGCCGAAGGACGTGACCGGCTCAGCCCAGCCCAGCCACGCCGAGTCCGGGGACCAGCTGAACCCGTCGATGCTGCCTTCGCCGATACTGCCCACGAGCGCCAGGGTGCCGGTCCGTGTGTCCGCCAGGTAGATGTCCCCGAACGCGGTGCCCACGGCGAGCCAGTTGCCGTCCGGGCTGGCCTCGATGGCGCTGGTCCGGGTCGCCTTGGGAAAGTCGATCCGGGTCAGTTGCCGCGAACCCCGACCGTCCAGCAGGGAGGCGTCGCCGTCCCCCGCGGGGCCGGCGGTGTCTGCACCGTCGCGGCTGGTTCCGGACTGGCTGGTTCCGGCCTGGCTGGTTCCGGCCTGGCTGGTTCCGGCCTGGCTGGTTCCGGCCTGGTTGCTTCCGGCCTCGGCCGGAGCGGACACGGCGGCGCCGGCGCCGGCGCGGGTGATTGTCGCGGCGGAAACCGGCTGCGGCAGCGGCGTTCCGGCGTCGGCATCTTCGGCTGCGGCGGAAGGTTCCGGGGCAGCGGTGCGAACGGTCCGGTGCACGCCGGTCTCGGTTCCGCCGCCCGGGGTTCCGCCGTCCTGGGTTCCGCCGTCCAAAGGAGCTGCGATGGCCTTCAGATACAGTGCTTCGACGCCGTCGTGGTCGGCCACGTATGCGATCCGTCCGTCGCCGAAGGGGCGGGGCAGCCGGGCCCGGACACCGGGCGTCGCTTCAAGGACGCGGGACGGGCCGTCCTGGTGCCGCAGCCAGTGCAGGGTGCCGTGGGCTTCGACGGCGCTGGACCCGCCGGCACGGTCCGGGACCACATCGCCAAGGTGCCGGGACGTCTTCAGCGGTGCGGCGCGGCGGGCCTGGGAGGCGGAGCCGAGAGTGATGTCCAGTTTTACGGCGTCCGAGCCGAGGTCGGGCAGGAGCCAAAGCTCACCGGCGGATTCGAAAACGACGCGCCGGCCGTCGGTGGCGGCGTGCCGGACGTAGAAGTCCTCGTGATCCGTGTGGCGGCGGAGGTCGGTGCCGTCCGGCAGCACCGAGTAGAGGTTGCCGTAGCCCTCGTGGTCGGACAGGAAGGCAATCCGGCCCCTCACCCACATCGGGTCGGTCAGGTTGCCGTCGAGCTCGGCGGCGAGCCGTTCGAACTCACCGTTTCCGTCGCCGTCGATCCACAGTTTTCCGGCGGTGCCGCCGCGGTAGCGTTTCCACCAGGCGGGCTCACGCGAGAGCACGCTGGCCAGGACGACGGGGCGTTCGTCGCCGACCTCGGGGCCAAAAGCTACGGACTCGACGGGGCCGAACGGGAGTTCGCTGGCCCAGCCGCCGGCGACGGGAAGGCTGTAGGCGTGGGTGTGCCGGCTGTCGGATTGCCGGAACGCACTGGTCACCACAACGTCCCCGCCGGGGGTGAAGCCCTTGACCCGGGTGGAGCTGTGGCCGAAGTAGCTCAGCTGGCGGTAGCCGCCGCCGTCGACGTCCGCGGTGACCACCTCCGGTGCCGTCCCCTGAATCACTGTCCACACGAGCCGCTTGCCGTCCGGCGTGAACCGGGGGCTGCGGGCGGGCAACTGCAGCGAGGAGACACGCCAGGCTCGGCCTCCGCCAAGGGGCGCAATCCACACGTCATCCTCGGCCACGAAAGTGACCAGATCGCCGTGCAGATGCGGGAAACGGAAGTAACTCGAAGAGGTCATCGTTAGATCATAGTCAACGCCACCGCTCCCTCCCGGGAGGTTTCCCTGCCGTGCCGGACATGGTGAGATGGAACATGCGAATCATTATTGCCGGAGCCTCCGGGCTGATCGGAACCGCCCTTTCCAGCTCCCTGCGCAGCGCCGGGCACGACGTCGGGACGCTGGTCCGGCGCCCGCCGACGGCGCACGACGAGGTCCAATGGGACCCTGCGGCGGGGCACATCGATGACACGGCACTGAAGGGCGCCGACGCCGTCATCAACCTTTCCGGCGCCGGCATCGGGGACCGGCCGTGGACCCGGCGGCGGATCAGCGAGCTGCGCAGCTCGCGGCTGGATCCGACCCGGACCCTGACGACGGCGATGGCCCGGCTGGAAACCCCGCCGTCCGTATTCCTGAGCCAGTCGGCGTCCGGCTATTACGGCACTGCAGGCCCGGCTGTGCTCCGCGAGGATGCCCCTGCCGGCAGCGGCGTCCTGGCCCGGATCTGCGCCGACTGGGAAGCGGCCGCACACGAGGCTCCGGCCGGCGTCCGGGTGGTGACACCGCGCACGGGCGTCGTCCTGAGCCGCTCCGGTGGCGCGCTGGGCCGGCTGATGCCGCTACTGCGCCTCGGCGTGGGCGGACCGCTGGGCAACGGGCGGCAGTATTGGCCGTGGGTGACGCTCCCGGATGTGGCCGGCGCCTTCGCCTTCCTGCTCGCTGCTCCGGTGTCCGGTCCGGTCAATGTCTGTGCCCCCGAGAGCGCGGATGTGAATTCGCTGATCGCCCGGCTGGCCGGCGCCCTCCACCGCCCCGCGGTGCTGCGCGTCCCGGCGCCGGTGCTGCGTCTTGTGATGCGCGGGCTCGCGGAGGAGCTGCTGCTCGCAAGCCAGCGGATGGAGCCGGCGGTGCTCAGCGCGGCGGGGTTTGAGTGGCAGCATCCGTCCCTGGCGCAGGCTGCCGCGTGGGTGGCGGGCCGCGGCTAGCCGTCATTTCCGTTAGTTCGTCGGCGGTCCGGGCGCGGTGGCGGGGCTCTGGGACATGCCCCGCGCCTGGGCCAGCGGATGGACACAGTGTCATTATGCCCGGTCCCCGATGCGAAGAATGGGCATGTCCCGCTGGACTGGACACCGGCCCAAAGGGACATGCCCCGCGCCGGGGGCAGCGGATGGACATAGTGTCACCATGCCCAGTCCCCGATGCGAAGAATGGGCATGTCCCGCTGGACTGGACACCGGCCCAAAGGGACATGCCCCGCGCCGGGGGCAGCGGGTGGACATAGTGTCACTATGCCCAGTCCCCCGGGTGCGAAGAATCGGCATGTCCCCCGGCGCGAAAAGATCCAGGCTCCGTCTGACTCCCGACGAACTAACGAAAATGACCACTAGCCTGCGGCGGACTCCTCCGGCAGGATCTCCTGGATTCGCCAGCGGCCGTCGACAGGAACGAGGACCAGCTGCAGCCGCTGTTCGGCTGTGGCGTCCGCGTCCGCCACGACTTCACCGGCGGGATCCTGCTCCCGGTAGGGCGTGGTTGCCGCACTGACGGCGACCACGGCCCGGGTCGCGGTGCCGCCGGCGGCACCTTCCACCCGCGTCAGGACGGTGGAGAAGCCGACCAACACATGCCCTGACTCCGTCAGCAGGGCGCTAATCTGGCCGTCCGCACCGGCTGCGGCCGACCCCGGAACGTTGACCTGGTCCAGCAGCCGGAAGTTCCCGGAACTGAACGCCAGGGAGCGAAGCCGCGCCAGTCCCCGCACCGCCTCTTCAGGGTCCACCGACGCCAGCAAGGCGTCCAGGTCCGCCCGCACCTCAGCTTCAGCAGGTGCTCCGGCCTGTGGCCCTGCCGGTGGCACTGCCCCGGACGGGTCCGGCGTCGTTACCGCTTCGGTGTCCGCGCCGGGCGCCACTTCGGTGGCCGCGACGGGCGGCGGGACGAGCTCAGGGAAGGGCGCCGGGGTCACCCGCCCGCCCGCCAGCAGCCAGGCCCCGCCCAGCAGCGCGACGCCGAACAGCGCGACAGCGAGGAGGGCGACAGCGAGCGGCGCGCCAGCCGCCCGGCGGCGGGCGGCTGCCCGGACACGGCGGGGCCGAGCTCCCTGATGGGTCCCCGGCAGGCGGCGGTGGGCTCCGGCCAGGGTTGCGCCCGAGCGCAGTGACCCCGGCCCCGACCCGGGCGCCGTCTGCGTGGCAGGCCCGGGGGGAGGCCCGTTCCGCGGCAGCCTGTTCCTGCGGAGCCAGTTCCTCGGTGATCTGCTCCTCGGCAACCTCCTCCTGCGCGGCCAGTTCCTGCGCAGCCAGCCCCGCCGGCTTTCAGCCCGCCGCTCCCGCGCGCTGCGGGGCAGGGCGCGCCGGGTCAGCAACTCCGGGATGACTGTGGCGTGGACTGACACGGACAGGTCCACCGGCGCCGCCTCGGCGCTGCGGTAGATGGCGGCCGCGAACTCCGCGGCCGGGGGCCGTTGCCGCCGGTCCTCGTGCAGTCCGGCTTCCAGGGCCGCTGCCAGCGCCGCCGGAACATCCGGCACCAGCAAGGGCAGGGGCGGCCGCTGGGGCCCCGGCTCGGGAGCCCTGCCGGTCAGGCAGAACCAGCCGAGGGCGGCCAGCGAATAGACGTCCCGCTCCGGCTGCAGACCAGCCCGGACGGCATCCACCGGCGCGGGGTCGCGGAAACCGTCCGTCCCGGCCTGGGACACGTCGCCGGGATCGGCCACCATCCTCGCGACACCCAGATCGGCAAGCAGTGGCTTGCCGTGCGCCGTGAAGAGCACGTTTCCGGGAGACAGGTCGCCGTGCGTGAAGCCGTTGCCGTGCAGGTAGGCCAGCGCCTGCGCGAGGGGGGTCAGGACAGTCACCGTCTCCCCCGGGCCCAGCTTCCCCCTACCGGCCACCAGCCCGCCCAGCGATCCGCCGGGCGCGTAGTCCAGTACGAGCCCCAGTCCGTCGCCGCTGTCGCCGTCGCAACTGTCGTCGTCCATGAGGGGCGCGCCGCCGCGCGGGGAGCGTATACGCACCACCGCGCGGGCTTTGACCAGATGGTCGTGGGCCAGGGCGGAGAGGATCCGGACCTCACGACGCACCCCCTCCTCCGGATCCCGGCCCTCCGTCGCTTCGCCGTCCGCAGCGGACCGGCACGGGAAACACTTGAGGGCGTACGTGCGGCCCGTCGACTGTTCGGTCACCAGCCAGACCGTCGCGCTGCCGCCACGGCCCAGGCAGCGGCCGACGTCGTATCCGGGAACCTCGGGGGCCCTGCCGCCTGTCCGCGCGTCATCTTCCATACCCTAGGAATAGCGGATCCTGCAGAATCCCGCAGAAGTTATCCACAGGCATGAGAGCTTGGACACACAATCGGGCCCGACGACGGTCCGGGTCTAAGCTGGATGCCATGACTCTTGAGTTCTCCCGGCTTGGTTTCGCCCCGGAATTCGTCGACTACACCCGCGGCTGGGACCTCCAGCGCGAACTGCACGGGAAAGTCGCCGCCGGCACGTCGCCCAGCACGGTCCTGCTGCTCGAACACTCCGCCGTCTACACGGCGGGTAAACGCACCGAGGACCACGAACGCCCCTTTGACGGGACCCCCGTCGTCCCGGTTGACCGCGGCGGCAAACTTACCTGGCACGGCCCCGGCCAGTTGGTGGGCTATCCCATCCTTAAACTCAAGAACCCGGCCGGGATCCGCGACTACGTGGAGCGTCTGGAAGCCGTGATCATCGCCGTCCTGGCCGACTACGGGATCGCGGCCGTCCGGATCAAGGGACGCGCCGGCGTCTGGCTCGAGCAGGACGCGTTGGGTCCGGCGCGCAAAATCGCCGCCATCGGGATCCGCGTCCACGACGGCGTCACCATGCACGGCTTTGCGATCAACTGCAACAACGACCTCGCCCCGTACGCCCAGATCATCGCCTGCGGCATTACCGACGCCGGCGTCACCACCATCTCCCAGGAGACGGGCAGGGACGTCACCCCCGCCGACCTCGTGTCGCGGATCACCGAAGAACTGCGCAACAATGAAGAAGCGCTAGTAGCAAACCATGAAGGAGCTCTACTGTGACACTGGCACCAGAAGGCCGGAAAATGCTGCGTATTGAGCAGCGCAATGCGGCCACCCCGGTGGAACGTAAGCCCGAATGGATCAAAGCCAAGGTCCATATGGGCCCCGAGTACGTCCAGCTCAAGAACCTCGTCAAAAAAGAAGGCCTCCACACCGTGTGTGAAGAGGCCGGCTGCCCCAACATCTTCGAATGCTGGGAAGACAAGGAGGCCACCTTCCTGATCGGCGGCTCCGAATGCACCCGGCGCTGCGACTTCTGCCAGATCGATACCGGCAAGCCTTCCCCCGTGGATGTCTTCGAGCCCACCAAGGTGGCCCGCTCCGTCCTGACGATGCAGCTCCGCTACGCCACCGTGACCGGGGTGGCCCGCGATGACCTCGCCGACGAGGGCGTCTGGCTCTACGCCGAAACGGTCCGCAAGATCCATGAACTGAACCCGGGCACCGGCGTCGAACTCCTCATTCCGGACTTCTCCGGCAAGCCGGAGCACATCGAGGCCATCTGCGACTCCAAGCCCGAAGTGTTCGCCCACAATGTGGAGACTGTCCCCCGGATCTTCAAGCGCATCCGCCCCGCATTCCGCTACGACCGTTCGCTGGACGTCATCACGCAGGGCCGCAAACTCGGCATGGTGACGAAGTCCAACCTGATCCTCGGCATGGGCGAGACCCGCGAGGAAATCTCGGAGGCACTGAAGGACCTGCACGACGCGGGCTGCGACCTCATCACCATCACCCAGTACCTGCGCCCCAGCGAGCGTCACCTGCCGGTAGACCGCTGGGTCAAGCCGCAGGAATTCGTGGAACTGCAGCAGGAAGCGGACCAGATCGGCTTCCTCGGCGTTATGAGCGGGCCGCTGGTGCGTTCCTCCTACCGCGCGGGCCGGCTCTGGGCCACCGCAATGCGCAAGAAAGGCTGGGAGATCCCCGCCGAGCTGGCGCACATCGAAAGCTCGGGAAGCACCCGCCAGGAAGCCAGCTCGCTGATCGCAGCACACTCCTGAATACGGTTGAAAGATTGTTTCCACGGGCCGGTGCCTGACACTTCCGGCGTCCGGCCCCTGGCCATAAATCACGTAGAATTAAGGCACTATGGCGAATTCCTCTGATTCCAGCACCTCCACTCCGGCTTCCGATGCTCCGAAGCGCGGCTTCTTTTCCCGCAAGCCCAAAGCAGCGAAGGTCAAGAAGCCAAGCCGGCTGAAGCAGATCGGCGAGGTCTTCCAGATGACCCGCCGCCACGATCCTATGGTCCCGTGGCTCATGCTGCTCGCATTCCTCGGCGTCGTGGCCGTCAGCTTTGTTGTTGGCTACCTGCTGGATAACTGGATCACCGGCCTGATCATCGGCATCCCGCTGGGCATCCTCGCGGCAACCCTGATCCTGTCCCGCCGGGCCGAGCGCGCCGCCTTCGCGCAGATCGAAAACCAGCCCGGAGCCTCCGGCGCCGCGCTGGGCACACTCAAGCGCGGCTGGATCACCGAGGACCAGCCCGTCGCGGTCAACCCCCGCACGCAGGACGCCGTCTTCCGCGCAATTGGCCGTCCCGGCGTTGTGCTCGTCAGCGAGGGCCCCACCAGCCGGGTCAAGCCCCTGGTCGACGCCGAACGCAAGCGGCTCGCCCGCATCCTTCCCAACGTCACCATCCACGTGATTGAAAGCGGCCGCGGCGAGGGCCAGGTTCCCATCAGCCAGGTCGCTAAGAAGATGACCAAATTGAAAAACGAACTGACCAAGCTGGAGGTCAACACCGTTTCCAAGCGAATTTCCTCGCTGGGAAGCCGCCTGCCGATCCCCAAGGGCATCGATCCCTACAAGGCCCGTCCGGACCGCAAAGCAGCCCGCGGACGCTAGGGACCAGCGCCAGAGCAAGAGCCACAGGGACGCCCCGAGACCGCCTTTCAGGCCGGCCGCCGGGGCGCTCCTTTTGCCCAAGACCGGATCGAACGTCCCCCGGGACAGAACGCGGAGACTCCGATATGAAACTGCCGTCCGCACCCGCCATGATCCGCATCTTTCGGTTGCTGGCCATCGCCGAGGGCTTCAGCTGGGCCGCCTTGCTGATCGGCATGTTTCTCAAATGGGTCACCCGGACCACCGAGCTGGGCGTTGAGATTGCAGGTCCCGTCCACGGGGCGTTCTTCATCGGCTACGGCATCGCCGCCCTGAGCCTGTGGGGCCTGCAACGCTGGCCGTTCCGGGTGGCGCTCATGGCCGGCCTGTCCGCCGTTATCCCGTTCGCCACCGTCTGGTTTGAACGCTGGGCCAGCCGCCACGGCCACCTGACGGCCACGGCCGGACAGGGTGTTTCCACGCCGGGCGCTTCGACGCCGGCACGGGAGACAGCCGGTGAGGCGGCCGGCGTCTAGTCCGTTCGCGCGGATGGCTCCTCCATTGGACGCAAATGGCCGCCATCTGCGGTGGCTTAGCGGCCATGTGTGGCGAATGGCCGCTATCTGCGGTGGCTTAGCGGCCATGTGTGGCGAATGGCGGTGGGTCGGTGCATCGTGGCGGGCCCGCCGTCGCCGTTCGCGCGGGCGGCGCCTCCATCGGACGCAAATGGCCGCTATCTGCGGTGGCTTAGCGGCCACATGTGGCGAATGGCGGTGGGTCGGTGCATCGTGGCGGCCCACCGTCGCCCTCCACGCGGACGGCGCATCCATCGGACGCAAATAGCCGCTATCTGCGGTGGCTTAGCGGCCATGTGTGGCGAATNATCTGCGGTGGCTTAGCGGCCATGTGTGGCGAATGGCCGCTATCTGCGGTGGCTTAGCGGCCATGTGTGGCGAATGGCGGTGGGTCGGTGCATCGTGGCGGGCCCGCCGTCGCCGTTCGCGCGGGCGGCGCCTCCATCGGACGCAAATGGCCGCTATCTGCGGGGGTTTAGACGATATGAAGTGAGGGTGGCCAGGTAACGGGAAGAGGCCGGGGCCTTCTGTTTCACAGGGTCCGTGGGTTGCCATTGACAGCTCCCTTGGCCTGGCCGGCTCGTCGGGGGTGCAATGGTAG
>NZ_JBWZCH010000020.1:0-82672 GCF_059383435.1 Pseudarthrobacter sp. HLT1-7 | reverse complement strand
GGGCGTGCTCCATCCGGGCCGCGGCCGCGGCGTTGCAGGTGTGCCGGACACGGTCCAGGGCCACGGCGATGATGGTCCCGGCCCGGGATGCGATTTCTCCGGCGGCGACGGCGGAGCCGAGTTCCTGTCGCGCGGGAGGCAGTTGCTGGCCGGTTAGTCCCTGCCGGGGCAGGAGGCTCTCCGCGAGGCAGAGCCGGCGGCGTGCCTCGGATGCGCTGATCCGCAGCCGCGCCCGGAGGAACTCGGTGGTGTTCCGGTAGCCGTCGTCACCGGCAACACCAGCAACTTCGGTAACTTCGGTAACTTTGGCGACCTCCGTATCGGCGGGGGTGTCGCGCCAGCCGGTGGTCCACGATGTGGTGCCCTTCACCGCGGTGGCGGGCTGCTTACGGGTCCGGTCCACGGCGGCGGCTGCCACGAGTTGGAGATACTCCACGGTCCGGGAGAGCTCTTCCACCTGCCCGGCGAAGTCCGCCGCAGTCCGGAATCCCCAGCCCCCGGCGTCGGCCACCGCCGTCGAAGCGACATCCCGGAGCACCGCAAGGGCGCTGTCCACGCCGGGCTGTTGGTCCAGGGATGCGCCACGGAGCCCGCCCCGGGCCCCGGCCCGGGCTGGGCCCGGATCCGTGTCCTGGAAAGGAATGAATTCCCCGACGGTTTCCATAACTTCACATTACTAAGGGGGTCCGACACGAAACCGACTCCGCGCTCGATGGGCATCTCCGGCGCCAGATCGCCCGCCCTAAAACAGATTCATGACCCGCCGCCCAGGCAAAACAGATTCATGACCCGCCGCCCAGGCAAAACAGATTCATGACCCGCCGCCCAGGCAAAACAGATTCATGACCCGCCGCCCAGGCAAAACAGATTCAGGACCCGCCGCCCAGGCAAAACAGATTCATGACCCGCCGCCCAGGCAAAACAAATTCAGGACCCGCCGCCCAGGCAAAACAGATTCAGGACCGCCGACCCGGTCGAACAAAATCAGGACCCGCCGCCCAGCACCCGCGGCCGGCCAAACTGCGTGCGCACTCCAGGCGAGAACAACACCGACTCAGGCGGCCCTTCTACAATGATCCCTGCTGCAGCGATGAGCTGGTCCTCCAAAACGGTCACCCGCGCCCGGTGCAGCGGCCACGCGCTGTGTGTGTTCGGAACGTAGAGCGTCTTGCCGCGGAAGCTGGTATGAAGTCCGAACCGGGCGGTGAGGTGGACGGACAGCGGATCGGTAGCTCCGGCGTCGGACTCCGGGGCCACCGCGAAATCGCTCCGGGCACCTCGCCCAAAACGGCGCACCGAGTACCCGATGGACGGGTCCGCCGGACTTGTTGCCCGGAAGTGGTCGCGCGACCACACATAGGGAATCCCGGCGGCCCGCGCAGCGAGCACCACAGCCAGCCGCGAGGCGTCCAGGCTGAGGAAAACTACACCCCGGGTGCCGTCCGGTTCCCGGGAGTAGAGGCGAACGTTGATCTCGTTGAAACTGCCGAAGTACGGAATCCCGGGCCCCTGGCCAAGGCCGGCGCCCTGCATGCGGAAACCGATCAGCCCCACCCAGGCGGATCCGTCGAAGACGTCCGGGACCACGCCCGGAGGCATGAACGACGCTGCAACGGCATCAGGGATGCGCCAATGCAGAAAGACGGCATCCGTCCATCGCTGATCCATGATGATCGGGGTCGGAAGGCCGGGGGCGCTTGGCCAGGGATCGAGACTCATCAGTTGTGATCCATTAGTTCAGGGCCCGGGTTCCCTCCGGAAGCATCCCCCCGGCCAACAACGCCGTTGTGGCGTCAGCCAAGGCTGTCAGCGCCACGCGCTGGGTCCACGGGCCGTACGAGATGCGGGCGACGCCGAGTTCCTGGAGCCTTGCCGGCGCCAGCGAACCGGGCACATTAATGACGGAAACCTTGTTCCAGCCAATCCCATCCACCAGCGCGGTGACGGTGGCCTCATCCAGCAGGCCCGGCACAAACACCGTCGTTGCACCCACCTCGAGGAAAGCGCGGCCACGCTCGATGGCATCGGTTAGCACAGCCGCGGGATCCCTGTCCTGGCCCTTTACGAAGGCGTCGGTTCGGGCGTTGAGAACGAAGTCGATGCCCTCTGCCTCGGCTGCCCGAACCACGGAGCGCATCTGCGCCACGGCATCGCCGAGGGAGCGCATCTGGTCCTCGATGTTGGCGCCGACGACGCCAGCACCAATGGCCTTGCGCACGGTCTCCCCGGGGTTTCCGTAGCCAGACTCGAGGTCGGCACTGACCGGGAGCGACGTCGCGTCGGAGATCAGCCGGATGGCGTCGATCATGTCTTCCAGCGGGATATTCTCGCCATCCGCATAGCCTAGCGATGCGGCGATGGAGTGGCTGGCTGTGGCCACGGCGCGGGTGCCGGGAATGTCAGCCACCACTTTCGTGGAAATCGCGTCCCAGACGTTGATGACCTGCAGGATGTCGGGCGCGTGGTGAAGGCGGAGCAGTTCGGTGGCTTTGGGGGCAAGAGAACGCACGTTTTCTGTCATTCCCCGAGCCTAGCCGGGGACGGCGTCAGCTGGAAGGAATTCAGCTCGCCGCGGACGCGGTGGGGGCTGCTTCGGGCTGATGCTGCCAGGGCCAGCGGCCGGTGATTTCCAGCTCGAGCGAGAAGCTCAGAAAGGTCCGGATGAGCACGATAATGGCCAGCACGCCGACGCTCTCAAAGGTGGGAGCGACGGCGACAGTCCGGATGATGTCGGCGGCCACAAGCAGTTCCAGCCCCAGCAGGATCGAGCGGCCCAGCAATTGCCGGTAGGAGCGGTACACGGACAGCGGTTCGGACCCCGCAGGCAGGCGCCGCGGCTGGAATCCGCGCATAGCCATCGGGATGGACACGACGGCGCCGATCACCATGACGGCCACGCCGGCGATGTCCATATACCGGCCTGCCGCTTCAATAATCTGCTGCAAGTCCATTGTTTCCCTTACTGGAAGCTCGGTGGCTGTTGTCTGGGCCTGGTTATTTCTGGGCCTGGTGTTGTCCGGACAGGGCAGGAACTGGCGTGCCGGACCCTTAGGCGTGCCGGACCCTTAGGGGTGCCGGACGCCCACGCCGGCGAGAATGGCGCGATAGCCTTCCCGGAAACTCGGGTACTGGAACTCCAGACCGGTGCCACGCAGCAGGGTGTTGGTGCAGCGTTTGTTGCCGCCCCGGGTCGGCTCGCCTGTGCGGGGAGGCTCGCCTTTGCGGGGAGGCTCTCCGCCGGTCGCTTGGACGGTTGAACCGTCAGCCCGGGTGCCGTTTTCCGTTCGCGACGGCGGCTGCGGGAGTCCCAGCTCGGCGGCCAGGAAGCGCAGCACCTCGCCGAGTTGGGCCGGTTCATTGTCCACGCCCACGTACAAGGGAGCCGGCGTCCCGGACATGGTGCACAGCAGGACGATCGCGGCCGCGGCGTCGTCGCGGTGGATCCGGTTGGTGAAGCGCGATTCCGCCGGGATCACGGCGGCACCGCTGCGCACCTGGTCCATCAGCCGGGTCCTCCCGGGGCCGTAGATTCCGCCGAGGCGCAGCACCACCGGCGTGATCCCTGTGCCGTGCAGGCGGCTGGCCAGGAGTTCTTCCGCTTCGCGGATGATGCGGCCTGAGAATCCGGCGGGTTCCGGCGTCGTGCTTTCGTCAATCCAGCCGCCGTCGGCGTCGCCATACACCGCGGTGGAGGAGACGAACAGCACGCGCCGGACGGGCGCGGGGGAGGCCAGCACCGCGTCCAGTACGTTCGATACCCCGTCCACATAGGCGGCGCGGTAGGCATCCTCGGTGGGGGAGTCCGCTGCAATGGCGACGACGACGGCGGTGGTGTCCGCCGGGACGGGCGGCAGTTCGCCAGCGCTCAGGTCAGCCGCGGCGCCTTCGATGGCAGCCGGAAGTTTCTCCGGCGAACGCCGCCAGCCCACCACGCGGTGGCCGGCGGCTGCAAAGCGCAGCCCGGCCTCGGTTCCCAGATCGCCGCAACCGGCCAGAAGTACAGTCATGACGGCAAGTCTGCCAGCTTTCGGGCTCCGCTCCGGTCAGCCTTGAGCAAATCCTGGCGGGATCTTGTTTCCACCGGCCCGCTGGCGAACGTCAATTCGAGTTCCGCGACCAAGGCCCTCGTTCCTGTCAGTTTGCGGCGGGCTCTTCCGGCTGGCGCCCTGCGGGCGTATCCTCCGAGTTGTCATGGTCTCAAAATTCGCATTCATGACAGGAGAACACCCATGTTCGACCAAAAGTTCATTACCGATGCAATGAGCCGCAGCGCCGAAGACCCGATGGATCGGCGCATTTTGTTCCGCGCCGCCGGCATCGCAGGGATTGGCGGCGCCGCCGCGCTGCTCGCGAGTTCACCGGCCTATGCGTCCGGGGAGGACGAGGATTCCGGCAAGGGGCCCAGCGACGGGGCCATCCTGAATTTCGCCCTCAACCTCGAATACCTCGAGGCGGAGTTCTACCTGCGTGCTGTGACCGGCCGCGGCCTGGACGACGGGCTCACGGACGGCAAGGGACGCAAGGGGGGTGTCACCGGCGGAGCGAAGGTACCGTTCAAGTCCGGCAGCCTGATCGAAAAATACGCCAAAGAAATAGCCGCAGATGAAGAAGCCCATGTGAAGTTCCTCCGCGCAGCACTGGGAAAAGCCGCTGTTTCCCGACCCCAAATCGATCTGGAGGCCAGCTTCACCGCCGCGGCGAAGGCCGCGGGCCTGATCAAGGCAGGCCAGAAATTCAACCCCTTCGCCGATGAAACCAGTTTCCTGCTGGGTGCCTTCATCTTCGAAGACGTCGGCGTCACCGCTTACAAGGGAGCAGCCCCGCTGATCGATAACAAAACTTACCTCGAAGCCGCCGCCGGTATCCTCGCCGTCGAGGCCTACCACGCCGGCATCATCCGGACCACCCTGTACGCCCGGGATCTGCAGATGCCCGTCCAGGCCATCTCCGATGCCCGGGACAGTCTCGACGGATCCACCGACCTCGACCAGGGCATCGGGACCAAGGCGACCGCCAACCTCGTCCCTACGGACGCGAACGGGATCGCCTTCAGCCGGACCGCCGGTCAGGTCCTGAATATCGCCTATCTGACTCCCAAGGCAGTACGCGAAGGCGGGTTCTTCCCCAAGGGCGTCAACGGCGAGATCAATACCAGCGCCGCCAGCTCCTAACACCAGCAGGACCGCCGGAATGCAGCGGTGGGTCTCACGGCATCGGGGCGTAATCGCTCCGTCGCAGGTGGGCCGCCGCCGTTGTGCGCTTTTGTGGGCCGGCCGCCGCCGTCGAAGCCTCACGACGGCGGCACCGGTCGCCCGCCGTCGAAGCCTCACGACGGCGGCACCGGTCGCCCGCCGTCGAAGCCTCACGACGGCGGGCGGTTACCTGGCCGGAATCGGGAAGAAGACCCGGGGATCCTGCAGCAGCGCCGGGTAGTCGAAGGCCGAGCGGTCCAGGATTTCGTCGACCTGGAAGTTGCGGGCGAAATGGCCGTCCACGGTGATGGGCCGGCCCAGGACCTTGCCTACCGCGAAGGAGGTGCCGCCGGCGATCGGGATGGCCACCACGGAGTTGCCGGGAAGGGTGGTGAACGCTTCTTCCTGCTGCTGGCGCTTGCGCGTCGGCTTCTTGACGAGCTGCTTTGGTGGAAGCTTGCGCTGCTTCGCCGGGCGCCGGGCTCCGGAATCGGCGTAGACGAACTGGTACTCGTCGTCCTCGGCGGCGGCCTTCGCGCGACCCACGAGGGGCAGGCTGACGGTGTCCAGCTTCGCCGGGTCGGTGTCGCCAAGCGGCAGGCGGAGGACCCACATGCGCTCTCCGGCGGGATCCTCCGGCGGCAGGTCGCGCCTCGGCTCAGGCCAGACGTATTCGAGGTCCGGATCGGTGTCCGGGAACAACGCTGTGTAGAAGCGCGGGTCCTTGCTGATCAGCCGGGAGCGGTGGCTGAGGTGCAGCTCAGGGTTTCCCAGCCACGGCGGCATCGGAATCTTGGCCGCATAGTCCGGGTGCGCGGCCTGGGGCGCGAACTCCATGATTTTCCCGCGCGTCGTGTCCTCGCCGCCGCGGGCCGTCCACTCGTCCACCATCGTGAGGCCGTAAAGCGTCAACGCGGGAACGTATCCCATCCACATCCGGATGGCCGGGTGCGACTGCCAGCCGTACTCCGGGATCACCAGCGCGCGGAGGACCTGCAGCGCTTCAACGCGCTGCTTGCCGAGCCGTGCGCGGTCCAGCACCGCGGCGCTCTGCTGAAAATCGGGGAAAGGGAGAAAGGTCTGCATCTCTCCAGTTTGGGGCCACGGAGCCAATGCGCCAATTGCACGGGATCACGGGTGAGCGTGTTCACATTCCGGAACGGGACGGACGGCCCACGGCATCGGAGCGTAAACTAGCCCAAATACCCCTGCCGCCCGGAAGACACGTCCATGTCGAGTGAAGCAGTACCCGAAGATACAGCGCCGTTGGCGCCCAAGTACGGACAAATGCTGGGCCCGGAAGCCAACGGCATGCTGGTGCTGGAAGAATTCACGATCGATCCTGCGGCGGCGCGCCGGGAGCAACGCGGTTTCCCTCTGGCACTTGCCACCTTCGCTCTCACTATGCGGCGCATCCTCGCGTTCCGACTCTTCATCGCCGTCGTCGCGATCGGCAACCTGCCGTTGTTCCTGCTCTCCAGCGGCTGGGAAATCTACGCCATCTCGCTGACGCTCGTGGTGGCGGTCCACGCGGCGATCTCCTGGCTGAACCGCCAGGAGCCGAAGATCCGTCAGCGGCGGATGCTGGAACTCCATTTGCACCGGGAGCAGAGCGCCAACTATCGCAAAGTCCGCGATGCCGTGAAGTACGTGATCGACGCCCCGGCCCGGATGAACGAAAACCTCTACCTCGAACTCCTCGCCGCCAAGCGGGTGGCCCTGCACCTCGCCATGGGCACCGTGGCACTGCTGGACACCAGCGACGACGCCGCCTGGAAGGTTCGGATCGTCCGCGAAATTCCACGGGCCACCTGAGCCAGCGTCACCAACAAGATTTTCACCCAAAAGATATAGCCGACGCCGGAGCGCCCCCGCAAGGGTTCGCTCCGGCGTCGTGGTTTTACCAGTGAGCCGCTGACGAGTCAGTAGCTAGGCGGGGAGCTGCAGCACCTGGCCGGGGAACACCAGATTCGGGTTGCTGATGGTCGCGGCGTTGGCATCGGCGAGCGGCTGCCAGCCTCCAGCGATGTTGAGCTCCGCAGCGATCTTGCTCAGGTTGTCGCCGCTCCGGATTGTGTAAGTCCGGCCACTCAGGGCGAGCGCCGCAACGTGTCGCGGTGCCGGAACGGCTGCCTTGGGCGCGGCGCTCCGGGCCGGCACCTTGGCCGCCGGGGCCGGTACCTTGGCCGCCGGGGCCGGTACAGCGGCAGCCGCCCGGGCGGGCACCTTGGCCGCCGGGGCCGGGACAGCAGCAACCGGGGCCGGAACAGCAGCGGCCGCCTGCGGCCTGGCGGCGCTGGGCGGTGCCACTGCGCCGCCGGCCAGGCCCAACTTTGCGGCGCAGGCCGGCCACGCTCCCCAGCCCTGGCCGGCCTGCACCCTGTCGGCGACAGCGATCTGCTGCTCACGGCTGGCATTCGCCGCAGACCCGGTTCCGCCATAGGCCGCCCACGTGCTGGGGCTGAATTGCAGCCCGCCGGCGTAGCCGTTACCGGTGTTGATGGCCCAGTTGCCGCTGCTTTCGCACTGGGCGAGGGAATCCCAGACGGACGCGGCGGCAGCGTTGGGGACAGCTGCGCTGGCGGCCGTGGCGGACAGCGCGACGCCGGCGATCGAGACGGCCGCGACCGTGATGGCGCGGCGCGCGGCAGAGCGATGGATTGATTTGTTCATGGCGACACATGCTCCTGAGGGCCACCAGCGCTCGGCCCGTCCCCGGACGTTGTCACGCCACTGCCCGCCCCTGACAATTGAGGTCGTGTTCGGTGTCCGCCTGTCGGGCAGTGGCAGGTGGTGGCAGCACCGGGCATTCATGGCCCGGATCCCGGGCATGGCATCTAGGTTAAGGCAGGCTCCCGCCGTTATCAAGACGTGATTTTTAAAGGATTCTCTGGTCCGGGTCAGTCCCGGAGAACCGCAGCCAGGTACGGTGCGGTCCGGCTCGTCGTGGAACGCGCGACGGCGGCGGGCGTTCCGGCCGCCATGATCCTGCCGCCGGCGTCGCCACCGGCCGGGCCGAGATCGACCACCCAGTCTGCGGCGGCCACTACGTCCATCTCGTGCTCCACCACGATCACCGTGTTTCCGGAGTCGACGAGCCGGTGCAGCTGGGCCATGAGGAGTTCGACGTCGGCCGGGTGCAGCCCCGTGGTTGGCTCGTCCAGCAAATAGAGCGAGTGGCCGCGCTGGGCGCGCTGCAATTCGGTGGCGAGCTTGATCCGCTGCGCTTCGCCGCCGGAGAGTTCGGTGGCGGGCTGGCCCAGGCGGAGGTAGCCCAGACCAACTTCGCGCAGGGTCTGCAGGCTGCGCGCGGCGGCCGGGACCCCGGCCAGGAACTCGGCGGCGGCGTCAACTGTCATGCCGAGGACCTCCGCCACGTTCTTGCCGCGGTAGGTGACTTCGAGGGTATCCGGGTTGTAACGCGAGCCGTGGCACTCGGGGCAGGGGCCATAGCTGCCAGGCAGGAACAACAGCTCGACAGCCACGAAGCCCTCGCCCTGGCAGGTTTCGCAGCGCCCGCCGGCCACGTTGAAGGAGAAGCGTCCGGCGCCGAAGCCCCGGGCCCTGGCCCCGTCCGTGGCGGCGAATTCCTTGCGGACCGCGTCGAAGAGGCCGGTGTAGGTAGCGAGATTGGACCGCGGGGTGCGGCCGATCGGCTTCTGGTCCACCTTCACGAGCCGGTCGATTTGGTCCAGGCCGGACACGGGTCCGACCGTCAGCGGCTCACTGGATTCGCTGAGCTCCTGCTCCTCCCCGGTCCAGGTGTCCGCCGCGTTGGTTCCGGCTTCCGGGTGCAGCCGGGCGCCGACCACCTCCGCCAGGACCTGGCTGACCAGGGTCGATTTGCCGGAACCGGAGACACCCGTGACGGCCGTCAATACCCCGAGCGGGAAGTTCGCGTCCAGCTCCCGCAGGTTGTGCCGGCTGATGTCGCGCAGCTCAAGCCAGCCCGACGCTTCCCGCTGGCCGCCATCCCCCGGACCGGAGGCGCCGTCGTCGTTCCTCTTCCCCATCCCGGCACCACCGGCACCCCCGGCACCGCTGGAAGTACCAGTATCCGCGGCGTCGGGGAACAGGAACGGCCGGGTCACGGACGCCTCCACCTCGGCGAGGCCGGCCACGGGGCCGCTGTAGAGCACCTCGCCGCCGCCTTCACCGGCGTGCGGTCCGACGTCCACGAGCCAGTCGGCGCGGCGGACCACGTCCATGTTGTGCTCCACCACGAACACCGAGTTGCCGGCGGACTTGAGCTGGTCCAGGACCGCCAGGAGGGGCTCGGCGTCGGCGGGATGCAGGCCGGCGGAGGGCTCGTCCAGCACGTAGATCACGCCAAACAGGCCGGAGCGCAGCTGGGTGGCGATCCGGAGGCGCTGCATTTCGCCGGGGGAGAGCGTGGGCGTGGCGCGGCCCAGGGCCAGGTAGCCGAGGCCCAGATCCAGCAGCACCGTGATCCGCTGGAGGAGGTCGCGGGTGATGGCCACGGCTACCTCGTTGCCTTCGCCGGAGGCCTGCTTGCGCGAGGCGGTGCCGGCCTCCGTGAGTTCGGTGGTGGGGCGGATGATCTCGGCAAGCTCGGCCATCGGCACGGCGTTAAGCCCGGCGATGGTCCGGCCCGCGAAGGTCACGGCGAGGGCTGCGGGCGTCAGTCCGCTGCCGCCGCAGCGGGGGCACGGGCCGGTTTCCATATAGCGCAGCACGCGGTCGCGCATGGTGGTGCTTTTGGAATCGGCGAGGGTGTGCAGCACATAGCTTTTGGCGCTCCAGAACCGGCCCTTGTACGGTTTGGCCACGCGGTCGCGCTCCGGGGTCACCTCCACTACGGGCTGTTCCTCGGTGAAGAGGATCCAGTCGCGGTGCTTCCTGGGCAGCTTGCGCCACGGTGTGTCGACGTCGTAGCCCAGGTGGGTGAGGATGTCGCGCAGGTTTTTACCCTGCCAGGCGCCGGGCCAGGCCGCGATGGCACCGTCGCGGATGCTGAGCGAGGTATCCGGGACCAGTGATGACTCGGTGACGGTGTGCGCGATGCCGAGGCCGTGGCAGACCGGGCAGGCACCGGCGGCGGTGTTGGGGGAAAAGGCGTCCGAGTCGAGCTGGCCGGCGCCGTCGGGGTAGCTGCCGGCGCGGGAGAAGAGCATCCGCAGCGAGTTGGAGAGCGTGGTGACCGTGCCGACCGTGGACCGCGAGCTGGGCGTGCCGCGGCGCTGTTGGAGCGCGACGGCGGGAGGCAGCCCGGTGATCATTTCCACCTTTGGGTTGTGGCCCTGTTGGATGAGCCGGCGGGCGTAGGGCGCCACGGATTCGAAGTAGCGGCGCTGGGCCTCGGCATAGATGGTGCCGAACGCCAGCGAGGACTTGCCCGAACCTGAGACGCCGGTGAAGGCGACGATCGCGTCGCGGGGGACGTCCACGTCCACGTTCCGCAGGTTGTTTTCCCGCGCGCCGCGGACCCGGACGAAGCCGTCCGCGGGGCGGTCCGGGGACAGGCCAGGGGGCGGGCCGGGCAGATCGGAAGCATGCTGATCACTGTGCATCCAATCGACTCTATCCGTGTCTGCCAGCCGCGGGCATATCCTTACCCAATGGAAACTAACGACGGCGACGCTGTTGCCGGCACCAAAGCAGCCCAGCCGTACCCGGACGGCGGCGCGGCGCCGGAGCTCTTCGAGGTCCCGGAGGAGGTGCACGGCCCGCTTCCGGTTGCGGAGCTGCACCTGCACATCGAGGGAACGCTGGAACCGGAACTGATCTTTGCGCTCGCCGCGCGGAACGGGATCCAGCTGCCGTACGCGGACCTGGATGAGCTGCGCTCGCGGTACGAGTTCACGGATTTGCAGTCGTTCCTGGACCTGTACTACGCCAACATGGCCGTGCTCCGGACCGAGCAGGACTTCGCCGACATGACCCGGTCCTACCTGACCCGGGCTGCGCTCGCCGGGGTGCGGCACGCCGAGATCATGCTGGACCCGCAGGCGCATCTGTCGCGCGGGGTGTCGCTGGAGACCTGCGTCAACGGCGTCGCGTCGGTGCTGGCGACGTCCGTGGAGGAATTCGGCATCTCAACCCTGCTGATCGCCGCCTTCCTGCGTGATCTGTCCGAGGAATCCGCGCTGGAGGTGCTCGAAAAGCTGCTGGCCATGAATGCGCCCATCGCCGGGATCGGGCTGGATTCGGCCGAGGTGGGCAACCCGCCGGCCAAGTTCGAGAGGCTCTTTGCCCGGGCGAACGAGGCCGGGCTGCACCGGATAGCGCACGCCGGCGAGGAGGGCCCGCCGTCGTACATCATTGATGCCCTGGACATCCTCGACGTCGAGCGGATCGACCACGGCATCCGCTGTATGGAGGACCCCGAGCTGGTGGAGCGGCTGGTGAACGAGCTCACGCCGCTGACCGTGTGCCCCCTGTCCAACGTCCGGCTGCGGGCTGTGGACACGCTGGCCGAGCACCCGCTGGCGGCAATGCTCGCGGCCGGGCTGAACGTCAGCGTGAATTCGGATGACCCCGCGTATTTCGGCGGGTACGTGGATGACAACTTCGCGCAGCTGAAATCAGTGATGGGCCTGTCCGAGTTCGACTGCGTGCGGATGGCGGCGAACTCGATCCGTTCCTCCTTCGCGAGCGAGGAACGCAAAACGGAACTGCTGGCCGAACTGGCAGCATCCGGGCACTAACAGCATCAAGCAACGCGGGGTCACTTACGGCCCATGCTGAGGGCTGGGACGGGCCGTAAGTGACCCCGCGTTGTTTTCTACTGGCGGGTAGGGATGACTGGGCGTTCCTGCGACCTCCCGGCCGGACCGTAATAGTGGGTCACGACACACAAAGTTAACCGTTTCTACTCGCGAAAATGCACCCAACCTTGGCAAGATGCAGGTGGATCAATTGCTGCTAGAGGAGACCCATGGGCGCGAACACTGCGGAAAACACCAACCTTCGGCTGAAGGCCGTGCTGGACGTTCTGGCCGAGGGGGTATGGACGGGTGAGAAACTGAACGCCGGGGCGGTGCTGGGCGAGGCAATCGCACACGTTCCACTCAACGAGTTTGAGCGCGAGCTGCTCAGCGGTGGAATTCCCCGCGGACACAAGACGCTGACCACTGCCACGGCGAAGCTGGTCAAGGCCGGCTGGCTGGTCAAGGGCCGTTCCGGCTGGAGCATCACCGACGACGGACAGCGCGCCACGGTCGCCTTCGCTGCGCCTGCAGCTTTTGCCGCAGCGCTCGACGCCGGAACTCCAGTCCCTGCCGGCACCCCGCTGCCGTCTGCCCCGGCTCCAAAGGCTGCTCCGAAGGCTGCCGCCGCGGCGGAAGCACCGTCGAAAGCTGATCCCAAGGTTTCCGGCAAGGCTGCCCCGAAGGCTGCTGCACCGTCGAAGGCCGCCAAGCTGGTCGAAGAGGCCGATGCCCCGGTCGCCAAGGGCGTACGCAAGCGCGCGGATGCAGTCAAGGCCCCTGCTAAAGCTGCCGCGAAGGCACACGAGGCTGCCTCGGCTCCCGGCTCAGCCGCCGCCCCGGCTGCTGCCGCCGCCAGCGTCCAGACCATCGACCAGCCGGAGGCAGTCGCCGTCGTCGGTGATTTCAACGTCCTGCTGGGCGCGCCCGCCAATTGGGCACCGCAGTATGACGAAGTCCAGATGGAACTGGATCTCGTTGACCAGCTCTGGAAGCTCACGGCTGACCTCCCAGCCGGTTTCTACAGCTTCAAGATCGCCCTCAACCGCTCCTGGGATGAGAACTTCGGCGCGTTCGGAGCCTTCGACGGCGCCAATCACGAGGTGCGCCACGGCGGCGGCCAACTGGTCATCCACTACGACCACCGCACGCGCGACATCATCCTGCCGTAAGCACCGACGCGCAGTCTTCCCGACGCACTTTCTTCCTGGCGACGCGCTTTCTTCCTGGCGACGCGCAAATGACCCTTCGACACCGGAATTCCCGTGTCGCGTAGGGCTTTGCGCGTCGTGAGACGCGTGCCGTGGCCAGGCGTTTAGAACCGGGTCGGGTCAGGCCGCGGCGGAACCGGTCCCGGGTCGGGAACCGGCAGCGGACCGGGGAGGGGAAACGGCCCGGGAGTTGGCGCGGGTCCCGGTGCCGGGATCGGCGCCGGAGGCGTCACCGGGCCGGGCTCCGGCGGAAACGGGTCGGGTTCGTAGGGTGGTGGAATGGTCATGCCGAGCTCCCTCGCTTGTCGTCGATCCGGCTGGTCGATCAGGGCTGACTGCTCCGGTGCACTCGGTGTGCCGGAGCAGCGGCCCACGTGTTATTCTCCGACGCTGTCCCGCGCATGTCCAAAGTCGGGTGCGCAGATCGGTTTCTTCAACAGGGGACCATACGAATTTTACGATGGCGTTCGCATATCTGCCGTTCCGAGCCGGGAAACTCTCCGTCCGCATAGGCATTCCGGCCGAGCCGTTGGTCTCTGGCCCGGCCCTCCGGTCGTCCGCGCCACCGGATTCAGTATGTCAACATGCGGCTGGCGGCGAGAAATAGCGGTTGGGTGCCGCCAGGGTTGGGGGCTCTGACGTTGTTGGGAGACCTTGACCGGGCCGTCGACGAAGCGTCGAGGATACGGAAGTCAGTAGGCATGTGTTTCTGGTGAGTGCCCGTTGACCACGGCAGCACCCTGAGCGGGCACGCCCTGGTCTGCCGCTGCTATATAGCGGCGTCGGTGAGTTTTTGGCGGAAGTCTGCCTCGGTACTCAGCGTCAGCTTTTTACCGTCGAGAAAGAACGTAGGGGTTCCTGTTACGCCCAGCGCTTTGCCGTCGGTGACGTCCTTGCGGATCCGGTCAATGGTCTGCTCATCCGCCACGGCGTCGTCATACTTGCCTAGGTCCAGTCCCAGCTCCTGCGCGAAGGTCCTGAACAGCGGCGCCTGCGAATCCTGCTTTTCGCCCCACTGGGGCTGCGTCTCGAACATCTTGGCATACATCTGCTCATACTTGCCCTGTTGCGCAGCGGCTTCCACGGCCAGGGCCGCCGTGCCGGAGTTACGGTGTCCGGGCAGGGGGAAGTATCGGTTCACGAAGGTGATCCGGTCACCGTACTCCTTCTTGAGTTCCTCCACGAGGGGCTGCGCTGCTCGGCAGGACTCGCATTCGAAGTCCAGGAACTCTACAAGCTGGGCCTTCTCCGTGACAGGTGAAGTAACCCGGTGGCTGTCGTCGCGGACAAGCTGCGCGTCTGCGGCGGGCTGCGGGGTAGGCGGTGCCGTCTTGTTCGCAGAAAAAACCGCGTACCAGATCACTCCGGCGGCGACGATGACGCCGAGCAGGATCCAGATCACGAGGCGGGCTTTCTTCGCAGGGTCTTTCGGGGCGGAGGCGGTTTTTAGAGGTGTCTGAGTCATTAGTGCGGGATGCTTTCCTGGTCACGGTGGGCGGCGGGTTCGATTTGGAAGGTGGAATGTTCGACGCTGACGTCAAAATGTTCGGCAACGCAGCGCTGCAGATCCGCCAATATGGTGGCGGCGTGGCCATCCGTCATGCAGCTGTCCTCGACGGTCACGTGCGCCGAGAGGACCGGTGTGCCGGAGGCCACCAGGGAAGCGTGCAGGTCGTGGACGTCGATGACGTGAGGGAGTGCCAGGATGTGTTCGCGGACCTTGGCCATGTCCAGCCCCTGGGGCGCGTTCTCCATCAGGACGTTCACGGTGTCGCGCAGCAGCTTGAGCGTGCGGGGGATGATGAGGACGCCGATGAACAGCGACACGACGGCGTCAGCCTGGACCCAGCCGGTCACAGCGATGATGATCGCCGCGACGATCACAGCCACGGACCCCAGCGCATCGTTGAGCACTTCGAGGAACGCGGCCTTCATGTTGAAGTTGTGGTTCCGGCCGGACGCAAGGACG
This sequence comes from Pseudarthrobacter sp. HLT1-7, assembly GCF_059383435.1. Lineage (NCBI taxonomy): Bacteria > Bacillati > Actinomycetota > Actinomycetes > Micrococcales > Micrococcaceae > Pseudarthrobacter > Pseudarthrobacter sp. HLT1-7. The sequence goes on along the minus strand of NZ_JBWZCH010000020.1, from coordinate 67,632 downwards.
ATCAGCCCGACGACGTTCCCGGCGAGACCGATGATGCCGAACCAGAGCATCGTGTCCCCGCCGACCTCCGGAGGCTCGAAGAGGCGGCGGATTCCCTCGACGATGACGAAGCCGCCGACGCCGAGCAGCAGGGCTGCCTGGCCCGCAGCGGCGACGATTTCGGCCCGCTTGTAACCCCACGTCCGCTTCGGAGTGGCCGGTTTCAGTGCCAGCGACGCGGCGATGAATGCGATCAGCAGCCCGCTGGAATCCGTGAACATGTGGCCGGCGTCGGCCAGGAGTGCCAGGCTGCCGGTGAGGCTCGAACCGATGATTTCCGCGATCATGACCGTGAACGTAATCGCGAAGACGATGATCAATTTGCCGCGGTTGCCGGGTCCGGGGGCGCCGGCTGCTCCGTGGCCGTGGTCATGACCGCTCATGCGCGTGTCTCCAAGTTCTGGGTGCCGGAGGAATGAAGCCGCTGACAGCTCACGCCGGAGTGCCGGGGCTACGGACCGCGGTACGCAACGACTCGACGGAAGGAAGTCCTGTCACGCCGTTCCCGGTGCGGTAGAGGCGGCAGTTCAGGGCCGGTGCGGAATCCGGGGGAAACAGGTCACTTCCCTCAGCGATGAACGACGGGGAGACGTGGAACTGGAGCTCCTCGGCCTCGCGCTCGGAGGATATCTCACGGACGGTCACGTGTTCCGCGTCGAACCCTTCTGCCGGCAGGACGGCACAGAATAGTTCCAGGGCCGGGACGGCGTTCGGGCAGCCCGGAAAGGTGCGCAGTTCGAAGTCCATGACTCAGGCGTTTCTGTGAGCCGAGCCCGAGCTGCGGCCCGAGTCCGGGCCCAGACCCGAGCCCGGGCCGAGGCTCACGGTGACGGCCTGAGGTTCCCGGCTGGAAGCACAGCCCGGGCAACAGGCGGACCGCTCGCCCCCCACCTCAGGGTTCTTCTTCGCGGCCGATGATGAGTCCTGAATGACCGTACCGCGGCCGTGGTCTGCAACGATGGCGGGGGCTGCAACGGTGGCGGGGACCGGGTCTGGGCCCGGGGTGGGCGCAGGTACAGGGGCCGGGGCCTGGCAGCAGTCGTCCGCTTCGGCGTCGTCGGTTGCCGCCGCCTGCGGGACTGCATTCTGGGGAACGGTGCAGCAGATGGCGCCCTTCCATGCGCTGACGCCTTCGCGGACGGCGATCACGGCGATGACCAGGGCAGCGCCGGCGTCGGCCCACCACCAGCCCAGGGTGCTGTTCAGCACCAGCCCGACCAGCAGGACGGCGGAGAGGTAGGTGCACAGCAGGGTCTGTTTGGAGTCGGCCACCGCCGTCCGGGAGCCGAGTTCGCGCCCTGCCCGGCGCTGCAGCCAGGACAGCACAGGCATGATGGCCAGGCTCAGGGCCGCGATCACGATGCCCGGCGTGGAGTGACGTGCCGCACCGCCCCCGGCCAGGGAGGTCAGGGAGTCAAGGGTGACAAAGGCGGCGAGGGCGAAGAAGGAGATGGCGATGATCCGCAGGGTAAGGTGCTCGCGCCGTTCGGGGTCCTTGGCGGCAAACTGCCAGGACAGGGCGACGGCGGACGCTACCTCGATCACGGAGTCCAGGCCGAAGCCGATGAGCGCGGACGAGTCGGCCGCACTGCCGGCCCACAGCGCCACGACGGCCTCAACAATGTTGTAGCTGATGGTCGCGGCGGCGAAGACCCGGATGCGCCGGCTGAGCAGGGCGCGGCGCACGGGGCTGGGCGCCAACTTGAGCGCCGTCATGCCAGGCACGTCCCGTCGGGGGCGCAGCAGGCCGGGTCCACGGCCAGTACGACGCCGATCAGGTCACCGATCGCGTGACCCAACCGGGCGTCGGCGAGCTCGTACCGGCTCCGCCGGCCATCCGGAATAGCCACCACCAGCCCGCAGCCCCGCAGGCAGGTCAGATGGTTGGACATGCTCTGCCGTGACACGTTGAGGGAATCGGCGAGGTCCGACGGGTAGGCGGGCGCGTGAGCGAGGGCCAGCAGGATCCGGGCCCTGGTGGGATCGGACACGGCGAAGCCGAACCGGGCCAGCACCGGGGCGTGGGTGAGGGTTTCCATGACTCCAAAGTACATGCATGAATGTACTCAGGCAATTGTGTACTGTCGTGGCGGGCTCCGAGATCCCGGGCTCCGCTATCCGGGCTCCGAGATCCCGGGCTCCGATGAGTGGCCGGAACGAGTGGCCCGGATATTGGCATCACGGCCGGCGCCGGGATGTTGCCGGCCGTTCAGGGTGGTGAACGGGGGCTGCGGAGATCGTGACGCGGGAAATGGGTTAGTCTATGTGCATACGTAAGCACTTATTGAATTTTCAAGCCGATCCGAGGAGTCCCGTTGCTTGAAGTCCTGGCCGTTCCGGCCTACCGGAAGCTCTTTTCGGCGCAGATCGTGGCCCTGCTCGGCACCGGTCTCCTCACGGTCGCACTGGGCCTGCTGGCCTTTGACCTCGCTGGCGGACAGGCCGGCGCCGTTCTCGGCACAGCCCTGACGATCAAAATGCTGGCCTATGTCTTCATTGCTCCCCTGATGGCGGCCCTGGTGGAGCGGCTGCCCAAAAAGGCCGTACTGGTCGGCGCGGACCTGATCCGCGCGGGCATCGCGCTGATGCTGCCAATGGTGGACCAGGCATGGCAGATCTATGTGTTGGTCTTCGTGCTGCAGAGCGCCTCGGCTACCTTCACTCCGGCCTTCCAGGCACTGATCCCGGTGGTGCTGCCCGATGAGCGGCACTACACGCGGGCCCTGTCACTCTCCCGTTTGGCGTACGACCTTGAATCCCTGGTCAGCCCGGCCCTGGCGGCGGCGCTGCTGACGGTGCTGTCCTTCCACGAGCTGTTCCTGGGAACCGTGGCCGGGTTCCTGTTCTCGGCGGCGCTGGTCGTCACCACCAGACTGCCCGCCGCGGATGCTGCGCCGCTGGAGGGGAGCCTGTGGCACCGCACCACCCTGGGCGCCCGGATATTTGCCGGCACCCCGGAATTGCGCGGGCTCATGGCCCTGAACCTCGCCGTGGCCGCCGCCACAGCCCTGGTGCTGGTCAACACCGTGGTCTACGCACGGGAGCTCTTCGGCGGGTCCAACACCGACGTCGCCATCGCTCTGGCCTGCTTCGGCGCCGGGTCCATGGTGGTAGCCCTTACGGCCCCCCGGATTCTGGACCGTGTGCCGGACCGGGCCTTCATGCGGGCAGGGGCCGTGCTGCTCTCCCTCGGCCTGGCCGGGGCGTTCCTGCTGCTCGCCGTGTCCGGGCCCTGGCCTGTACTGCTGGGCCTGTGGGTAGTCCTGGGCGCCGGAACGTCGATGATAAACACACCCGCGGCCCGGCTGCTGCGCCGCGCCGCGACAGACAGTACGCGGTCCTACATCTTCACCGCCCAGTTCTCCCTCTCCCACGCCTGCTACATCGTCACCTACCCCGTCGCCGGCTGGATCGGCGCCACTGCCGGCCAGCCCGCCGCGGCCGCTATCCTCGCGGCGGTGGCTACACTCAGTACCGTGGCGGCCCTGAGATTCTGGCCCGCAACATCCCGGACCGGTTCAGCGCCGGCAACCACGAAAGGGTGATCGGGTGGACAGCATCAAACGCAGCACGGCACCCAGCCTGCACCACCCCGGGGCTCCCGACACCCGGCGGCTCGAGACCGCCACCGCCACGTTCCGGATGCTCTCGGACCCCACCCGCCTGCATATCCTCTGGCTCCTGACCCAGGAACCCTCCGACGTGACGTCCCTGGTGGAGCGGACCGGGGCATCCCGGACCTCCGTCAGCCAGCACCTGGCCAAGCTGCGCTTCAGCGGACTGGTCACCACCCAAAAAGAGAGCCGCCGCGTCGTTTACAGCATCGCCGACGGACACTTGAGCCGCCTCGTCATCGAAGGCCTGAACCACGCCGACCACAAAGTCACCGGCGAACCCACCCATGGCTGACCCCACGACGACTGACCCCAACGACTGACCCAACGACTGACCCCCGCGTCGACCCCCACGCCTGACCCGCCAACGACTGACCCCAACCCCTGACCAGGCGCGGCTGCGGCCGACGTGCGCGTCCGGCTGCACGGCCACCGGCGAACCCAAGGTCCAGTGTGGACGCCACGCCGGGCCACTCCGTGCCTAGGCCCGGACCAGCAGCCCCGTCACAAACATCACGGCCAGTCCAAGGATGATGCCGAGGTTGGTGAGCGCGGTGAAGGTCTTCCCCTGCCCATCCTTCAGCAGGGGGAGGAGTTTGACCGCGACCTGGGCCACCGCTCCGGCGCCGACGCCCAACAGGAACGCCGACAGGGCGGGCTGGAAGACAGCGGATCCGACGACGGCGCCGGCGACGGCGGGTGCCCCGGCGATGAGTCCGAGGGCAACAAGCCGGCCGAGTCCGGCCGGCTCCTTGGCGAGCGGGGTGACGATCGCCAGGCCCTCGGTGGTGTTGTGGATGGCAAAACCGACAATCAGTGAGGCGCCCAGGGCCAGGGAACCGACAGCGTAGGCGGAGCCGATGGCGAGTCCTTCGCCGAAGTTATGGAGCCCGATGCCGATGGCGATCAGCAGTGCCAGGCGTCGCGGGGGAAGAGCCTCTGGCCGGCCGGTATCGCCGAGCTTCTGATGGCGGCGCATCCACGCGTCAGTTCCTTCCAGCACCAGATAAGAGGTCAGGGCGCCGAGGAATACCACCATGGTCCCGCCGAAGGCGCCGTTGTTGGCCACGAGTTCCACGGCTTCCAGGGTCGCGTCGAGGGCCAGGAAGGCGAGCAGCCCCACGGTGACTCCCAGCAGCACCCGGATCCACGCTGCGGAGGAGCGGCGCACAAACGGCATCCACAGCATCCCCAGGGCTACCGGGATCACGCCGACGTAGACGCCGAGGAGCGTCATGAGTCCGAAAAACTGGCTGCCGCGTTCCGGGCTCGGGGCCGCCGCTGCGATGTCCGCCAGGATCTTGCCGCCGCTGGAGGTCACGAGGGCGATCTCGTAGGGATCGCCGTCGACCCAGTTGTAGTCGACGGCAAGGGTGGAGGACTCCAGCGGCGCCATAGTGTCGCGGGTCTGGGTGAACATTGCGTAGTAGTCAGAGACGTTCACCTGGGCGATAGTAACGGGGTCCGGGCCCTCGTTGCGGACCGTGACGGAGATCTGGCCGGGCGTCAGCCGGATGTTCTCGACGGCGATCTCTTCCCTGGGCGGAACGCCGTCGGAGAGTTTGGCGAGCCCCGGCGCATTCAAGAGTGAAAACAGGCCCAGCAGGACCGCGATCAGGACCAGCGGCCCCAGCCCAAGCAGCCAGCGGGGGGCTTGCAGCCGCCCGCGCCCGGGTGCGGGTGCCGCCGTCGTGGGTGCCGACGTCGTGGATGTGACCACTGTGGTGTCTTTAGCCGTCATGATGCGATCACCTCGAAGAAGCCCATCCAGCCCAGCTCGGCGAACTCGGTTTTGTGGGCGTGAAACATGAATTTTCCCGGGTAGGGAAAGCGGAGTTCCACGATGCCGCGCTGCCCCTGTACCTGGGAGATGGTGTCCGTGTACTCGCTGGGCGTCAGCATGGTCCCGGTGGGGTAGTAGTGGAAGAAGTTGCCGTGCACGTGGAACGAGTTGATGGGATCGTATTCCAGGACGTTGATCAGGTGGATGCGCACCAGCTCGTGCTGCTTGACCTGGACCGGGAAGTCCATGAAGTGGAACGGGAGGCCGTTGACGGAGTAGAACTCATTGTCATCCCCGCCGTCGGTGTTGTAGCCGTTCATGACCATCACCATCTCGTCGTCGGCCTTTGGCCGGCCCTCGCTGGGTTCGATGATGAAGCCGCCGTAGAGGCCTTTCGCGATGTGCGGAGCCAGCGGTGACTGGTGGCAGTGGTACAGGTGCGTGCCGAACGGCGTGGCATCAAATTCGTAGGTGAAGCGTTGCCCGGGGGCAATTGATCCCGCGCCGATTCCCGGCGTGCCGTCCATGGTGGCGCGGTGGATGCCGTGGAAGTGCATGGTGTGCGGATGTGCTCCGGAGTTCGTAAAGTGGATGCGCAGCGCGTCCCCCTCCCGCGCCCACAGCGTCGGCCCGGGGATGCGGCCGTTGTAGCTCCAGCCCTTGAAGATGATGCCGGGGGCGATTTCGAAGTCCTTGTCCACCGCTACGATGTCCCATTCGCGCAGGGTCCTGCCGTCCGGCAGTGTGCTGGTCCTGCCGCGGTCAAAGTCGCGCAGGATCGCGGTGGGGTCGATGCCGGCGAGCTCCGGCAGGACGGACCCGCCCGCAAAGCCGGCATGACCGGCATGGTTGGTCATTGCCGTGGGACTCGTCCCGCGCGTCCCGCCGCCCGAATCTCCGCCCGCCGCCGTATTGGGGCCCGACGGCGGGGCTGCCCCGCCGCCGTTTGCCGCCCCGCCGTGCTGGCCATGACCGTCCGAGGCCTGCGGCTGAAGGGCGGAAAAGGCCGGGACTGCGGCGAACGCGGCGGCGCCGGACAGCATGGACCGCCTGCTCGGCAACTGTCTAGAGGGATTTTTCGGCATACCCATCCCCATCGGTTCGTTATGCAAACAATATTGTTCGCTTAGCCTAACATTGTGTTGCCGCTTGCTACCATGGATGCCATGCCCGTCTCCGATTTATCCCCGTCAGCCCAGGACTACCTCAAGCTCATCTGGTCAGCCACGGAGTGGTCAGCAACCCAGATGACCGTCGGCGCGATGGCCGAGCGGCTGGGCGTCAGGCCCTCGACTGTGTCGGATGGGGTTAAGAAACTGGTCAGGCTGGGCCTCGTGGCGCACGCACCCTACGGGAGTATCGGGCTAACGGACGAGGGACGGGAACACGCCGTCGCGATGGTCCGAAGGCACCGCCTCCTGGAAACATTCCTGGTCCAGATGCTGGGCTACGGCTGGGATGAAGTCCACGACGAGGCCGAAGTCCTGGAGCATGCAGTCTCCGACAAGCTGATCGAACGCATCGATCAGAAACTCGGGTACCCGAGGCGGGATCCGCACGGCGACCCCATACCCACCGCCGACGGCCAGCCGCATTTGCCCGCCGCAACGCGGCTCTCCGCCGCGGATACCGGCCGGATGGTGGCCATTACCCGCATTTCCGACGCCGACCCGGAGATGCTGCGGTACTTCACCGAACTGGGCCTCGCGCCGGATACGAAGCTTTCCGTTCGGGAACACCGTCCTTACGCGGACGTCACCACCATCCGTCTCCAGGGGCGTGACCGGGACATCGATCTGGGTGCGTCGGCGTCCGGAGCCATCTGGGTGGTGGCTGACTAGCCCGCACCCACTGTCTTTCAGCCCGCGGTAGTACTTCCGCGGGTGCTGGTTCTGCGCGGTGCTAAATCTGTCAGCGCTAGTTCTGCGCGGCGATGGTCTTGTCCCGGTCCTCAAACACGTCCTCGCCGGGTCCGGAGAACGCCCGCGAGCGTTCCAAGGCCTCGATCGAGCCGGTGAAGAGCTGGGAATCCTGCGGATCCGCGTGGTGCCGGGGTTGCTCGTCGGCGGAGGACACCGTGCCGGGGCGCCGGGCCGCGGCACCGGAGGTGTGGGATCCGGCCGCTGCGGAAGGCAGCGATTCGAGGCGGATGTGGGGGAGTGCCGTCGGGTGGTCCTGCTGCAGGAACAGCACCAGTTCCTCCCGGATCAGGCAGCGAAGGTCGAAGAGCGAGGTGCTGTCCGCGGCGCTGACCAGGATGCGGACCCGGACGAAGCCCGCCGTCGCGTCGGTGATCTGGAGGATGCCCACGCGCTCGTCCCAGAGCCCGGTTCCGGCGAGGACCTTCTTCAGCTCGGTGCGCATCTCCTCGACCGGGGCGCGCCAGTCGAGGTCGAATTCGACGGTGCCCATGACCTCGGACTGCCGCCGGGTCCAGTTTTCAAACGGGGTGGTGGTGAAGTACGTGGAGGGCAGGATCAGCCGGCGGTCGTCCCAGATGTGGACCACCACGTAGGTCAGGGTGATCTCCTCGATCCGGCCCCATTCCTTCTGTACCACGACGACGTCGTCCACCCGGATCGCATCGGTGAAGGCCAGCTGGATGCCGGCGAAAACGTTGACCAGGGAGGTTTGCGCAGCGAGGCCGGCCACGATCGAGATGACGCCGGCGGAGGCCAGCAGCCCGGCGCCGAGGGCCTGGATCGCAGGGAAGGTCAGCATCATGCTGCCGAGGGCCACCAGCGCGATCAGGGCGACGGCGATCCGCCGGGCCAGGATTACCTGGGTGCGGAGCCGCCGGGCACGGCGGTTGTCCGCCACATCCACCCGGTAGCGATCCAGGACCATGGCCTCGATGATGAGCAGCACGGCAATGGCCAGCCAGGCCAGAGATGCGATGAGGGCAATCAGCAGGACGTGGTCCACATTGCGGCGCCATTGGACGTCCTCGGTGGTCATCGCCAGCGCGATCCGCACACCGATCAGGCAGAGGGCCAAGCGCAGTGGCAGCCGGGCCACCCGCGACGTCTCCCGCAACTCGGTCTGCTTGCGGTTGAGCCGGAGCACAATCCGGCGCAGCAGCCAGGACAGGACAAGTCCCGAGGCCACGGCGAAGGCCATGGCAAGGAAGGGCATTGCTGGGATCAGGAAGTCTTGCATTACTCAATCTCTAGCAAGCTTCCGGGGGCAACTGAAATCGGGGAACTGTCAACGTGGGGGGCGTCACGGCCGCGTTCAACGCAGCAGAAAAAGAAGATCAGGATCTCTGGCGGATGATTACGTCACTTAGACCGGCGGAGAGACCGGCGGAGAGACCGGCGGAAAGGCGGGTGGAAAGGCGGGTGGAAAGGCGGGTGGAAAGGCGGGTGGAGAGGCCGCAGGGGAAGCCGCCGGTCAAGAACCAGGCGCCTCGTCAAGGCTGGCCAGGACTCCCAGGGCGTCCTTCGCCCAATCGATCGTGGCCCGGGCGGAGTGCTCCCCGGCTGCGATAGTGATGAGCGCATACGGCGTGTTCGCACCCAGCTCGCCCCCCGCCAACTCGGACCGGGCATCTTTCATGGCGGCAAGCTGCCGTTCGGCCTGGGCTGCCGTCTCTAGCACCAACTGGCGGCACGCTACCGGTCCAAGCTGGCGGCCGAAAAAGAGTCGCAGGAGAACGCCATTTCGAGGCTTGCTTTGCTGCGGCGGCTCGGCCAGCAGTTCACGGAGCCGGGCTGTGCCGGCGGCCGTGATGCCGTAGCGCAAGGACCGGTCGCCGGTACCGTCCTGGCGCCCAACTAGTCCTCCGCGCCGAAGATCCGCCAGCGCCGGATAGATCTGCCCGAAACTTTCGCTCCAGAAGTGTCCCAGCGTGTGCTTGATTTCTTCCCTGAGCGCGTAACCGGACATCGGCATGATGCTGAGCGCGCCAAGAACCGCCGTCTGGGTCTGGTCCGAGCGTGCCATCATTACTCCTTCGTGAAACTGCTGGCCACACTGGGTTGGCCGGGTTAGTGTATCTAGTAGATAGTTTAGCTCTGGAAGATGGAAGTGCCAGCTGTGGTCGTGACCCGGAAGAAGAAGCGGTGATGGATGTGAAGGTTGTGGCAGCCCGGTTCCCTGCGAGCCGTGCTGGGAAGACGGCAGCGCTCCTATTCCTCGGAGTGGCCGGCTTTCAAGGAGCCCTCGCCCTGGGGGTGCCGTGGGGGGCGGCAGCCTACGGCGGAGCGCATCCGGGTGTCCTTCCCGATTCCTTTAGAACTGCCAGTGCCGTGGCGTCAGGGGTGTACATAGTGCTTGCAGCAACTGCCGGAACCTCGTTGGCCGCGCCTACCCTGCGCCGGCGGGTGGTGTCCGGGGCGGCTGGCTTGATGGCCGTCGGGGCCATGGTGAATCTCGCGTCGCCGTCGTTGGTTGAACGAATGATCTGGACGCCGGTGACGGCAGGGCTGGGTGTCCTTCTCTGGAACGCGGCCAGGCACGATGCGAGGCCGTCAGGCTTTTAGTTCTGGCACTTTTAGTTCTGGCACCAGGCACAGAAAGGGTCGCCATGAGGATGAATCCTCATCGCAGTGATGCTTCCTCACCGGTTCCTGCCCGTGCTGACGTTCGTCTCCAGTGCCGGATCGGCGGAGGGAGCGACGAAAACGGAGTCGCTGAAGGACCTGCTGAAGAACCTCAGACGCCACGAGATCATCCCCTCGCCGCCGGCCACTACCTGCACTGGACCCAGGCGAAGCGCATGGCCGAGGAGATCAGGAAGTTCCTCGGGGCCAGCAGACAGCCCCGTAGGCGTGTCCCAAAAACTCAGGGGCCGGCGTCGGGATACTGCCGCTGTGCTTGATGCGGCCCCGACCGCCCCGTCCGGCCGCCTACCCCATGCCCTGCCTAGACGGCGGGGAAGTGCCGGTGCCGGCGGTGCGCCGGCGTCGGCAGCCCTGTGCGTGTCCGGCCAGTCCCGCCCCAGGCGTTGGATCGGGTCTCCTTGATCAGGCCGGTGCCGGCGCACTCGCGCACTTCCATGATGCCCTCTGCCGCTGCCCGTTTGTCGTCGTAGGCCCTGGAAATGGCCAGCACCGTTCCGTCCGCCCCGAGCAGACGGAACCGGACGTTCGCCTCGGCGTCCGTGAAGATTTCGAATTGTCCAGCCATCGTCTTGTCTTTTCGGGCCACGCAGCGCTGCGGGCGGGTGGGGCACATCCAGGTGCGATGCCGTTTGCTCGACAGGTCCCCGCAACGTTCCTGCCCAGCCTGACTGCTGAGGGCGGCGGAAAGTAAGGGGCAAAAGTCCCAATGTCATCAACGATCCTGCGCTGCTGGTGACGCCCGCGGCGGGCGCTACATTGGGATCATGGCTAAGTTTCCAGCGAGGGATGCCGGGGATTGGGTTCGGCTCACAGCGAGGGTGGACGGAGTGGTGCAGGCCGTCGGCTTCCGCTACCGCACGGTGCGCAAGGCCGAGGAGCTTGGGCTGAAGGGAACGGTAAGGAATAACGACGACGGCTCGGTCGGCATTGTGGCGGAGGGACCGCAAACGGCCATCCTTGAGCTCCGGCGCTGGCTGCGCTCGCCGGCGGCCCCGGGAAGGGTGGAGAACGTGGACGAATCGGTCTCCCGGGCGACGGGGGCGTTTAGGGATTTCCGGGCGGTGAACTGAGCGCATTGGTCGGCAGCAGTTTCGGGCCCTCGGCACCGGGCCGGATTGTCGGTACGGTGGCTTCATGCAGAAGATATCGATTGACGCACTGGCCCGTCAGCAGATCGCGGCGGCTCTCGCGGCGGGCAGCGGCCGGGCCGCGGACACGGTGTACGGCGGGCACGAGAAAGTCCTCCGCCAGACCGTCATGGCGTTCAAGGCGGGCACCCGGCTAAGCGAACACCAGAACCCCGGCGAAGCCACGGTGTTTGTGCTGCGCGGCTGTGTCCGTCTGCGCGCAGGGAAGGACTCCTGGCAGGGCAAAGCCGGCGATCTGCTGATCGTGCCCGACGGGCTGCACAGCCTGGAAGCGGAAGAGGACTCGGCGATCCTGATGACGGTCGCGAAACTCAGCAGGTAGGAACCAGGACAATTAGTCCTCGAACGGCGCAGGGCTGCTAATTGTGCCTCGCCCACAGCTGCAGCCATACGAGCAGGCGCGTTTCGGGATCGGTCAGGTCAAGGCCGAAGAGGACTTGCACGCGGGACAAACGGTAACGGACGGTGTTGACGTGCACGCCGAGGGACGTCGCGGCATCAATGGCATTTCCGCCGCAGTCCAGGTAGGCGTGGATGGTATCCCCGAATGACTTCTTATGTCGTTCGTCGTACTCGGCGATCCTGAGGGCGTGGGCACCGGGCAATTGGCCCGACGTCGTCAGCGAAGACACTATCTGGCGTAGCTGCAACCGTGAGCCGAGCGAGTCGTCGTCGGCCACGATGTCATCGGAATCGGCGGAAATCCGGCCCTCAGCGACGTTACGCAGCAGCTCGGACAGGACCAGTTCGGCATTGACCCGCGATTCTTCGAGACGGTCGATCCCGGCTGCCGTCCCGAGCGCGGCCAGAACCGGGCGTGAGAGAAGCCGACGGGCATTCTGCACAATTTTCAGAATCGCGCCCCGTTGAAATTGCCGTGAGGATTCGGTGGTTTGCGGGAGGACGATGTAGACGATGTTGTCCGAGAGCCCACAGACCGCCGAGGGAAGCCGGACGGCGCAGGCCGTCCTGATGGTGTCGAAGAGCCGGAGCCTCGATTGCAGGGTCTCGGCTGCGATGGCATCGGCCGGCCAGATGCCAACGGCCGCAACGCGGATGGAGGCCGCCGAGATCCCCAGCCTGATGGCGGCCAGTTCCGCTCGATTCGGCTCGAACAGCAGCGGCTGGACCAGATCAATTTGGCGGGTCAAGTTCGAGACGTAGGTGGTCCGCTTGTGCAGGATGTGGAGCGCAGCAACGTTTGCAGCCTCACGAAGTATCCGTTTCGCGTCCTCGTTGTGGTGTGCCTCCGTCTCGAGGAGCCAGAGCGAGCCCAGAACGGAGTTGCCGGCCCGGACCGAGATAGCCGTCCGCCGGAGCATGGGATCCTCCGTCCCCACGTTCAACGCCTCACTGGCGGCATGGACGCGGCGGTAGTCCCTGTCAGTTCGAGCGGAATGTGGCACGTGCAGACGCAGGATGGAATTCCGGCGCGTCTCGTCGATGGGCTGGTCGGGGAGGGTCGAATACGCCAGAATGGTCTGCTCCGGATCGGCGATCGCGATTGCGCCGCCCGCTTGTGCCGCGACCGTGTTTGCCAGATCGAAAAGGTCCCCGGGCCGTATGTCCACCAGCGTGCGTCCTGATTGCCGGTGCGGGACGACGGCGGCGTCCATGATCTCTGCGATCTGGTTCCAGGGAACCGAGTCTGAGGCCCGGAACAGGGCCATATCCGTGTCCCGAGCGGCCGCCCGCAGTCCCTCATCCGAAGTCCCGTTGGATTTATAGACGATTGCCACGTAGCCGGCGTCGCTGAGCTCCCGCACCTTCGCGGCCAGGCGCTTGCCGGACAGTGAGAGACCGATGGCCAGGGCGACAGCCCCCGGGTACTGGGCAGGGTGGGCTGTCGAGTCGTAGAGGACGGAGCCTGCGACCAGTTGCTGATCATCTGCCGGCATCTCGACGAGGCTCAAGATTTCCGAACCGGCCGAACGGGCCACATCTGCCAGCGTCGGCAGAGCGTGCCGTTCCGCCGCCGGGCGCGCTGTCACTCCGCAACCGTCTGAGCCGCTTGGTAGTTGTTGCTAATGATGGTCCCCTCAGTTTGTCGCTATCTCCATAGTGGCACGGTGGCGGAGTTCCTACGCTGAACCATAACGCACCACAGCGAAGGGAAGGTCCTCATTGAAAATCAGCGAAGCCAGGCAGCTCATGCAGGTCAAAGTACCCGTGCTGTCCAGACGGCGACGAGTGCTGGCAGACGCATTCAATGTTGAGCAGTACCGGCAATCGGCCCGGAAAGTCCTGCCGTCGGGGATTTTCGACTACCTGGACGGCGGATCCGAGGATGAGGTGACGCTCCGCCGCAATCGAACCGTCTTCGACTCCTGGGCCCTTATGCCCACCTGGGGCCCGGTTTCGGGCCCGGACACCAGTACCACCGTGCTCGGAAAAGCCACTGCCCTGCCGCTCACCCTGACGCCCACCGGGGCCACCCGGCTCTTCCATCCCGACGGCGAGCTCGCCGTCGCAGCCGCCGCCGACCGCGCCCGCGTCCCCTACGGACTGGCCGGATTGAGCACCGTGCCGATGGAAACGATCGCGGAGCAGCACCCGAACCTCGACCGCTGGTTCAACTTCGGACTCACCTCAGACGACCAGGTAATGAAGAAAAAACTGGCGCGCTGCGAGGCTGCCGGGTTCCACACTCTGATTGTCGGCGTCGATACGCGGGCGCTGGGCGCCAGAGAGCGTGATCTGCGCAACGGATTCACCGCTCCTCCCGCGCTGACGCTGTCCACCATCGCGGACATCGCACGACGCCCCTCCTGGTGGGTGAATTTCCTGAGGTCCGAAGGTATCAGTTTCCCGAATCTGGCGGCGGAAGGCCCCGCGGCCTCCTCGGTGGTAACCCCCACCATGTGGCAGCACGTTCTTGGCCACTCGGAGGCGAGCAGCGGATGGAAGGAACTGGTGGCCTTGCGGCAGGCCTGGCACGGCAAGATCGTGCTCAAGGGCTGCGTCAACCCGGACGACGTCGCAAAGGCGTCCGGCATTGGCATCGACGCCGTCCAGTTGAGCAATCACGGCGGTCGCCAACTTGACCACATGCTCAGCCCTATGGATGTCCTGAAGGAATCGAGGCAGCGGGTGGGCGCGTCGATCGAGATCTACGTGGACTCCGGGATCCGCCGGGGGAGCGACATCCTTAAGGCGCTGGCGCTCGGAGCCGATGCCTGTTCGATCGGCAGGGCGTACCTTTACGGCCTGGTGGCGGCCGGCTCGCCGGGTGTCGGACGCATCATTGAGATCTTCTCGGATGAACTGCGGCGTACGATGACGCTGGTGGGGGTTTCCAGCATTCCTGAGCTGAAGGCGCGGGGCGGGGAAATTCTGCGGGACATCCGTCATTCCCCAGAAGTCCTCGAAGCACCAGCCGCGAGCTCCATGCACTAGTCAGTACCGAATGTGGCACACCGTGCCTTCCCGCGACGTTGCGGGAGTCCTAAGAATCCCTGAACAGCTAAGGAAACCATGCGCACTCGATACCTGCTTCCCGTTCTCGCCGTAGTCACGGCAATGTCGCTGTCAGCCTGCGTCAATAACAGCGAACCGGCCGCCACGGCCGGCGCTTCCGGAACGGCAGACGCCGTCGCGGTGAAGAAGAACGACTCCATTGCGGCGTCGCTTCCGGAGAAGATCAAGTCCGCCGGTGTCCTCAACGTCGGCATGGCGAACAACTACCCGCCCAACGAGTTCAAGGACGGCAACGGTGCGCCGGCGGGCTGGGCCGTGGACCTCACCAACGCCCTGGGCCAGGTGATGGGCTTGAAGGTCAACTTCGACATCGGCACCTTCGACAACATTCTTCCCGCGGTGAAGGCCGGTAAAGACGACGTCGGGGTGTCCTCTTTCACTGACACCCTGGAACGCGAAAAGCAGGTGGATTTCGTGAACTACTACTCCGCCGGAATCCAGTGGGCCGCTCCCAAGGGCAAGACCGTGGACCCCGCCAACGCCTGCGGGCTCAAGGTCGCCGTCCAGGCAACCACCTACCAGGACACCCACGAGGTACCCGCGAAGTCCAAGGCGTGCACCGATGCCGGCAAACCGGCCATCACTATCTTCAAGTACGACGCACAGGACCAGGCCACCAACGCCCTGGTGGTGGGCCAGGTGGACGCGATGAGCGCCGATTCGCCGGTGACCCTCTACGCGATCTCCAAGACCAAGGACAAGCTGCAGACCGCCAGCGACGCCTTTGAGGTGGCACCATACGGGATGCCCGTAGCCAAGGACAGCGCCTTCACCCCGGTTCTGCAGAAGGCGCTTCAGTCCCTGATCGACGACGGCACGTACAACAAGATCCTGGCCAAGTGGGGCGTGGAATCCGGCGGCGTCAAGACGGCGACACTGAACGTCGCGGCCAAAGGATGACCTACCATGAGCCAACCGGAAACCGACAGGATGACTGAGCCAACGCCGATTGTCGCGGTCCCGCTGCGCCACCCGTGGCGGATCCTGGTGGCAGTGGTCCTGGTCCTCATGCTGGCAATCTTCGTGCTGGACGCCGCCCAACGTGCGGACTACGGCTGGCCCGACGTCGGCAAGTACATTTTCGACCGCCGGATCAGCCAGGCGGCCTGGGTGACGCTGGCACTGACCATCTACGCGATGGCCGGCGCGATTGTCCTGGGCCTGCTGCTCGCGATCATGCGGCTCTCACCCAACCCTGTACTGAAAAGCGTGGCGTGGCTGTACATCTGGATCTTCCGGGGAACGCCGGTCTACGTGCAGCTGGTGTTCTGGGGCATCGTGTCGCTGATCTACCCGGTGTTCACGCTGGGGATTCCGTTCGCGACGCCGTGGGTCACTGTTCCGAACGAGATCTTCACGAACCTCTTCATCACCGCGGTGATCGGGCTGGCCCTGAACGAGGCCGCCTACATGTCCGAGATCGTGCGCGCCGGGCTGCTGTCCGTGGACCAGGGCCAGGAGGAAGCCTCTACGGCGCTGGCCATGTCCTGGGGGCAGACCATGCGGTATGTGGTGGTTCCGCAGGCCATGAAAATTATCATCCCGCCCACCGGGAATGAGGTGATCTCGATGCTCAAGACCACCTCGCTGGTGGCGGCCATTCCGTTGAGCATCGACCTCTACGGGGTGTCCCGGGGCATTTCCGCCGTGACGTTCACGCCGGTGCCGCTGCTGATCGTGGCGTCGCTCTGGTACCTGCTCTTCACCTCGGCCCTGATGGTGGGCCAGCATTTCATTGAAAAGCGGTTCTCGCGGGGATCCGGACGGCTCAAGACGGGCAAGGGGCCGGCATCGCCGGAGCCGGGCCCGACGGCGGCTCCCGGACAGTATGCGGGCACAAATCCCGGCCCAATGCCGGCCCAAACTCAGGGCACAGTCCCGGGCGGGCCGCTCGTCACGGATATTGGAGGCAAGGGATGACCGGCATGCCAATGGTTCTGGCGGACCGGGTTTCGAAGAACTTCGGCTCCAACAAGGTGCTGCGCGGAATCAGCCTGGAGGTCAACCCGGGCGAGGTGCTGTGCATCGTGGGTCCCAGCGGTTCGGGTAAATCCACGTTTCTGCGCTGCATCAACCACCTCGAACGGGTCGACGCCGGCAGGCTCTCGGTCGACGGCCAGCTGGTTGGCTACCGCGAAAAGGGAGGCAAGCTCTACGAACTGAAGCTGAAGGAAGCAGCACTCCAGCGCCAGGAAATCGGCATGGTCTTCCAGCGGTTCAACCTCTTCCCGCACCTGACGGCGGTGGAGAACATCATCCTGGCGCCCATGCGGGTGAAGCGGCTTTCCAAGGCTAAGGCCACGGCCAGGGCCAAGGAATTGCTGGAGCGTGTGGGCCTGGGGGACAAGGGCGACCACTACCCGGCGCACTTGTCCGGCGGGCAGCAGCAGCGGGTCGCTATTGCCCGTGCCCTGGCCATGGATCCCAAGCTGATGCTCTTCGACGAACCAACCAGCGCCCTGGACCCGGAACTGGTGGGTGAGGTGCTGGATGTCATGAAGGAACTGGCCAGGAGCGGCATGACCATGATCGTGGTGACCCACGAAATGGGTTTTGCGCGCGAGGTGGCGGACACCCTGGTCTTTATGGACGAAGGAGTGGTGGTGGAGGCAGGCCCTCCCCGGCAGATCCTAAGCGACCCGCGGCACGACCGGACCAGGGCGTTCCTTTCCAAGGTCCTGTGACGCGCGGAGCGAATCGCGCGGCGGTGATGTCACGGGAGGCAGTCTTTTCGGTTCCGGAGGCGGGGTATTCCGTGGTTTTCCGGGAAATCCCGACTGCCGCAGGACGGAAAGTCTGCCGTGCGTGACGCATCGACCTGCCGGTGATGGCGCAGGGTTACAAAACGGCAACGAAGCAGGATCCGCCCCATCCGTTCTTGACGGCGGTGCCGAACCCTCCCCGGATATGCTGGAGCGTTGGTCTGGGGTTGCAGATCCTGACGGAGTCTTGGGGATAGAAGTGGCTGGAGTAACAGATGAATAGACACCGCGCATCCGATGGTGGCGACGGCGGCGATAGCCCGGTGTCCGTGGCGCCGGACCAGGTGTCGGCCGGCGAGCCCTTGGCCCCGGACCAAGTGTCCTTCGGCAGGCCCGTTGCGCCGGCTGGTGAGCCGGAGGGCAGGCTTTCGGGCGGGGAGCAGCAGGTGCGGACGAATCCCCGCTCCGCCGGGCTGCTGATCGCGGCGGCAACCGTGGCGGCGGCCGCGGCGCTGTGGGTGACCGTGTCGACGGGCGGCGGGATGACCTACAACACGCCCGAGAAGGGTGTTGTCTTTGGCCTGTGGAATGTGCTCTACGCCAACGAGGCGCCGGCACCGCGGGTCATCGCCGTCGCAATTGCCGCCATTGTATTTCTGGCTGCCGGAGTGGCCCTGCTGGAGCAGCGGATCGGTACCCGCACGCGCCGGTCCTTCAACATAAGCTCCAAGCCGTTGGCGCCCAAGGTGGTCATGGCGGCTACGCGCGGCGTTTACGCCGGGCCGCTGACCGTCACGGTGCTCATTCCCGCGCACAACGAGGAGGCCTCATTGCCGCTGACCCTCTCTTCGCTGAGGCAACAGTCCCACCCGCCAGAGCGGATCATGGTGGTTGCCGACAACTGCACGGACGGGACCGTGGCTGTCTGCCGCACCGCCGGCGTCGAGGTCCTCGAAACGGTGGGCAACACCCACAAAAAGGGCGGCGCCCTGAACCAGGTGCTGCGCGAAGTCCTTCCCGGGCAGGGGGACAACGACGCGGTGATGATTATGGACGCCGATACCCAGCTCGACGACGGGTTCCTGGCGTCAGCGGTGCGGCGCCTCAGCGACGACCGGGCCCTGATGGCCGTCGGCGGCCTGTTTTACGGCGAGGAGGGCCACGGGATACTGGGCCAGTTCCAACGCAACGAATACATCCGCTACGCCCGCGAGATGAGGCGCAGGAGGGGCCGGGTCTTCGTCCTGACCGGCACAGCCTCGGTCTTCCGGCCGGCGGCGCTGCGAGCCGTGGCCCGAAGCCGCGGCGTCTCGATCCCCGGAACGCCCGGGGACGTCTACGACACCGCGGCACTGACCGAGGACAACGAGCTGACGATTGCATTGAAGTCGCTGGGCGGGCTGATGGTATCCCCGCAGGACTGCACCGTGGTCACCGAGCTTATGCCAACGTGGCGGACGCTCTGGGCGCAGCGCCTGCGCTGGCAGCGGGGCGCACTGGAGAACATCGGGGCCTACGGGATCACGCCTCAGACCATGCGCTACTGGGCCCAGCAGCTTGGCATTGGCTACGGCGTGATCGCGCTGGGCTCCTACCTGCTGCTTATTGTGCTGATGCTCCTGGCCCTGGACGACTGGGTCTGGTTCCCGTTTTGGCTGGGCCTCGGGGCAATTTTTACCGTTGAACGCGTCATTACGGTGTGGAAAGGTGGCTGGCGCGCTCGACTTCTTGCCTTGCTGATCCTCCCAGAACTGGTCTTCGACATGTACCTGAACATCGTCTATGTCAAGGGTGTCATCGATTCGTCCCTGGGCCGGCAGGCCACGTGGAAGCACCTGGAGCACGCCGGCACCCCGGCCCGTGCGCTACCCGCCGCCACCCCGGCCGGAGTGCTGCCCGCCACGCGGCCCGCCGCAGAAGCGAGGCCGTGATGATCACACACCACCTGGCAGTGCCGGCCGGAATCCTGCTGCCGCACGCAGTGCTCGAAAGCGAGGTGTTCGCAACCTTGGCGGGTTTCGTTGCTATCAACACCGTGATGTATGTTGCCCTGGCGGTCGCCAAGACCCTGCCGAAGGTATACGTCTCCGACTGGGTCCGCCGCCGGAACGAACGCTCGGAAACCCGCGGTATCGACCCCGACGCCGCCGATTTCGGCCCGCGTTAGGTCGGCCGGGGGACATGCTCATTCTTCGCAACCGGGACTGGGCATAAGGGGAGTATGTCCATCCGCTGGCCCCAGCGCGGGGCATGTCCCTGAGTTAGGCCAGCCGGCCCGCGCCAGGGCAATCAGGCCCGCGCCAGGCAACCCGGGCCCGCGCCAGGCAACCCGGGTCCGCGCTAGACCCATCCGCGGCAGCTAGCGCTGTTCCTCCCGCTGGAGGGCTTTGTCGTGCTCGGCGTGGGCGCGGTGCAGCAGGTCCATGAACTCGGTCTCATCGTGGATGAGCCGCTTGTACTTCTCCGGCAGCTTCCGCAGCTGCTCCTCTTCACTGACCATCTTGGTGAAGATCGCATCCCGTTCCGCGATGTCGGTCTCGTAGTTGAGGTCCAGGTAGTCGGTGGCGTGCCGCTTGGCACCGGAGATGGCGTTTTTGGCCTTGCCCTTGGGGCTGAAGATGGAGGCCAGGACGGTGACGGTAAGGACCCCGAGGATGACCGTAAGTGAGGCACCGGTGCTGATCTCAAGGACGTTGACGTGTTCGCCGTCGTTGATGAACGGCAGGGTGTTCTCGTGCAGGGCGTGCAGGACCAGTTTCACCCCGATGAATCCGAGGACGGCGGCAAGGCCGTAGGACAGGTAGATCAGCCGGTCCAGCAGGCCATCGATCAGGAAGAACAGCTGCCGCAGGCCCATCAGCGAGAACGCCGTGGCCGTGAAGACGACGAAAACGTTCTGGGTCAGGCCGAAGATCGCCGGGATCGAATCGAGTGCAAAGAGGATGTCCGTCCCGCCGATGGCAATCATCACCAGGAGCATCGGGGTGAGGACGCGTTTGCCGTTTTCGATCGTGAACAACTTGTCGCCGTCGTAGTGCGAGGACGTGGGCAGGAACTTCTTGGTCAAGCGGACGATCAGCCCGTCGGAGTCGTCGTCGTGCGAATCCGGCCGGAGCAGGTTACCCGCCGTGAGCAGCAGGATGAGGCCGAAGATGTAAAACACCCAGGAGAAGCTGTTGATCAGGGCGGCGCCGAGGAAGATGAACGCGGTCCGCGCGATCAGCGAGAAGACGATCCCGAAGAGCAGCACTTTCTGTTGATCGGCGCGGGGAACCCGGAAGCTGGCCATGATGATGAGGAAGACGAAGAGGTTGTCCACGGACAGGGCCTTCTCCGTGACGTAGCCGGCGAAGTACTCCGTTCCCATCTCGACGCCGCCGAAGATCAGGACGCCGACCCCGAAGATCAAGGCGATACTGACGTAGATGGACGACCAGATGGCCGATTCCTTCAGGGTGGGCGTGTGGGCTTTCCGCACGTGGAAAAAGAAATCGAAGGCCAGCAGGCCCGCGATTCCGGCGATCGTCAGGGCCCAAACCAGGGTTGAAACTTGCATGCTCTCTCTTTCACTTACAGCCAGCGGCACGAGCCGAGGGTAGCGGGTACTGAGCCCGGCGCCCTCAGAATCTGCTTTTTTCTTTGCCACCAGCTTACCCGGGGGCGGCCGGCTGCTCTCTGAGGATGGCCGACGCAGAGGTTACGACGATGGCACCTGCGCGGGTCATTGATGTGCCGTGGCGTTCGTCGGATTCGGGTGATGGCCACCGGACCACAAGTGGAGGGCCGACATCGGGTTCGTAGACTCCTGGCCACTCGTTTGATGACTTGCAATGCATATGTCTTTGAAGCCATAATTGGCTGTCGAACTTTTCTGGCCGAAAGCTTCGACAAGCGGCTTGACCGACTGGAAGACGAGGCTGATCGCGGCGATGAGAGGGCGGGTTTCCCACCCCTACCACCACGGCATCGCGGTACGACTGATCTGCTGGTTTCCTCCTGATGAGAGCACCGCCGTTGTCGCCCTGTTTTCAGGTGACAATGCCATCATGGGCGACGTCTTCTACGACAGCGTCGGCCGTCGAGCCGACCAAATAATCGATCAATGGATCCGAGAAGGGGAGGTTGATGAAAATGGTCAGGAAGACATTCAGGAAGGGTAATGACCGGCTCGACCGCATCCTGGCAAAGCCGGGTATGACCGAACGCGTCGCTGAAATCCGAGAAACCGCAGCGCGGGAGGACCGCATTTATGCGCTGAACCTGGCAACTATCCGCAAGGCTGCGGAGTTGACCCAGGATGAACTGGCGCAGAGACTCGGGATAGATCAGAGCGTAGTTTCGAAGACGGAGCGACGCGAAGACATGCTGCTTTCTACGCTTGTGGACTATCTCTCAGCCGCGGGCGTCGAAGATGCAAAGATGGTTGTACACGTCAACGGTCGCGAAATAGAACTGGACCTCCGCAGCCTGCAGCATCATGTGAGGCCCTGAAAAAACCTCAAGGCGGAGGGAATTTCCGAAGAGCTGTGACATGGCGCCGTGCGGCCGCAGGCGTCCGTCAGCACCAGCTCCGGCGGCAGGATTTGCGGCAGCTCCACGGAGTCATCGCTGCAGATGAGGTTTGCGGCCTGGGCCAATTGCGGGAAACTGGCACCCAGGAAGGCATCGCGGGCCGCCGCGGGAACTAACAGCTCCGCGCGGTGGCGGATCAGCGGCCGGACGGCGTCGGGAACGGGAGCCGTGCTCGGGGCCAGCTGGAGATCACGGGCTGCCGTGGAGGTGTCCGGCCCCGTGCCGGCGTCCCACCAAAAAAGTCCGTGGCCGGGCTGGCCAATGACGCCCATCGCGGCGGGATCCACGGAACCACCGTCGACGACGCCGCCGACGCTCACGTGCGGTGCCAGCCGCAGCCCGCCGTCGTGAGCGCGGATGTCCAGCGAAATGGTGACGGGCTCATGAACCACGACGGCGTCGCCGGACTTTGCGGACACCAGCGCCACACCGATGTCACGGGCTTGGGCGAGGAGCTGCCACAGCAACGGGCTGTCGAAGCGTTCCAGCGGCAGGTGCGTGTACGGCAGTTGCGTGCCCTCGGCAGCGAAGAGTGTGGCAAAGATGCGCATCCAACGGATCTGTTCCGGACTGAATTCCTCGAGCTGGTATCCGTAATACGTCCGCCCGAAGGTATCCCAGCGCAGGTTGCCCGCCACCCACTTGCCCTTGGCGTTTTGCCGCACCGGCCTGGCGCTCAGGCTGATCGGCGGGGCGGATTGATTCTGCCACGGGTCAACGCGGGCACGCTGGGACCAGGACGGCTGGCTGGCACCGGAAACCTGGAGTTCCAGCTGCACGCCGAGCTTCAGCGTTGGTCTGCTGGCGCCGCGAAGTCCCTGTCCGCCGGCGAAACCCGGATACCGCGAAGCCGCCTCCGGGTGAAGAAGCGACTGGATCTGCTCCTGCCAGGAAGCGGGAGGCGCCTGTTTCTAGGCGGCGTTCTGGACAGATTTCTGGACGGCGGGTTTCTGAAAGGGTTCTGGGCGGCATTCGGGACGGTGGGCGCGGATTGCTTTCCAGGCGTCGCCTGCTTCGGCGTTGCCGGCTGCACGGGTGCGTTGGTGCCTGAAGTGGCCGGCGGAATGTCCACGAGCGCCGGCTGCACGACGGTGTACCCGCTGCTGATTTCCACGAGCAAAGCGGCCACATGCTTGCAGTTGGCGCGCATAGGGCAGGAGCAATCGCCCCAGTCAGGTGCCAAACCGCTCCTACCTTCTTTGAAGGAGACCTTGGTCCGGTAAGGGGCGCTGCGGTTGCCTTTGACCCTGGCTTTCAGCTCCAGGGATTTGGGATACCACTCGACGTCGGAAACTGCGCCCCGGCGCGCATAGGTGCGGCCGCGGCTCAGGCAGGTGCCACCCACCAGGGAGCTGATCGCAGGGGCGGCGAGCTGGGGCGGCTATGTGGATGTCACGGCTTAACGCTACCGGCCGGCAGGCGGGCCCGTTGCCCTTGGCCGGGCCGTGGCCGTCATAACGGATCCGGCTATGGCTGAAAAGGGGTAAGTCGAGCTGCCGGCCCCGCAGCGCTCAGGCGGTATGGCCGGGGGGCTGTTCGTGGGCGAGGTCCCTGACCCATTCAGCAGTCACCTTGCCAAGGCGCCGGTCCGTGACTTCCCGGAGCTGGGCCGCGGCGATCTGCATGGCTCGGCCGTCGTCGTCGACAATTTCTTCCGGTTCTACGTGGGCGGGCACGGTGTGTGCGGGCGCGGCGTGAGCGCCGTGCGGCGCGTGTGCTTCGGCCTTTGCGCGGACCGTACGGACCTGGGCTGCCTGGTAGAGAGACTTTTCCGATGCTGCTTCCAGGACGGCGAGTTCCCCGTCGCCGGCCAGTTCGCTTTCGCCGAGGACCTTGAGTACTTTCAGCCCGATGGTGCCGCGGTTCCTGTCCCCGGAGTGCACGGCGTCCAAAGCCCACTGGGTTCGCTTCCACCATTCGGCGCGGTTGTCCGCTTCAGCCTTCTGCTGCAGGGTCCGCCATCCGATGACCCCGGCGATGACGGCACCGAGGATCACCGCCAACGGCCCCAAAGCGGCAAGAATCTGCCACCACTCGGCGGGGCCGGTGTGGACGAAGACCTCTACCGGTGGGGGAGACGGAGTCGGTGGCATGGGCCTAGCCTAAGCCGCAGCCCGGACGGTCACCGGCGCTCCGGCCGGCGCGGCGTGTTCCCTGGGCGTCTCATTCCCGGTGCATCTCATTCCCGGTGCGCGCGGTGCGGTCAGTTGGTCAATGCCGGGATGATGGCGCCCGAGAACACCTGCCATGCGAGGGCGGTCTTGGCGATGAGGCTGAGTGTGATGTAGACCCGTTCGCCGTAGAGGTAGTCGCGCCACGGCCCCACCTGGCGGTATTGGAGCATCTGGTTGATCGCGAAGGTGTTGAAGAACAGGAACAGCGAAATGATGATGCCGTAGACGAAGGCGGGCGGCTGCACCGTGCTGGTCGACCCGGGGGAGAAGAAGTAGATCAGGATCACGATCCAGGGCACCAGCCCGACGAGGGACCCCAGAATGAAGGGCAGGAAATTGCCGCTGCCGGGCTTCTCGTATTTTTCCTGCAGCGCACCAAAGCCGATCATCGCGGCGTTGGCTGTGAAGACTGAGAAGAGAGCGGCAATATCGGTGATGCCGGTGGTCTGGGCGATGAGCCAGATCATCACGGACGAGCTGAGGGAGTACTCGACCCAGCGGAAGTAGTTGTGGTTTGCCCTGAGCCCGGCGCCGTAGCGGGGGAAGAACAGGGGCGATGCGACGGCGAAGTGGAACAGCGCGGAGAGTGCGAGGAACACCACAACACCGGCACCCACGTTCACGGCAAAGAGTTCCACGCGCTCAGGCGGCAGCGGGAAGCCGGGCGGACCCGAGAGGTAGTCTGCTGTCACACCGAAGGTGACCTGGGTGCTCAGCATTGCCAAGATGATCGCAAAGACGATGGCCTGGACCAGGTGCAGAGACCCGGCCACCAGGTTGTAGGGGCGAAGACGGCGGATGCTGTCGTCGGCGGTCCGGGCTGTGCGCGCCATGGGGTGCTCCTCGGTGAGCGGACGAACAGCGTCCGTGATCCTTAAAATACCATTTGCGCGCCCGCGCACGGCCAGACGTTCGTCCGGGCTCCCCGGGTGACGACGTTCCAGCCCAGTTACTCGGTGCCGGAACCGGTGTCAGCCCCGGGGAACTGCGGGAATCCGCCGGTGCAGGCCGGCGGGTGTGGAAGTAACTGGGCGGGAGCGTCCTGCCGGAGCCCAGAGGACCCCCTGACGGCGGCCGTCGTTAGCGAACCGCCGGAGCATCTACAGTTTGTGGATCATCCTTGCTCCGCGGGCGCGGGCACCGGCGCCGTCTCCCCGCCGAATGAGTCTTCGCCGTCAAATTGATACTGCCGCAGGACGGCGGACCGGGACGGGGGTGTGAGCTTCTTCAGGGCCGTGACCTCGATCTGGCGGATGCGGTGGCGGGTTAGGCCCAACGCTTTCGCCACCGTGTCCAAGGTTTCACCTGCACTGCCCGCTATGCCGAAGCGCATCGCACTGGCGCCGCCTTTGCCGTCGGGAACTTGGCTGTCCAGCGAATTGAGCGGCTGGTCCAGCGTCAGCAGATATTTAACCTCTCCGATCGAATATTCCGTCAGCCGGCCAAGATGTTCCGTGCTGCAGACGGTCCCCGCCATCGCGGCCGTCGGTTGTGCTGCCCGGAGTTTCTGCATTTGGTCTACGACGTAAACCGGCAGCCGGATAAGACGGGCTTGATCAGCCAGCGCCCGGTGATGGTTTGCCGGATGAGCAACGAGGCCAAGGTGGAAACTTGAAACCCCTGACGATCGACAACACCAGCCGCGCCCCGCCCGCACGGCGTTGTTCGTCGGCAGCCTCTGGCAACGATGACAATCCACGGAAAGATACTTGAGGTTGGCGGCGGCGGCACATGTCATGCAGTTGGTGCCCGGAACCTCTGGTGGGACAGACTGTTGCCGTGAGCAACTCTCCACGGACGGGCCTGGCCGTCGCAGGACTCAGCCTGGGTACAGCCCTGAACCCGCTGAACTCCTCGATGATCGCCGTCGCCTTGGTGGTGCTGCGCGCGGATTTCGGGCTCGACGTCGCCACCGTCACCTGGGTGATTACGTCCTTCTACCTCACCTCCGCGGCCGGCCAGCCGCTGATGGGCCGGCTGGCGGACCGATTCGGGCCGCGGCGGCTCTTTATGCTCGGCATGGCCGTGGTGGCCGTAACCTGCGCGCTGGCTCCGTTCGCGCCGAACTTCGCCGTGCTCTGCGTGGCCCGCGCCTTTATGGCCCTCGGCACGGCGACGGCCTACCCGAGCGCTGTCGTGATGGTCGGGGCGCTGGCCAAGCAAGCGAACGTGAAGTCCACCCGGCCGCTGGGGCGGATCCAGATGGCCAACACCTCGGCGGCTGCTGTCGGACCCGTGGTGGGCGGACTGCTGGTGGGCTTCGTCGGCTGGCAGGCCCTGTTCCTGATCAACGTCCCGCTATCGCTCGCGGCGATCTTCCTGGTCCGGCGGTTCGCGCCGGCCGACGAGGGCAGCGAACGCGGCCGCGCGTCGGAGCTGCTGCGGGACTCGGACATTCCCGGCATCCTGGCTTTCGTCGGCTCCATGGTGCTGGTGATGATGGCGCTGCTGAACGTGCTCCCGGACTACCGCTGGTGGCTCTTGGGCGCGGGCACCTTGCTGACTTTTCTGTTTGCCTGGCGCGAGCTGCGGTTTGCCACGCCGTTCCTGGACTTGCGCCTGCTGGGGAGCAACCGGCCGCTGCTGCTGGTCTATCTGGGCTTTGCCATTTTCAGCGGCGTGTACTACTTTGCGTTCTTCGGGCTGCCCCAACTGCTGCAGGAGGCCGGAGGCTACAGTCCCGCCGTCGTCGGCGTGCTGATGCTGCCGCTGGCCGCGATGTCGGTGGTGGTTACGCCGGTCGCTGTCCGCGCGATTGACCGGTTCGGCGTGAAGCGCGTGCTGATTGCCGGCGTTGTACTGCTGGTGGCCGCGTCGGGCATGATGTGGCTGCTGACGGCGTCGTTCGCCATTCCGCTGGTGATAGCGCTGACCGCGCTGCTGGGGGTGCCGTACGGGGTGGTCAGCATCGCCTCGAGCCAGGGCATGTACGTCTCCACCCGGCCCGAGGAGCGCGGGGTGGCCGCCGGGATCTATCAGACCTGCCGGTACGTCGGGGCCATCACGGCCACGGTGCTGATCGGCATCTTCTACGGCACGGGCGTGAACCAGGCCAACTGGGGTCTTATGGTGTTGGTGATGCTGGGGCTGGGTGCGGTGGTGTTTGTGGTGTCGCTGTTGTGGCGGGAACGGCGAGGCTGAGGGACGCCGGCTCGGACTCCCACGCAACCTCCCCGCCGGATGGGCACTCGCCGTCGAACAGATACTGCCGCAGGACCTTGGACCGGGACGGGTCCTTGAGCTTCTCCATCCCCGCGACCTCGATCTGGCGGATGCGTTCGCGGGGCAAGGCGTAAGTTTTCGCTATCGCGTCCAGGGTTGTCGCTCCGCGGCCCGTCAGGCCGAAGCGCATCGCAATGACCCGGGCCTCCCGGTCCTCGAGCGTGTCGAGTACGGCATATACCTGCGCCTTCATCTGTTCATGGAAGAGCGAATCGGTCGCGTCGGGGTCGGAGGTATCCGACAGCTGTTCGGCCAGGGCTTCGGTGCCGCCCCGTTCGTTGGGCACCTCGGAGTCCAAAGAAGAGACCGGCTTGTCCAACGTCAGCAGATACTCAACCTTCCCGAGCGAACTGCCCGTCAGCTGGCCAAGATCTTCGGCGCTGCAGACGGTTCCTGTCATGGCGGCCGCTCGTTGTGCCGACCTCACTTTCTGCAGCTGATCGACGACGTTTAGCGGCAACCGGATCAGACGGGCCTGATCACCCAGCGCCCGGAGTATGCCGCCGCGGATGAACAGCGTGGCGTGGGTGGAAAATCGGAATCCCTTGGTGAAGTCGAACTTGCGGACGGCCTTGAGCAGTCCCAGATTTCCTTCCTGGATCAAGTCCTGAAAGTCGAGGCCCCGGTAGGTGTAGTGCTTGGCGATCGACACTACAAGCCGGAGATTGGCGTGGAGCAGTGCATCGGCGGCACGCTTGCCCAGAAGGACGATGGCCTGAAGCTCCCGGACGTCCTGACCGGTCCGCGATCTACCGGCCTCCACGAGCTGTTCCGCGAAAAGCCCCGCCTCGATTTCTTGCGCCAGTTCCACTTCCTGCTCGGCGGTGAGCAAGGCGTAGCGACGCAACCGGCGCAGGTAGTCCCCGACGGCGTCGTCAGTAAACCCGACGCTGGCTGCCAGTAGTTCCGGCCAGCCAGGGTCATCCGGCTCGAATGATGCAGGGACAGAGGCAACCGCTGCGGGCGAAGTACGCGCCGTGCCGGTTGCCTCGTGGATCGGGTCAGCCATGTCATCCCCCTGTCAGGCGGGTCAAGCTCGTGAAGGCAGACTATGTGGCCGGTGTGACAATTTGAGGTGGCATTGGCAGACCTTTCTGGGCGGCAGCAAAGGCATCTTGACGGTGATGACTCCCGGACTACGTTTTGCCCTAATGGAGCGTTTCGCCCGTTCCACGCGACCTAACTGGATTGATCAAGCGGTTCTACCCAGAGGAGGTTGGGGACCGAAATCTCGCCCTCGTCGGCGTCCCGGCAACACCGCCGGCCGGCACAGAAAAGGCTGTCCACGTTCCCCCAGGGAAACGTGGACAGCCCCTTGCCGGCGGAGTTTGTCTGCGGAGGCTAAGTCGCTGCGCATCCAGGCCGCGCTGTTCGGCTGCAGCCAGCCGCCGCCGTCGTACTTCTAGATCTTTGCTGAGTAAGCCTTCGGCAGCTTCAGTCCGCGCTCTTCCATGACGGTGCGCAGGCGGGTGGGGTAATCGCTGATGATGCCGTCCACGCCGAGGTCCATCAGTCGGTTCATGTCCGCGGTGGTGTTGACGGTCCAGGGGATGACCGGCAGGCCGAGCTCATGGGCTTCGGTGATCATGCCGGGGGTGACGGAGCGGAAGGCGGGGGAGATGGAGTCGTAGCCCTGGGCCGCCGCTGCCTTCGCGAGGGACCCGCCATAGGTGTCGATGTCGATGCCGCCGAGGTTGGGGCTGGCGCCGGGCTTCCCGACCTCCAGCCAGGCGTCGCCGCTGGACAGCGCAGCGAGCGGCAGTTCCGGGGCGATCTTCTTAGTCAGGTTCAGCGACGACCAGTCGAACGACTGCACCGTGCTTCGCTCGGCCATGCCGGAGGCCTGGATTTCCGTGACCACGGCCTTGGTCAGGGCCACCATGCCCTCGCCGCCGGCCTTCCCGTCCTCCACTTTGGTCTCGATGTTGAAGCGGACCTTCTTGGCGCCGGCGTCGCGAACCAGCCCGAACACGTCCTTGAGTTCAGCGATCCGGTTGCCCTCGATCACGTCCTGCTCCGGGTAGCCCCTGAGCTGGGTAAACCCGCAATCCAGCGTCTTGACCTGGGCCAGCGACAGCTCCGCGACACGGTCACCCACGTACGGGAAGCGGGCGTCGCCCGGCGTGGCCGGCGAGGTGTCCTTGCACTTGTCCGCCTGGATGGTGTCGTCGTGCCAGACGATGACCTTGCCGTCGTTGGTCAGATGGGTGTCCAGTTCCAGGGTGGTCACGCCGAGCTTCAGGGAGTTGGCGAAGGCGGCCAGGGATTCCTCGGTCCACTCGCCGCGGCCTCCGCGGTGGGACTGCAGGTCAAAGGAACCGTTGCTCTCGTTGGTCTTGATGCTGTCGGTTGCCTTTGCGGCAGCGGTTGCGGCAGCGTTCGACGACGGCGCGGAGCCGGCTTCGGCGTGTGGAGCGGCGACGGCGGGGCTCGCCAGGGAGGCGATGAGCGCGGCGGCGGCCGCGGCAGTCAGGACTGTGCGCATGGTGATGGTTCCTCCTGGGTGACGGTTACCGGCGTTGCGCCGGCGACCCGTCAACCCTACGGAGACGAGATGGACTGCCGTGTTCGGCGATCTGGACGTCGGGTGAACACTTTATCGCCGCGCCGGGAGCCGCGGCCGTCCGGGTGACGACGTTCCAGCCCTATTACTCGGTTCCGGAACCCATTTCGGCTTGAGGAAACCGCGGGATTCCGGGGGATTCCGCGGGTGCCGGACGGTGCGCGTGCAAGTAACTGGGCGGGAGCGTCGTGACGGAGCCCCGCGGCGGCCATCTGCGGCGAACCGGTGGCATGGTGGCCCGCTCCTCAAGCGTGTCGAGGACGGCCTGTACCCGCGCCTATTTGCTGCGGAACCCGCTGTCCGTGATGGCTTCCCGGAGCCGCTCCGGAGTGGTTTTGATACAGATTTCGAAGACCTTTTCCATGGACTTTCGAATCTGGTTTTCAGGTCAGACCGGCTTACTCCAGCAGCTGAGCTCGCCGAGGGCAGGATGCGTGAATCTATCGTGCGACTGCTGGCGGGCGCCGTTTGCGGGCGCCCATTTATCACAGATGGCCGCTATGGGATCTCCCAAGACGGCCATCGTTGTCCATTTGCCACAGATGGCCGCTATGGGATCTCCCAAGACGGCCATCGTTGTCAATTTGCCACAGATGGCCGCTATGGGATCTCCCAAGACGGCCATCGTTGTCAATTTGCCACAGATGGCCGCTATGGGACTTCCCTTGGCGGCCATCTTCGGCGAATCGTTGACCTGGTGGCCGCCCCGTCTCTGCCGCGGTTGCTGGTGGCCGCCTCGTCGGCGACCATGCCCCAACGAATCTGCCGGCCCGCAACCACGAAGCCCCGCCGCTGGGCATGCTCAGTGGCGGGGCTGCTGTGTTCGTCCAGGCTCCCGGTACCTTGTTTGGTAGCCCCGGGTGACGACGTTCCAGCCCAGTTACTCGGTTCCGGAACCCATTTCAGCTCCAAGAAACCGCGGGATTCCGTGGGATTCCGCGGGTGCCGGACGGTGCGCGTGCAAGTAACTGGGCGGGAGCGTCGTGCCGGAGCCCCGCGGACCCCAAATGGCGGCCATCTTCGGCGAACGGCTGGAGGACCGACAGTCTCTTGATCAGACCCGCTCCTCCGGCGCGGATACCGGTGCGGATATCGGCGCCGTCTCCGCGCCGGATGGGTTCCCGCCGTCACAGTGATACTGCCGCAGGACGTTGGACCGGGACGGGTGTTTAAGCTTCTTCATAGCCACGACCTCGATCTGGCGGACGCGGTCGCGGGTCACGCCGAACTCTTTTGCGACAGCAGCCAGGGTCATCCCGTCACCGCTCGTCAGGCCGAAGCGCATCGCAATGACCGCTGCCTCCCGCTCCTCAAGCGCGTCGAGGACGGCCTGTACCCGCGCCTCCAGCTCTTGATGGAAAAGCACATCTGTCGCGTCGAGATCAGCAGGTCCACCAGTTGTTCGGCCAGCGCTTCGGTTCCGCCTTTGACGATGGTCCGAAGCTCGCCTGTGTCCTTGCTGGGCCGCGATGTTCCGTCCGCCAGGAGGTGTTCCGCGGAAAGTCCTGCCTCGATTTCTTGCGCCAGTTCCATTTCCTGCCGCTACCTGACGGCGGTTCCGGCCAGTCGGCGTCGTCCGGCGGGAACGAGGCAGGGACCGAGGCAGCCGCCGCAAGCCCGGGGGCCGTCCTTTCGATTGCCTTGTGGATCAGGTCCGTCATGTCAGCCCCCGTTGAACTCGCCAAGCTCGTTAAGGCAGGCTACTGGGCCGGTGTGACAATCTACGGGCGGTTCATAGGTAATCAATGACATCACGGTCCTGCGGGCCTCGGGGGATCCTCGTGCCAGGCACCAGCCAGAAGCAAGGCCCGCGCAATCGGACAGCTCGAATCCCTTGGCCACCAGGTTACCCTCGAGCCCCTTCAATGATCGGGATAACGACCGGCCAGAATGCCAACCCGCCGGATCCTGCGGTCACCGACACCTGGTCACCGCAATTTGCATGTCAGTTCTGCGACGCCAGGAACTTCGGGGCAAAACTTAACGTCTATCAACCGGGCATGGTCATTTGAAATCGCGGACCGATCGTTATGCCCCGCTACGTTTCGGGGCCAATCGCCCCGGGAGCGGATCCTAAAGCCGCGGTCGGCTCCAGACTTAAGGGACATTGATCGACCCTTGGAGGGTGACATGAGCAGATCAGCAACTTCCGGCGTCGCGGTTTCCGCGGCATTTCTCTTCGCCTTGCTGCTCGTGGGCTGCGGCCAGCCGGCAGCGCCCCCGGCGACCTCGACGACGACGACGGCGACCTCGACGACGACGGCGCCTGCCGAGTCTAGCCCCAGCGCCACGGTGAGCAGGCCGGCGTCGCCAACCTCAACCCCCAGTCTCGCTGCGTCCGCAGCCTGGACTAAGTACACGACGACCGACGGCCAGTTGACTTTCGATTTGCCTACGGCCTGGAGCATTAGGGATCCCGCTGGGGATTTGCCTGAAGGTGGTGGCGCATTCGCGGAAGTTACCAACCAGGGCGGGAAGCCGATGGCAACACTCCGCACCAACATGGCCGTGGGGTCCGCCTGCGTGGAGCGGTTCCCATATTCGGTATTGGAAACCCAGCCGATGGCCGCCCTGACCCAAGGCGGCTCCACGCCGCGGTATGTCTTTGAGACCCGCGGAGACGTCACGGCGCCGTATCCCACCATCAACACCGTAGCTGCGTACGGAATCGAGACAGCCGCCGCACCCACGGGGGAAGTGGCGTGCCCCATCTTCCACTTCTTCACGTGGCCCCCGACGTCCGCGAGCTTCGGCGCGGGCTATAACTCAGAGAACAATGAGACTCCCGGCGACCCGTCGCTGCCGTACCTCGAAAAGGCCAAGCTTTACATGGGCACGCCCGAGTACCTGGATATCAAGCGGATGATCACCTCGTTGCGGCCGACATCGTAGGCTGCCAGTGATAATCGAAAACCGCCAGGACAAACTGATCGGTCCAATAATTGGGTTACCAGCCGTACGGGCCGCAGGACCATACCCATCCGAAAGAGGCCGGAGTCCGGCCCTGCCGGTGCCAGCTAATTTGTGTCCGGGTCCCCGCGCCGCAGGTGCCGGTGGTGCAGCTCGTAGCTGTCGAACACATCGGAGGATGTGGTTCCGGAGTGGCCGAAATTGCCGCGAAGGATCTCCGCAAGTGCGTCCAGCGCCGCGTGGAGCATCCGTCCGGCGAACTGGAGTTCCGGGCTCTCGCTGCGCTGGGCCTGGGATGCCAGCTCCTGGGCGTAGGCCACCGTGGCCGGCAAGGAGCCGCGCTGCTCGACTTCACGGAAGTAGTAGGTTTCATGGAACGCCAGCAGATCTATGCTCACCGAAGCCACGTTTCCGGCCATTGATTCCAGCAGTCGGGCAGCGTGCCCGGGATCCAGCGACGATAGACCCGCCGGCCCTGCAGCCTCCCTGAACAGGTTCAGTTGGTGGGCAAGGGTCCGACGGCGGTTCAGGGCCGGGTACGTTTGCAGGATCCAGGTGACAGTTGCCGTCAGCAACCCGAAACCGGTGACGGCCTGGAGGGCCACCACCAGCCTGAGCAGCGGATACGCCGGCACGATGTCGCCGAACCCCACAGTGGAAAGAGTGACAAGGGAGATATAGAGCGCCTCGGCAAAGTCGCCCTGCTGTGGAATTCCGGCTCCATGCACAAAACCGGCCGGCAGATGGGGCAGATAGAGCAGTGCCCAGCCGATGGCCGCCAGAGCTGCCCAGGTGCCAATGACGGCGGCCATGGCCAGAGGTGCTGCGATGAAGGAGCCCCGGCCGCGCAGTTTTCTGGACACCAGCCAGAATCCGCGCATGATCGCCCGGCCTACAGGCCCGGTGCCGTGCGGGTAAAGGAGCGTACTGAAAACGTCGACGAGCATCAGCAGAATCAGCCCGGCCCCCAAAACCGTCCAGAGCGTGCCCTCAAAGTCCATGCCTCATCTTATGGGCGGCACAGCCTCGAAACCGCGACGGGCTGCGTGCCCCCGCAGCCTCAGGAGCAGCCACACTGTTCGCGGGACCGGCCATAGGATAGCCAGCGCAAGAATCAATGCCAGCGAGACGCCGACGTCGGGGAACTGGCGGACCACGACGAACAGGTGGGTGTCGAAGCGGGCGGGTGCGTAGATGAGGCACAGCCACAGCGCAAACCCGTCGAGGGCCAGGGCCGCAGCGGCCCAGGCCAGGAGAGCCAGCCGCTTCCCGGCAGGGGCACGTCGCTGGGACAACAGGAACCGGAGTGCCAGCCACAGGCTCAGCAATTCCGCCAGCAGCAGCCCGAGCGCGACCGCCCAGCTGTAGCGCTGCAGCCAGTCCTCGAACACCACCGCAGGCACCGGCGCCTGGCCTTGGAGAATCCGCAGAAGGTTGGTATCGATCGACTTTAGCCGCGACGGGGCGGAGGTGTCATTGGCGTTGATGACCAGGGCGAGGCCCAGCCGGGAGGAGGGAACCATGGCCAGGTAGGTGTGGCTGTTGCCCCATTCCCCCTGATGCTCCAGAAGAACGGGCAACGACTCTTCCGGAGCGGGCGGTGCTGCGGGATCGGTGGACTCGACCAACGGCCGGGTGAACCAGCCCATGGCGTAGCGCTGGGATTCGCTGACCTGCACCCGCGGCTCGAACATCGCCGCCACGCTCCCGGGCCGGAGGATCCGGGCGTCGCCGTACCGGCCGCCGTCGAGCAGTGCCATCAGTTGGTGGCTCAGGTCCTCGGCCGACGAGTACATCGTGGCGGACGGCATTCCCGTGGTGGGAGCCGGGACATCAGTCTGGCGCCACCACGCGCCAAACCACCGCGAGTAGCCAGCGGCCGCATTGCCTGCCCGGGCATCAGCGCGCGTCGAATGGCTGTTGGCCATCTCCAGGGGTCCGAAGATGTGCTGCTCCAGGTAGGCGCCAAACGGCTGGCCGGAGACGGTCTGCACCAGGAAGCCCAGGACGTTGAAGTTGGCGTTGGCATACCGGAAGCCCGCACCCGGCTCGCCGGCCAGCGGGGCGTTCGCCAGGGCCCGGATCCCTTCTTCGAGGGCTTCCGGGCCCTGCGCGTCGGAGGCTTCGAAGGCGGTGTCCTTCGCGGCCATGCCGCTGGCCTGGTGGAGCAAGTGGCGGACGGTGATGGCGGACGAGCGGCTGTCGGCCAATCTGAACCAGGGCAGATAGGTCTGCACCGGCTCGTCCAGCCGCAGCCGGCCGGCCTCAACCTGCTGCATCACGGCGATGGCGGTGAGGGTCTTGCTGGTGGAGGCCAGCAGTACCGGCGTCTGCGCGGTCATCGGCCGTCCGGAGTCATCCGCGCGGCCAAAGGCGGCGGTGTGCACCTGCACCCCGTCCCGGACGACGGCGACAGCGGCGCCCGGAAGTCCGAGGGCCTCGATTTGCTCCTGGAGGAAGTCGTCCACTTTCGCGTAGGCCTGCCCGGGATTCGGGGGTCCGGTGGGCGGCGCGGCCGAAGAGGAAGGTGCGGCCGAAGCGGCGCCGCCGAGGACGACGGCGGCCAGGAAGCACACGAGCAGCCGGAACGATGACCAGGATGTAATCCGCATGCCCGCACCTGCACTTCGGCTGACCGTCCTTTCACGGTACGGCCGGGCCCAGAGGAAAACAACATGTTCGTAACAGGAGAGTCCCAGACGCAGCCGGTCTTCATGGGCCGCGGCGTTCTGACTGATCCCAGGAGACGCGTCAGGCCGTAAACAACGAATCCGCCTCGATCGCCTCCAGGTCATGGACGGCGTAGCGGTGTTGTTTACACTTCTCATCGGGAATGGTGTGCACGCACGAGAGGACAGTCTCCGGCCGCCCTGCGCCCCATGGATTCTTGCGGCCCGCGGCCCGGCCCGCCCGCTTTCCCGTTGCGCTATCACGTATGGGCGTTCTGAGCGCTGAGAGCAGCTACAAGTGATAGGGCAACGGGTGTCCCTGGCGTTCGACGGCGTGCACGTCTCAGCCCGCGGGCTGCGGCAGCAACGGCTCCACGGACATTGACATCCACCCTCCGCGAAACCAACATGGCCTTAGGGAACAATCGGAGTCGGCCAGACCTCCGTCACCTCCCCGAATGGCCTTGACATGGTACCGACGATCGACCCTCAGGATGCTTCCGACGAAGCCCAGGCCGCGCAGCTAACCGCTCCTCTACAAAGTTGGGCTCACATCCTGGATATCGGATCGCCCGTGCGCGTCGAAGGCAGCTACGAGAACGCCGTGGCCACCCTTCGCGCTTTCGCTCGTCAGGGAATTGCCCGCGACGCCGCGGCCGTTGCCGAGCACGCAGAACCCGCTGCGATCGTCAGGGCGCTCACCGCCGCTCTGAACGCGATAGAGCGTTCACCGTTGCCGGAGCAGGAATGGCCGCGCATGACAGCCCTTCTCGGCGACGACGTTTTGGAGGGCCTGGTCGGCGCCTCCGTCTCATCCATTTACCGCTACCGCTCTGGAGAGCGACACACTCCGGACCACGTCGCCCAGAGACTCCACACCCTCACTCTTATCGCGGCAGATCTCGCAGGCAGCTACAACGATTTCGGCATCCGCCGATGGTTTGCCCGCCCCCGCGCCCAGCTCGACGGCCGGGCACCCGCCGAAATAATGAAAGGTGACTGGGACCCCGACGACGCTGATGTTCGACGAGTGAAGCAACTCGCCGCGGCCCTCACCTCGCCTCTTTCCGCATGATTGCCTATAGATAATGTGACTCGCGCTACCCCTTCTTTTGGGAGGCGAACAACCAGCCAGAAGCCCGGTGGCATGCTCAAGGGCAGGAACCAGTCCAATACCTTGCTGACACCCCCGCGGGAGCCTGGGCTGAATTCCTCCGCCACGAAGGGATCACCGAGGAAGTGGATCTCGCAGGGGTGTCGCGGGCGCTCTGGGCCGTCAACGTCGACGATGACACCTTCGAAACCCCAGACCTTTCCGAGAATCTCCTTTTCGGCGACGAGCACTGCTATCCGCAGTGCCGGGCCGAGGCGGCACGCCTGAGGCTGCGTGGCGCCATGGCCTTGCGGGCACCTTCAGCGGCCCTGAATCCGGGAGCAGCCAACGGGCTCCTGGTAGACAAAGGCGTTCACGACGGCCCGGCAGCGGATGGGCAGGTCTACGTCCTGTTCGGCCGCCGACCACGCACAGTCGGGTGCCTCATCGTTGACCACGGCAGCCCGCCGGCTTCGGTACTGCCGCGCGTCCGGCACCTCTAGAAACGCGGACGCCTTGCTCCCACAGCAGCCGGCGCAGCTCCAGAACACCAACTTGGAAATCGCCTACGGCGCATGGCACGAAGGCACAACCCGACCCCCTCTGGCACAAGAAGCTGCTTGACTTCAATAGGACCATCCACTCCACGGGACGTAGCCACGAAGCGTTGTCAGCGCGCATAGTATGGGCACATGGCGATGCCGATTGTGGCGACGAAACTCTTCGTACCATCGCCACGCGCCCAAGCTGTTCCCCGGCTTCGCCTCGTTAAACAACTGGACGAGGGAGTTCGTGCGGGACGAAAGCTGACACTAATCTCAGCCCCCGCAGGCTTCGGCAAAACGACTCTCGTCAGTGAGTGGATTGCAGAGACCCGGCGACGCAAACCAGAGGCGCGCGTGGCATGGTTATCGCTCGACGAGCGCGACAACTTTCCGGTCAGCTTTCTCAGTTATCTCATTGCCGCCTTCCACCAGGCCGATCCCGACATTGATTCGACCGGTCACAACTCTCAGCTACCGGTCGATGCGACGATGACGTCCCTCGTAAACGAGGTGGCACGAAGCCGGCACGAGATAATTCTGGTTCTGGACGACTTCCAGCTGATTGAGGAGGCATCCATTCGAGACGCTGTCGCATTCCTGATCGACCACCTGCCGCCCACACTGCACGTGATGATCTCGAGCCGCTCAGACCCGCTACTTCCCCTGGCGCGACTTCGCGCCAGGGGCGAGCTGACAGAGTTGAGAGTCGCCGATTTGCGCTTCACCCCCGATGAAGCTGCCACGTTCCTCAATCAGGCGATGGGCCTGTCGCTTTCACCAGAGGACGTCACCGCACTCGAAAGGCGCACGGAAGGCTGGATCGCCGGTCTCCAGCTGGCCGCACTGTCAATGCGAGAAAGTACAGACATTTCCGGATTCATCACCGCCTTCACCGGCAGTAATCGTTATGTCATCGACTACCTGATCGAAGAGGTCCTGGAGCGCGCGCCACTTGACGTCCGCGAGTTCCTGAGTCAAACCGCGCTACTCGACCGTCTCTGCGGTCCCCTCTGCGACGCGGTGACCGGGAAAAACGGCGGTAGTGAGATGCTCGCATCGATTGAGCGGGCAAACCTGTTTCTTGTTCCGCTGGATGACGAGCGTCGCTGGTACCGGTACCACCACCTCTTCGCCGATGTGCTCCGCGCACGACTGATCAAGGACGGCACCGACCACATTTCAAAGCTCAACATTCGCGCCAGCGACTGGTTCGAGCGCAATGATTTGGCTGAAGAGGCCATCAAGTATGCGTTTGCTGCTTCCGACTTCCCACGCGCAGCCAAAGTGTTGGAGGCAACCATTCCCAGTGTCCGCAAGAGCAGACAGGACGCGATGCTGCGGAGTTGGCTGGCAAAGTTTCCCAGCGACGTAATAGACCAACGACCTGTGCTGCGCGTCTTCTCAGCGTGGTCCTCAATCGCCGCTGGCGACATCGCCGCCGTCGAGCCCCAGCTGAGGGAGGCGGAACGTCTCCTGTCCGCCACCACCGAGACTGGACTGCCGGCGCACGGCTCGGAGCCGGGCGAAGAGTTAAGGAGCCTCCCGGTGACGATTGCGCTCTATCGTGCCTCGGTTGCTTTGGCTCAGGAAGACCTGGCCGGGGTCAAGGAACACGCTCAGCGCGCCGCAGATATCGCACTGCCCGACGATTACTTTGGGCGAGGGGCGGCGGCTGGCCTGTTGGGGTTCGCATTCTGGGCAAGCGGAAACCTTGAGGCGGGCGTGCGTTCATTTGGAGTATGCAAGACCAGTTTGGCCCAGGCCGGAAACCTGACCGATGCACTCAGCACCACGATGGTGATCGCGGACATGCTGATGCCGCTGGGTCGGCTTCGGGAGGCGCACCATGCCTACGATGAAGCACTGCACGAGGCAATTGAGCGGGGCAACGGTGGGCATCCCACCGCGGATCTACATTGTGGCATGAGTGAAATGCTTCGGGAACGCAACCTTCTCGCCGGTGCACGAAAGCATCTTGACGCGGCGTCTGACCTCGGAGAGGGCGCCTTCTCGCATGAGCATCACTACCGGTGGTTCGTCGGGATGGCCAGGGTCAGGGAAGCCGAGGGTGAATTGGATGTCGCGTTCGACTTGCTCACCGAGGCAGAACAGCACTACCGGCGTGGCTTCTCCGCCGACGCGCGACCCATCGGAGGAATGAAAGCGCGCGTGCGGATTGCGCAGGGACGCCTAGACGATGCACAGGCCTGGGTGAGGGAGCAGGGCCTCACCGCTGTGGACGAACCCAGCTACCTGCGTGAGTTCGGGCACATCACCTTGGCAAGACTGATGATCGTGAAGGATGCAGTGGACCCGCAGTCCGGCTCGATTCACGAGGTGGACGGGCTACTGGCACGACTCCTCGACGCCGCGGAAGCGGGCGGCCGGCTCGGTAGTGTCAATGAGATTCTCGTTCTGCAGGCGCTCGCCCTGGAAGCGCACGACCAGCTCTCTCGGGCGCTCGTACCGCTGGAGCGCGCTCTCGAGCAGGCGGAACCCGAAGGCTATTTCCGGCTCTTTCTCGATGAGGGCCCTGCGATGCTGCGGCTGCTTCGTGCTGCCGCGGGGGCGGGGGTCCGACCCGACTATGTTCGCCAGCTCAACCAGGCGCTGCGGCAGACCGAAGGCACGGGCCGGCCGGGCCTGCCTCTCCCCGAGATGTTGAGCGAGCGTGAACTTCACGTACTCCGGCTCCTGGCAACCGAGCTGACCGGTCCAGAGATCGCGCGCGAACTCTACGTGTCACTGAACACCATGCGCACCCGCACCAAGCACATCTTCCTGAAACTCGACGTGACGAGCCGCCCCGCGGCCGTTCGGCGTGCTGAAGCGCTGGGCTTGATCTAGACCGGCATACGAAACAATCACCATGTGATCACCCAATGTGGTGATGCCGCGTCACCACATGGCTTCGTAGATTCGGGTTGTTCTCAGGCAACGGTCTGAGGCAACTCAAAACATCGGAGAACCACAATGCGCGTCACCACTTCCACGCTCACCCGCACCGCTGCCATCGCCGCCGCTGTCGCGGGACTGATCTACATCGTCATCCAGTTCATCCACCCGGCCGACGTGGTCGCCTCACTAGCGAGTCAATCCTGGATGACCGTGCACATTCTCAGCTTCGGTGAGGCCGTGCTCGCCTTGCTCGGCGTCACCGGCCTCTACCTACGTCAGGTTCGGCAGCTGGGGGTACTCGGCCTCATCGGTTACCTAATGTTCGGGTTCTTCTTCATCCTTCAGTCGGCATTCAACTTCGTGGAAGTCTTCATCGCACCACTCATCGCGACAAGCGCGCCGCAGCTCGCCGTGGACCTCGTCGGGCTCTTCGGCCGAGTCCCCGCAGTGACGGACCTCGGGCCGCTCGCCGCACTGCCGTTGGCGGGAAGCGCGCTCTATGTCATTGGCGCACTGCTGTTCGGTATCGCGATCATCCGTGCGCGGGTTCTGGCCCGCGGAGCGGGCATCCTACTGATCGTCGCCGCCGCGCTGACGCCGGTCGCTGGCGCACTGCTTGCGCACCCGCTTGACCGAGCGGCCGCCGTCCCGATGGGGCTGGCTCTGATCTGGTTGGGCTACTCACTGTGGTCGGATCAGCGAAAGACCAACTCACTCCCGCTCGCCGTTAAGGACGAGTCCACTGTCGATCAGGCTGCCGCGGCCTGAAACTCGACCGCGACTCCTCGGAAAAGGGCGGGGACCAGCCCATGACTTCACCACAAGGAAATACCTCAATTGACGGCAATCACTACGAAATTCGTTTCGAAGGGCAGCTTGATCAGAGATGGAGTGACTGGTTCGAGGGTTTCACTCTGATCAACGATAGCGGTGGAAACACGATCCTCACTGGGCCAGTCATCGATCAAGCTGCCCTGCATGGACTGCTGAGGCGAGTAGGCGATCTGGGGGTCACCTTGATCTCGGTGAAGGTGCTCAGCACAAGCCCCAAGCCCCAACTTCCCCGCGAGTCAAAACCGTGAGGAGAACAGCACCATGAGCACCATCTGCGCCGGCATCCCGGCGCCAAGACGTGCCCGAGGGCAGTGGCTCGCACCCACCGGGCTCATCCTGCTCAGCCTCATCCCCGTGATCGCCGGAGCAGCGCGCCTCACAGAACTGACCGGTGGAGCCAGTGCCACCGAGCAAAACATCCGGTTCCTCGATTCACCGATACCCGTCGCGGTCCATATAGTGAGCGCCACCGTCTACGGCTTCCTGGGAGCTTTCCAATTCGTCCCTTCGCTTCGCCGCAGGGGGAGTAGTTGGCACCGAATCGCCGGACGCGTTCTCGTCCCCGCAGGTCTGTTCGCTGCGGTCTCCGGATTGTGGATGGCGGTTTTTTATTCCTTCCCCAACGGCGACGGCACGCTTCTGCTCGTCATTCGGCTCGTCTTCGGCTCCGCGATGGCGGCGAGCATCGTGCTCGGGCTGCTGGCGATTTTGCGCCGGGACTTCATTCGTCACGGTGCCTGGATGACGCGCGCCTACGCACTTGGCGTTGCAGCCGGAACCCAGGCCGTTGTGCTGGCACTCTGGATCGGCTTCGTCGGCCCGACCGAACCCTCAACCCGGGCCGTGCTCATGGGCACAGCGTGGGCGATCAATCTCACGGTAGCCGAGTCCGTCATCCGGCACAGGGCACGCCTGCTCCGCATCCGCTCCCGCACTCTCCGCCCTGTCGGGGCG
Source organism: Pseudarthrobacter sp. HLT1-7 (assembly GCF_059383435.1). Lineage (NCBI taxonomy): Bacteria > Bacillati > Actinomycetota > Actinomycetes > Micrococcales > Micrococcaceae > Pseudarthrobacter > Pseudarthrobacter sp. HLT1-7. The sequence continues at coordinate 25,870 of NZ_JBWZCH010000020.1, read as the reverse complement.
GGGCGCGCAACCCTTGAGGCAGGTCAGCGGCCATCCCGCGCATTCTCATGAGGCCTTGGAAGAGCTGGTTGGACCAGGAAGCGCGGGTCGTCCAGACTCACGGGACCGAGGACCTGCTGCAGTCCCTGCCATGACGAGGAGGCTGAGTGCGCCAGCTCCGCGGGGCTGATCTTGTTGCCGCGTGCGGCATCGGTGATGTCGCGGACGATCTTGCGCCAGTCGGCGTCGGTACCCCGGATGTCCGATTCGCCGTCGTACCCCAAACGCCGTGCCAGTGGCTGGATCCGCGGCGTGAACTCCGCGAACACGCCGTCGGTGGCCAGTTGGAAGATCCGGAGTTGTTCGTCTTCTGTGATGACCTGCAGCGCGGGCGAGAGCCCGGCGTCGACCGCGTATTCCTGGAGCAGGCGGCCGCAGACGCTGTTGACCGTGCCCACCATGCTGACGGACATCTGCCGGGCGGCATCGGGACGTTCTTGGCCGAAGAGTTCGGCCTGCACCCGGTCAATGAGTTCGGCGGCAGCAACTGATCAGCGCGTTCACGTACGGTCTCAGAAGGGCGGATCTTTTGACTGGACTGGACGCCGTCGACGCCCGGGTTGCACGGAAAGCCGGTGATCCCGTGCGACGTCGGTGCGTACCAAGCGGGACGCGAAACAGCCGTCCACGTTCCCCGTGCGCTATCAGTTATGGGTGTTCTGAGCGCTGAGAGCAGCCGCAAGTGACAGGACAACGGGTGTTCCCCCGGGGAAACGCGGACGGCCACTTTTTCGTGTGGCCGGTCGGCTCAGTCTCGCAGCACCCAGGCGGCGTTGTTCGGCTGCAGCCAGCCGTCCTCGTCCAGCGGTTCTGCGCTGAGCAGCAACGTTCCGGCCGGCAGCTGAGCTGGCTCGGCGCCCATTGCGACGGCGACGACGAACCGCGGCCCGCGCTCGCAGATCAGCAGGTTCCCGGCCTCGACGCGCCAGGCGCCGCCGTCGTCCGCCGTGAAGACGCCCTGCTCCCACAACTTGCGGCGCAGCTCCAGCGCCGTGGTGACCAGCGCCAGCGACGACGCCGGGTTCTGCTGCTGGAGTTCGACGGCGTGCGCGCCCCAGCCCGCGGGTTGCGGCAGCCACGGCACTGTTGCCTGAACCGCGGCCGCAGAGTCAGGAAGCGAGAAGCCGTGGTTGAACGCCGCGTCCGAGGTCCACGGCAACGGCACGCGGGCGCCGTCGCGGCAGACGCCGCCGCGGGCCCACATGGGATCCACCCGGGCCTCGAGGGGGACGTCCACCTCGGGCAGCCCGAGTTCCTGGCCCTGATAGAGATACGCCGGGCCGGGCAGCCCCAGCAGAGCCACGAGGGCGGCGCGGGCACGCAGGGCACCAACGTCCCCGCCGCCGAACCGCGTCACGGAGCGGACGATGTCGTGGTTTTCCAGCGCCCAGGTGGGGGTGGCGCCATGGAGCTGACGCGCGGATTCGAGCTCGTTCCCGACGGCGGCCCAGGCCGCGGCGTCCCAGCCGAGTTTCGCAAAGGCGAAGGCGAAGACCTGGTGCATCTCGTCCGCGCGGGTGTAGCGGGCGGCGCGGGCCGGTTCCAGGTTGACCTCGCCCACCAGCAGGCGGTGCGGCTCATATTTCTCGGCGATCCTGCGCCAGCGGCGGTAGACCTCGTGGACTTCCTCCAGGTCCGAGACCTGCGGGTTGGACCGGAGACCGTCCACCACGGCCCCGGTGGAGGGCGAGTCGGGCAGGCCCTCGGCCTTGAACAGGGCATGCGCGACGTCGATCCGGAGGCCGTCCACGCCCTTGTCGAACCAGAAACGGAGCACACCGTCGAAGTAATCGCCGACGCGCGCGTTGCGCCAGTTCCAGTCCGGCTGTTCGGGGGAGAAGAGGTGCAGGTACCAGTCCAGGTCCGTCTCCGAACCAGGGTTGGCGCGGCTCCAGGCCCGGCCGCCGAAGACGCTCTGCCAGTTGTTCGGCGGGACGCCGCCGCCAGCAACGCCAGCAGCGCCAGACGGAGAGCCGCCGCCGTCGGACATGTCCACTGGACCCTGAACAAAGTGGAACATGTCCCGCTCCGGCGAGCCCGGGCCGGCCGCCAAAGCGGCCTGGAACAGCGGGTGCTCCGAGGAACAGTGGTTGGGGACGACGTCGAGCAGGATCCGCAGGCCCAGCGAGTGGGCGAGCTCCAGCAGAGTATCGAACTGTTCCATGGTGCCGAAGAGCGGGTCCACGCCGCAGTAGTCACTTACGTCGTAGCCCTGGTCCACCTGCGGGGAGGGCTGGAACGGGGTCATCCAGATACCGTCGACGCCGAGGGAGGCGAGGTACGGCAGCCGCGCGATGAGCCCGGCGAGGTCGCCCACGCCGTCGCCGTCGCCGTCGGCAAAGGAGCGTGGATAGACCTGATAGATAACGGCGGAATGCCACCAGTTCACTTCGGGCNGCGCCTGCGGTGAGGCCCTCGACGATGCGCCGCTGGAAGATCAGCACCATAATGACCAACGGTACGGTGACGATCACGCCGGCGGCCATCTGCTCGCCGAAGGGCGCCTGGAATTCGGTGGCGCCGGTGAACTTGGAGATGGCCACCGTGGCGGTCTGGATCTTCGGATCGTTGACCATGGACAGCGCGATGATGAATTCGTTCCAGCTGTGGATGAAGGTCAGGATCGCGGTGGTGAAGACGCCCGGCGCGGCGAGCGGCAGCAGCACCCGGCGGAACGCCTGCCACTTGGTGCAACCGTCGATCATGGCGGCCTCCTCGAGGTCGAACGGCAGGGCCTTCATAAACGTGGTGAGGTTCCAGACCGCCAGCGGGATAGCGAAGGACAGGTTCGGCACGATCATGGCCTGGTAGGTGTTGATCCAGCCGATGTCCGTGAAGAGCCGCAGCAGCGGCACCACCACGGAGATGCCGGGGAACATCGACGTCGCAATGATGACGCCGAGGATCACCGACTTGAAGCGGAAGGTCAGCCGGGAGATGGCGTAGGCCGCGAAGATGCCGAGGACCAGCGCGAACACCGTGGTGGTGCCTGCGACGATCAGGGAGTTGAGCAGCGCCTGGCCGAACATGGTGGAGCCGCTGAACACTTTGGCGTAGTTCTCCAGCGAGAACGGGGCCGGCAGCAGGGTGTTGTCGAAGATGTCCGCGGTGCGGCGGAGGCTGGAGACCAGCATCCAGTAGAACGGGGCCAGGCAGTAGGCGAAGATCAGGGCCAGGCCGGCGTAGACGCTGTAGGAGCGCCAGGTGCGCTTGGCTTTCGGTTTTCCGGGGCGGCCGACGGCGGTTGTCGCCTCGGGTGCGCCGGATGCGGGTGCGCCGGAATCGGCGGCGGCGTTGCGGAGGTCGGAGATGGTCATCGGGCGGCCTCGGCCTTCTTCTGTTCAGAGTTAGCCAGTGTGCGGGACTTCTTGGCGCTTTTCTTCGAGAGCAGTTTCAGTTCCTTAGCGCCGGTGACGTCGGCGCCGAGGACCTTCACGAACACGATCGCGACGACGGCGACGTACAGGAAGAGCATGACGGCGAACGCGGAGGCGGAGCCGTAGCGGAGCTGGTTGGATTCGTCCCACGCCAGCATGGAGAGGGTTTCCACCGATTCCTTGCCGGGGCCGATCAGCACGAATGGCAGGTCGAACATCCGCAGGGCATCGAGCATGCGGAACAGCACGGCGACCAGCAGGGTGGGCTTGACCAGCGGGAGCGTGATGGAGCCGAGCTGGCGCCACCAGCCGGCGCCGTCGATCTTGGCCGCCTCGTAGATTTCGCCGGGGATCACCTGCATGCCGGCGAGGACCAGCAGGCCGATGAATGGGGCGGTCTTCCAGACCTCGGCCACGATCACGGCGAGCTTGGAGGCGTCCCCTTCGGCGGTCCAGAGGATTTCGTTGCCGATCAGGGTGTTGGCGATGCCGTCGGACTGGAAGATCCAGCGCCACAGCAGGCCGGAGACGGCGGTGGGGACGGCCCATGGGACCAGGATGCTGGCGCGCAGGAAGGACCGGCCGCGGAAGGCGCGGTTCATGGCCAGGGCCAGGCAGAGGCCCAGGACGGTCTCGAAGAAGACCGTGGTGACGGTGAAGAAGGTGGTGTTCGAAAAGGCGTTGAGGAAGCGCCGGCCGGATTCGCCGACGAAGAGGTCGGCGTAGTTGGCCAGGCCAACGAAGGCATCCACGTCGGACACGAAGCCGTCCGCGTCCAGGCCGGACTCGGCGCGGTAGAGGGACTGGTGCACCGCGGATAGCAGCGGGTACACAATCACCAGGGCCAGCACCAGGAGGGTGGGGGAGAGCAGCATCGCGGCCATGCGGCCTTCGCCGGCGGTGCGCTGCGCGCGCTTCCGGGGCCGGGTGGGCCGGGTATCGGGGGCCGGCTGCGCGCCGGCGGGCGGGGCGGTCGTCGTCGTCATGCTGGGTACCTAACTGGAGTTGCAGCGTGCCTGGCCGGCCGGGGTGGACTGGCCGGCCAGGCGTGGGGTCTGAACTGCGGGCTGAGTTACTTGGCCAGCTCGGTGAGCTTGGCCTGCATGTCGTTCAGGGCCGTGTCCGTGTCCTTCTTGCCGGTGATGGCCGCGTAGGCCTCTTCCTGGATCGCCTTGGTGGTGGCGCCATACTGGACCACCTTGGGGCGCGGCTGGGCGTTGCTCAGCGAGGTAAGCAGCGTGGGGAAGAACGGGCGCTTGGCGACGACGGCGGGATCCGCGAACAGGGAGGCGTAGACGGGGGCGCGGGAGGACAGGGCGAGGCGCTTCTGGGCCTGCTCCTCGCTGGTGAAGAACTTGACGAACTCCAGCGCCGTGGCCTTGTTCGGGGTGAACGGGGAGATGGCGAGGCTGCGGCCGCCCAGGGTGGAGACGCCGGGGCCGTCGGTGCCGGGGATGGAGGTGATGTCGAACTTGCCGTTCACCTTGCTGGAGCCGTCGGTGGCGCTGAGTGAGGCGTGCAAGAACGGCCAGTTGCGCATGAAGACCAGCTTGCCGTCCTGGAACGCGCGGCGGCCCTGCTCCTCGAGGTAGGTGATGGCGTCGGACGGGAAGAGCCCGTCCTTGAAGCCGTCCACCAGCAGGTTCAGGCCGGCCTTGGCTTCGGGGGTGTTGACGGTGGGCTTGCCGTCGGCGTCGACGACGGTGCCGCCGGCGGAGGCCACGGCCTCGGAGAAGTTAACCGTGAGGGCCTCGTTCTTGTCGAACTGGCCGGTGTAGCAGGACATGCCGGCGGCTTCGGGGAGCGCCAGGATGGACTTGCAGGCTGTCTTCATGTCGTCCCAGGTCTTGGGCGGGGTGGCGATGCCGGCGGCCTTGAGCAGGTCCGAGCGGAAGTAGAACAGGGCGCCGTCGGTGTAGTACGGCGCGCCGAAGAGCGTGTCCCGGTATTTCGCGGCGTTGACCGTGGCGGGGATCATCTTGTCGGTGGGGACGGCGTCCGCGGGCAGCGGCATGATCCATTTGTTGGCGGCGAACTCGGTAGTCCAGACGACGTCAAGGTTCAGCACGCTGAAGGTGTCCGACTTGATCTGCGCGTTCTGGATGAGCTGCTGGCGCTGCTGGTCCGCGGAGTCGGGCAGTTCAATGAACGTGACCTTCTCCTCCGGGTGGGCGGCGTTCCACTCCTCGATGGTCTTGTTCGCGGCGCCGGAGGCGTCCCGGTTGGAGACGTAGTTGATGGGGCCCCTGCCCTCGAAGGACGCGGCGGCGGCCTTCGGGGTGCTCTTCGCTTCCGGAGCGGTCCCGCCGCAGCCGGTGAGGGCGACGACGGCGACGGTCAGGGATGCGGTGGTGGCGAGAAGAGTCTGCCAGGTGCGGCGGCGCTGCCTCATGTGTTGCTCCTTGTTTTCTGGGGTGGTGCGGGGTGGGTGGTGCGAGTGGTTTGGTGCCTGCGGAACTGCGGCGGGGGCTGGTTTGTGGCACGGGGGAGTGCCGGCTGCTGCCGTGGGTTTGTGCGGACTTAGCTGGTGTGTTCTCGGGTGCCGGGCGGGGCGGGCGCCGTTTGATGCGGCGGCGCCGTGGAGCCGCGCTCGATCAGCCGGTGCGGCATGATCTTCGGCCCCAGGTCGCGGGAGCGGAGCAGCTTCTTCACGGCCATCCGCCCCATCTCCTCGAGCGGCTGCGCCATGGTGCTCAGCGGAGGGTTTACGTGCAGTGAGGTGGAGGTGTTGTCGAAGCCCAGGACGGAGACGTCTTCCGGCACCCGGAGCCCGCGCCGCTGCAGATCATTAACGACGGCGGCACCCATCTCGTCGCTCATCGCGAAGATCGCGGTGAGGCCGGGCTCCTGCTGCAGCAGCTCGTCGACGCCGGCGGCGCCGCTTTCGTAGAAGAAGCTGCCCGTCGCTGTCACCGGGGTGCAGTCTGCTTCGGCCATGGCGCGGAGGTAGCCGCGTTTTCGGGGCTGGGCGACGTAGATCGACGCCGGATCGCCGGTGAGCAGGCCGATGCGCCGGTGGCCGAGCCGGAGCAGGTGACGGGTCGCGTCGTAGGCTGCCTGCTCGTCGTCGATGGCCACGCTGGGCGAGCCCGACTTGTCACTGATGGCGACCGAGATGATGGGGACGTTGGGCCCTAGCAGCTGCCTGGTCTCCGGCGTGATCACCGCGGAGATGAGAATGACGCCGGCGGCCCGGTAGGTGCGCAGCGTCCGCAGGTAGCCGGCGATGTAGGCGGATTTGGCGCCGGTGCGGCCAAGCATCACGGCGAAGCCGCGTTCCTGAGCTTCCTCCTCCACACCCTGCATGACCTGGGAGGCCAGGGCATCGGAAACCATCGGGGCGAGCAGCCCGATCACGGACGTCTGCCGGGTCTTGAGGCCGCGGGCGAGGTGGTCCGTTTCGTAGCTAAGGCTCTTGACCGCAGTCTCGACCCGTTCCCGCGTCTCGTCGGAGTAGCCCACGAGCCCGTTGACAACCCGGGAGACGGTGGCCGGAGAGACGCCGGCGTGCTTGGCGACATCGCGGATGGTGACCACTGTTCCTCCTCCCTGAGGGTGTCTTTGTTGTCTGCTGCCCGCGTTACGTAATCGGTTTCGGAAAACGGTTTACGTAAACGGTTTCGTTGGGTGCAGGATCAACAGTAGGGGGTTGCGTGGGGATCGCGTTGCGTTTCGTAAACGGGTCCGAGGACCAGTTTGCCCACGGGAGGTTGATACCGTGGTCGGTGGTCACCCTGCTGACACTCGCGGGGTCCGAGGACACAGCCCTGTGTGCTGTCATGAGGTGGAGAGCACGCGCGTCATTCCAGGGCGCCTCGGTATGCAAGGCAGAGTTGGCCGTGGCGCACTACCTTGCGGATGTCAGCGAGAACCCGCAGGAAGCTTATGCTTCTAAAGGGACCGAGCTAAGAGGTGGCAGTGACAAGGAATCTCACAATCATTATGGGGACGGGCAAGAACCAGCCCGCGGCGGCTATGTTGATAGCTGTTCTCACGGAGTTGAACACTTCAGGGACGCTGTACCTTGGCTATCCGCTTCTGGCGACTGCGGATGAACCGATAAATGTCGACGCCATCCTGGTCAGTGCCGATCATGGGATTGTCGCGTTTCGATTTGCCGACGAAAGCCCTTCTGATGCTGCTAGCTGGGAGGATGCAATCGGAGATCAGGATCGACTTTTTACCGGATTAGAGGCCCATCTTCGCAGGCATGAGTCACTCCGGCACAGGCGGGGACTAGCGTTCGATGTCAATACCGTAACGCTGTACCCACACCCAATCGGAGAAGTACCCGAAACGGATGGTGTGTACCTCTCATTCGGGCAACTGTCCGAATGGCTGCAGAGTCTTGAGCCATTGGACGACGCCCTAGTGGCGAGGCTTCTTTCTGTCCTCCAGCGTGTTACGAACATCAAACCCTTGAAGAAGCGGGTTGACGCCATCCGCGAGGGTTCTCGGGGATCCAAACTGAAAATAATCGAAAAATCGATTGCCAATCTCGACCGCTGGCAGCAAGCTGCAGCCATCGAGACACCTGATGGGCCCCAACGAATTCGCGGTCTGGCAGGTTCTGGGAAGACCGTAGTCCTCGCACTGAAAGCGGCTCTTCTTCACTCAAATAATCCAACCTGGGATATAGCGTTTACTTTTCAGTCCCGCGCCCTGTATCAGCAAATAGATGATTTAATCACAAGGTTCACATTTGAGCACATGAGCGACAGGCCAGACCCCGCCAAGTTGCAGGTTCTTCATTCATGGGGGTCGGCCAGCAAGTCGGGGATCTACAGCCGGATCGCTTCGAGCCTAAATGCGCCTATTCGCGACTTCGCTTATGCCAGTGGAATGTATGGTCGCGATAACGCATTCCAGGGTATCTGCAGGGAGCTCTTAGACTATTCTCGGGGTATTGACGTAGTTCCCTTGTTCGACGCGGTGCTTATTGATGAGGCTCAGGACCTTCCTCCGGAGTTCTTTCAGCTGATCTACAAGTTTACACGGGAGCCAAAGAGAATTGTTTGGGGCTTTGACGAGCTCCAGAAGCTTTCGGAAGCAATGATGCCAGAAACGGATGATCTTTTCGGAAAAGGCGAGGATGGCGAAAGTTTGGTCAGTCTTCACCAGGCGGAAAATGCTCCTAAGCGGGACATTATCCTACCGGTCTGCTATCGCAATACGCCATGGGCGCTGGCAGTGGCGCACGGACTGGGAATAGGAGTTTATAGAACTGAAGGTCTCGTTCAACATCCGGACAACCCGAAACTCTGGTCGGAAATCGGGTATGACGTAAAGGCCGGGAAGCTCGAGTTGGGTGAGCGCGTCTCCCTACAAAGATCCAGTCGCCACACGCCGGAGTATTTCCGTACGCTGCTCAGCGATCGCGATGCACTTTCGGTTCACGCTTTTGAAGTGGAAGAACAGCAGGATCGTTGGGTGGCGGAACAAATCCGTATTAACCTGGGTCATGACGAGCTTGAATCAGATGACATCTTGATTGTCCTTCCCGATGCCTACACTGCAAAGTCGCGCGCCGCCGCCATAATATCAATGCTTGCCCGTCTTGGCATTGCTGCTCATTTGGTCGGCGTCAACTCAAGCCAAGACGAGGTCTTCAGGGACGGCTCGGTTGCGATAACCCACATTCATCGCGCCAAGGGCAATGAGGCCCCAATGGTCTACGTCTTGGATGCACAGCGAACCGTTATCGGTCAGAACCACGTTTCACGACGAAACACTTTGTTCACAGCCATTACTAGAAGCCGCGCGTGGGTACGCGTCTGCGGTTTTGGAGCCAGAATTTCTGTTATCCGCGACGAAATCGATAAAATTGTTCGTTCTGATTACAGGTTGGAATTCAATATCCCCAGCGCCGAATCCTTGGCCGTATTGCGACATCAGGAGAATGTGGGATCAACTCTTGCACCTGCAGAGGAGATTCTGGAAAACCTGCTGACTGCGTTGAAGAATGGCTCACTATCTTTGGATGATCTGCCGTTGGAATTCCGGAGCAAGATTTCTTCTTCGGAGCCCGCCATGCCTGATAGAGATGAGTGATTGGAATAGCCTGCATCAGGAAACTCAAAATATCCTAGATTATATGCAGAAGAAGAAGTTGGCATATTTTACCAATGCTGTGTCAAAGACGGTAAGTACGATATCTTGGGCTGCAGGGAAGGGAAACGGTTTTCTTACTCACAGGGGTGACCCGACCATCGACCAATATCATCAATGGATAGTAGATGGACACTACTCTGCCATATTAATGGATGGTTCTCTCCTCCAAATTTCCTATGATTTCGACGAGGGTGAGGTGTCAGGTCATCGGTTGGCATACGTCCCGTGTCCCTTTGATATTGATTCTGGCATCATGCTGGAAATGACTCCGGGCGATGCCGTGGAGCTCTATAAGCTTGAGAAGCTGGGCGATGTAAGGTTGCGTTCTCCTCTGCGATTTGATTTCGCACCAGGCCAGGCGAAGCCTGGCCACCCTGCGTCGCACTTGACGATCAACTCTTCGACATGTCGGATCGCTTGTTCTGCGCCGATTCGAGTCGGAAGATTTGTGGATTTCGTCTACCGCCACTTCTATCCGAAGCTTCACGTTCTCCACGGAGACTTTTTTGAGGCTCTGGCTTTTGGTTCTCTGGGCACCGATTGCCTGTCCCCGGAGGAGGGGCTCGGACTCCATCTCCGGTGGTGACGACCAGAACAACGCCGAGGACCCCTGATCCGACTCGCATTTGTCCGGACGAGCCATGGCCTGGCGCAGTGACTAATTTCATTGGGGGAAGGGCAGAGGCGAAGCTGCCGGAGGGCTTGTACGAACTGTTCAGCACGGAACTACTCGGCGCACGCCTGGTCCAAGCAGCAGAGTTGCAGCCGATATTCGCAGACTTTGAGGACGACGATGGCCCGGACATCCTTTCCCGCCACGTCGCGGAAGCCGTCCGCCAAGCCCTCGAAGCAACGAAACCAGCGGAGCGCGTGCACCTCGCGAACAAGCTCCTCCAAGAACTGAACACCACGGACCGCATCGCAGACGGCCCAAGTCAGCTCCAGTCCCTGCACCGCCCTGACTCTCTCAAACGCCGCAACCTGCGCCGCCCCACCACCAAGCTCAGCGATTCGGCTCTACTTACCAACAGCAAAGACGATCCGAACCTTGCCGCGGAGCTTCGGACCGAGATCGAGTCGGCCAACACGGTGGACTTTCTGTGCGCTTTTGTCCGCTGGACAGGCCTCCGCCTGCTCCATCCGGCGCTTGAGGAACTCAAGGAACGCGGAGCCAAACTCCGCGTCATCACCACGACTTACATGGGCGCCACGGAACGCCGCGCCATCGACGAGCTCGTCACGCGTTACGGCGCGGAAGTGAAGATCAGCTACGAAACCCAGGCCACCCGCCTGCACGCCAAGGCCTGGCTGTTCCGCCGGAAATCCGGCTTCGACACCGCCTACGTCGGCAGCTCCAACCTCAGCCAGGCTGCCCTCCTGGACGGACTGGAATGGAACGTCCGGCTCAGCTCGGTCGGCACGCCCGCTCTGCTGCAGAAGTTCGAGGTCACCTTCGACAGCTACTGGGCCCAGCGCGCCTTCCAGAACTACGATCCCGAACGCGACGGCGAAAAACTGGACGCCGCCCTGGAACGAAACGGCGGCCGGCGCAGCGCCATCCCTGGGGCAGCCACCGGCCTCGAAGTCCAGCCCTACCTCCACCAGGAGGAGATGCTTGAGGACCTGGAAGCCGAACGGCTCAAGGGCTTCAACCACAACCTCGTCGTCTCAGCCACCGGCACCGGCAAGACCGTCGTCGCCGCGCTGGACTACAAGCAACTCTGCGAAACTGCAGGCCGCGATCTGAAACTGCTTTTCGTGGCCCACCGCCAGGAAATCCTCAAACAGGCCATGCGCACCTACCGCGACGTCATGCAGGACGGTGCCTTCGGCGAACTCTACGTCGGGGAGCACAAGCCCCGGCAGTGGAAGCACATCTTCGCCTCCGTCCAGTCGCTGTCATCCCTCGGCATCGAACAACTGGAACCGGACTTTTTCGACGTCGTGGTCATCGACGAATTCCATCACGCCATGGCTCCCACCTACCGCCGGCTGCTGGACCACCTCCAGCCGCAGCAGCTCCTCGGACTGACCGCGACGCCGGAACGCGGCGACGGCGTCGACGTCGCCAGGCAGTTCTTCGACGGCCGCACCGCCAGCGAACTGCGCCTCTGGGATGCCCTGGACGCCGACCTGCTGGTGCCGTTCCACTACTTCGGCGTCTCGGACGACGTCGACCTGAGCCAGCTGGAGTGGAAGCGCGGCAACTACGACACCGCGCAGCTGAGCAACCTCTACACCGGCAACGACGCCCGCGCCGCCAAGGTGATCCGCGAACTGCGTGACAAGGTCACCAGCACGGACCAGATGCGGGCCATCGGCTTCTGCGTCTCCGTCCAGCACGCCCACTACATGGCGCTGGTGTTCAACCGCGCCGGCATCAAGTCCGTTGCCGTTGACGGGAGCACCGACGACGCCGCCCGCGCAGCGGCCCTGGAACGGCTCCGCACACGGGAGATCAACTGCATCTTCGCCGTCGACCTCTTCAACGAACCGCGAAAGCCTAGTCTGCGGTCTTGACGTCATCGGACGCTGACTATCCGTCAATATTGTTTCGGAGGAGCTCCACCCATTCCTTCATTGAGGCGCGGCTAGTCTCTATTTCTTCGAGTCTGATAATGCTGGAGTTTACGAAGCGTTCAATGCTTACGGATCTTCCGTTGACCGGCCATCCGAAAATCAGGTTCATAAGTGCATCAAAGCTTTCAAATACTGAGAGTATTACCCCGGTGTCGTTGAATGCTTGGGTGCCCAGTTCAGTCACATCGAGTGGTACATGACCCGGCCAATCGACAACAATCGCTGCGGTCCATATTTCGGCGCGAGCACACGCGTGCGCGAACGCCAGAACTTCGCCAGCTGGAACGGATTTCCCACGTACTTCTACCGCCAGGAAGGGCTTTTGGTCATCGTACACCTGGATGTCGCCGGGAAAATCTCGGGATGGGTCATTGATTTTTCGTGTTCCAACGTCGCCATGAGCTACGTCCAAAGCAGCTGCCGCAAGCGCTTGGAGACGTTTTGGCCGTTCTGGAACACCTGGTCGTAGATAGTCACGTGCAATTGAGAAGATCACGCCGATGTCCATGGTGTGGGCCGAGGGCTCGTATGCGGGAATGCCTTGATGGTGATTGTAGGCGACTCTCAGGTACGCGGCCAGGGCCGATTGGGCTTCTTCAGCATTGGCTTGAGCGAGGTTGCCGAGTTGCCCTACGAAGGCGTCGTGTTGGTCACGGTTTCTCACTCGATCGATGAGCGACATATGGTCGTATCGAAAAAAGGGTTGGTTGTTCAGGGGCTCTCGGCCTCGGGCGCGGATGGAAAAACCGAGCCTCTGTGCTCCTGGAACTAGGACTGAGTGCCCCAAAGTCCGCGAGCTGTAGCTGTATTCCGAATACTGTGCCTTGATGGAAAGCGGATCGGCCCGCGAATCTACAGATCGGGCGAGGAGAGCGGTACCAAGGGCAACTGCATAGGTCTTGGATGACATATCAAATGTTTGAGCGGAGAATTCCGACCACTGCATCGGTAACGACTCGTCGGAAAGCGCGCGCCTCGCCGCAGCGTCCAGGCACGTCTTAGCAAGTGTTAAGTCAATTTGTATTCCCAAGTTGGAAAACTCCTAATATATACGGTCGGTCTAGCCTGGTAGGCTGAATATCAATTGTTCGGCTGAATCAGAATCGCGCTCGGCGTCGGCGCCCAAATAACCAAGTTGAGTCAGTAGCGCTCGCGCTACCACCTTACCTAGTTCCACGGGTACCGCGTTGCCTAGCTGTCGCTGAGCATCTAAGCGTGAGCCTACGACCTTGAACGTGTCGGGGAATGACATCAACCGCAGCATTTCTGGCAAGCGCAGTCGTCGCGCCCGGGGATTACCGTCTGAACTGTAGACATTTTCCCAATGAAACGGACCGACCCATGGACCGGGCTGAGCTTGAATAGTAGAAGACGGGCGGTCCGGATCCAGGCGGAGCAGGAACGTCCAGTATCTGCTTCGCCACTTGAAGACATTTTGCCCATCGTATCGATCTGTGTGCCAGAGGTAGTTTTGCCCCGGAGGTACTTGAGCAGCGAGATCAGCGAACTCTCCCTCGACCATTTCCTCAGGTTCAGGATCGGAGGGGAGACCGAGTAGAGCCTCCCTCGCAGTCACGTAGGGAATCTTTGAGAGGTCCGTCTTTCGATCCCGCTCGCTCCATCCCGAATGTGTGGGTTTTGGAAACCGGAACGTCTTTCCGTCGCGCCGGCCCACAATGAACACTCGCCGACGAAGCTGAGGAATGCCAAAATCGGCCGCCACGAGAACTTTCCACTGGGGATTGTAGCCAAGATCTGTCATCGCTGCGAGCAATCGATCGAGCTGTGCTCGATGGGTCTTGTAGGTGAGTCCTTGGACATTCTCAAGGATGAATGCTTCTGGCCGGGATTCTCGCACCACGCGCACATATTCGTCTAGCAGGGAGGCGTTAGGGTCTCTGCTTTCCCTTTTTTCTTTGATCCAAAAACCCGACTTGCTGAATGGTGTGCACGGGGGACCACCGATGACTAGCACAGGATCACCGGCTGAAAGCCCGCCCACGCTCAGCAAATCGCGTGTGCTCGTGGTTCGAATGTCTCCACAGACTGTTGCAGTCTCGGGCATGTTGGCTCGGAGTGTCACTAACGCGGACTCTTCGTAGTCGGTGGCAACCGCTATTCTCACGGGTTGGACTCCCGCCTTCGACGCGTTGAGGGGCTCGTCGGCCGCTCGCTCAACGGCATAATCGAGACCGCCCGCTCCCGAAAATAGGCTCACTACAGGTAAACGAGGATCACTCAGCAAACTTAACTCCCTAGAAAATTGGTCTAACGCGCCACGCTCCAACGATCCTACGGACGGGCTGGGCGAGCGGTTTAAGCAGACAAGCCATTGTCTCAGGTGTCCGCGACAAAATAGCCCGTCCGGATTCACGGCCGACTCCGGTCCCGCTCGGCGAAGAACACCTGCTGGCCCAGGATGTCCCAGCGCTGCGTGGAGTTCTTGAAGCCGTCCAGCAGCCACTTCTCCTGCTCCGCGCCCGTGATGGTGCGGTCCTCGGCGAGGCGTCCGGCCACGTTCTTCTTCCAGCCGTCGCCGGAACCGAACTGCGGGCCCTCCGACGAGAACCTGGAGTTGGCCCTTGGCTCCACCACGATCAGCGCCGTGCCGTCGCGTCGACGTCGAGCACGGCGGCGGCCGAAGTGTCCACACCGGCGCGTCCCAGGGCGTCCAGCATCAGCCGGCCGGAAGCGTTCTCGCCCATCGCCCCGATGATTCTCGCGCTGGCGCCCAGACGTGCAGGCTGCTGCCGCCGATGGACTTCCCGGCAGACGGGAGCCTGTCCGTGGTGGCGCTGACGTGAGTAATCCGCGGCCTCACCTCGAACCAGCCGCCACCTCAACGGCAACCCCGGCCTCCCGGAACTTCGCCGTCCCACTTCTGCACCAAGTTAGCGGCTGCGCGCTCTGACATAGGGTGCGGCGGTGCTGGAACGGACGATGAAGCGGGTTTGAACGAGTTCGTCGGCTGGCTCCGTCGGTTCAGATCCGGGTTTGAGCTGGGCCAGCAGCCGATCGACTGCCCGGGTGCCTTGTTGGCGGGCGAACTGGTCGATGGTGGTCAGGCCAAGGACTTCGCCCATCTCGTGGCCGTCCACACCGATCACGGAGAGCTCGTCTGGGATCCTCAGTCCCAGATCGCGGGCGGCGAGGAGTGCCCCGGCCGCCATTTCGTCGGAGGCGGCGAAGATGGCTGTGGGCCGTTCGGCTGCATTGGCGAGCAGGTGCTTGGCCTGGGCGTAGGCGTCGTTGAGCGTGTAATCGGAGACGAGTGACCACGCATCGCGCAGCGGCAGGCCGGCGTCGGCCATGGCTTCCTCGTAGCCGACGCGGCGGCCGGTGGAAATCTTGAAGTACCGGCCCACTTCGTGTTCGCCGCCGATGTGCGCGATCCTGGTGTGGCCGAGGCTGATCAGGTGCTCGGTGGCCTGCCTGCCGATGCCGGGGTCATCGGTCCTGATTGTTGCCATGCCGGGGAGGGGTCCGCCCACCCCCACCACGGGTATGCCGGCCGAGAGGATCTGCTTTACTTCGTGTTCGTTGAGCTGCAGGGAGACTGCGATGACGCCGTCGAGCCGTTTGCGAAGGAGGAAGTCGCCTAACACGGTTTCGCGGTAGCGGTCGCCCTGGAAGTCGTACAGGGTGAGGTCGTAGCCGGCGTCCATGAGGGCGGCGCTGGCGCCTTCCAGCAGCGTGGAAAAGTACCAGCTGTTGACATAGGGGAGGACCAGCCCCACGTTCCGGCTGCGTCCTGTCGCCAGGCTGGAAGCATGGTAGGACCCTATGAAGCCCAGTTCGCTGGCCGCGCTGGTGACGGCCTGCCTCGCCCGGGCCGAGACGCTGCCGTTGCCGCTCAGCGCACGCGACGCCGTGGCCGGAGAAACCCCGGCCAGGCGCGCAACGTCTTTTATTCCTGCCACTGATCCTCTGTGCCCCTTGGGTCCGTACGCAGCCAGACGCAGTGCGCGGGTCCCAGCTTACGCTGACCGGACGGCCGATCATCCGTGGACAGCAGTACCTCAAGGCCTGGCAGGTCCACAGGCTCCTTGCCCATGTTCATCATGACCAGTACTCCGTTGTTGACGAAGGCGATGCAGTCCGTTCCGATGGATGCCGACAGCCAGTCCAGGGAGCCCGCACCGAGGCTCTCGGCCCGGCGGAGACGCAGGGCCCGGCGGTACAGCGACAGCACGGAAGACGGGTCCGCACGCTGGATATTCCGGGAAAGTTGGGCCCAGTCCGTAGGCTGGGGCAGCCACGCGTCCCCGGTGCCGCTGAAGCCGAAAGCCGGGGCCGCTGCGTCCCAGGGCAGCGGGATCCGGCAGCCGTCGCGGCCGATCCGCTCGCCGGCGGTCCGGCGGAAGCTGGGATCCTGGCGGAACCCGTGGTCCATGGTGGTGTGGTCCGGCAGGCCCAGTTCCTCACCCTGGTACAGGTAAACCCCGCCGGGCAGCGCAAGCATAAGCATCGACGCGGCGGCGGCACGGCGCAGGCCCAGCTCAGCATCAGGCTGGACGTCCTCGGCGCCGAGGCCGTCACCCGGGCGGGACGACGGCGAGGTGATGCCGAACCGGGTGGCGTGCCGGACGACGTCGTGGTTGGACAGTACCCACGTGGTGGGTGCGCCGACGGAGTCGAACATCCGCAGCGAACTCTCGATGACTGAGCGCAGCGCGGCGGGGTCCCACGGCGTACCGAGGTAGGCGAAGTTGAAGGCCTGGTGCATCTGGTCGGGCATGACCCAGTCGGTCAGCCGGGACAGCGGGTCGATGCTGGCTTCGGCGCAGAGGATGCGCTCGCCGTCGTACTCGGCCAGGACCTCGCGCCAGCGGCGGTAAATGTCGTGGATTTCGGGCTGGCCGAACATGGGTGCAAGGTGGCCGGGGTAGTCATCGGTGCTCACGCCGTCCGCCCGGCCATGCCAGTCCGGAAGGTCCTTGGCTTTGATCAGGGCATGTGCCACGTCCACGCGGAAGCCGGCCACTCCTCTGTCCAGCCAGAAGCGCAGGATGCGTTCGAATTCGGCGCGGACTGCGGGGTTGTCCCAGTTGAAGTCCGGTTGGGAGGAGTCGAAAAGGTGCACGTACCACTGGCCAGGCTCCCCGGATGGCTCCGTGATCCTGGTCCAGGCTGATCCGCTGAAGTGGGACTGCCAGTTGTTCGGCGGACGGCTGCCGTCCTTGCCGCGTCCGTCCCGGAAGATGAACATGTCCCGTTCCCGGCTGCCGGGGCCGGCCTTGAGCGCGGCCTGGAAGAGTGCGTTGTCCGAGGAACAGTGGTTGGGCACGAGGTCCACGATGACCTTGATGTCCAGCGAAGACGCCCGTGTGACCAGTGCGTCAAAGTCTGTGAGGGTTCCGAACAGCGGATCGACGTCGCAGTAGTCCGCCACATCGTAGCCGCCGTCGCGCTGCGGCGAGACGTAAAAGGGGGACAGCCAGACGGCGTCGATGTCGAGTTCGGCGAGATGGTGCAGCTCGGCGGTAATGCCGGGCAGGTCTCCCGCTCCGTCGCCGTTCAGGTCCCTGAACGAGCGCGGATAAATCTGATAGATCACCGATGACCGCCACCACTGCGAACCTTCGTCAGCGGGGTGAACAGGCACCAGCCGGGCGGGGGAGAGGCGGGGCACGTCAGGGGCGATTGTTTCACTCATGTGGGCAATGGTAGCCGGGTTGATGAAATTTCTGGAACGGCTTCCACTCAGTGTTTGCATGATGCCGGGTCATTTTCGGGGACAGTGGACGTTTTTTGTGGAATCGCTTACAGTAGTGACTTGTCTCACCCGGTCCGGCCCTGGAATCACTTCCAGAGGTCGAAAGCCGCGGATACAGCAGAGGGCAAATGCCCATTTTATAAAGGAGGCGCATCGGTGCGCACATCTCTTGTCAAGTCCTCGACCCGGAGGGCCAGGGCATCACTCACCACGGCCGCTGCCGTTTCCCTCATGCTCCTCGCCTCCGGCTGCTCCGGCGGCGGTGCTCCTGCCGGCAGCGCGACCGCCACGCCCTCGGAAAGCCCGACGGCGGCCGCCGCACCCTCGGCTTCCGACGCGGCGCCCGTCCGCGGCGACGCGGACCTGGTCATCTGGGCCAACGGCGCGGTGGTTCAGGCACTGACGCCGATCGCCGATAAGTTCGGCAAAGACAACGGCATTACCGTGGCCGTCCAGGCGGTCGCGACGGAGCTCCAGACCAACTTTGTCACCGCCAACTCGTCCGGGAACGGCCCCGACGTGGTCATCGGTGCCCACGACTGGATCGGCAACATGGTCCAGAACGGCTCCATCGACCCCGTGCAGATCACCGCCGAGCAGAAGAAGGCGTTCCTGCCGGTTGCAACGGACGCGGTGACCTACAACGGGCAGACCTACGGGATGCCGGCCTCGGTTGAATCACTGGTGCTGATCCGCAACAAGGCCCTGGCGCCCGTAGAGCCGAAATCCTTCGAAGAACTCATCGCCGCAGGACAGGCGGCAGTTGAGTCAGGAAAAGCCGAGCGGGCACTCAATCTTCAGGTGGGCCCCAAGGACGCTTACTTCATGCAGCCGATCTTTTCCTCGGCCGGAGGATACCTCTTCGGCAAGAAAGCCGACGGCAGCTTTGATCCCTCGGATCTGGGCGTAGGCAAGGAAGGCTCCCTCGCTGCTGCCAAGAAGATCGGTGAGCTCGGCGAGAAGGGTTCCAAGGTGCTTAGCACGTCCGTCAGCGCCGACAACTCGAGTGCGCTGTTCAACCAGGGCAAGACCGCGTTTATGATCAACGGCCCCTGGGCGCTGGGTGACATCAAAAAGGCCGGCATCGACTACGCGCTGAGCCCCATCCCCGGGTTCGCAGGCATGAAGCCGGCCCAGCCGTTTACCGGCGTCCAGGCTTTCTACGTCGCGTCCAAAGGCAAGAACAAGTCCTTTGCCGAGACCTTCGTGCAGACCGTTGCTTCCCAGAAGGAGACCCAGCGCGCGCTCTACGAGGCGGACCACATTCCGCCGGCAATTGCTGCCCTGATTGACGAGGTTGCCAAAGCCGACCCGGATACCAAGGTAGCCGCTGAAGCCGCCGCAGCCGGCATCCCGATGCCATCGCTTCCCCAGATGGCCGCTGTCTGGGCGCCACTGGGCCAGGCAGAAACAGCCATCGTAGGCGGCGCCGACCCGGCCGAGACCATGACACAAGCCGGCAACACCATCGCCGGTGCGCTGAAGTAATTTCCCGATGGCTACCCGAACTCTGAAGAAAACGGGAAAGGTGGTGGGGCCCAGTCTTTCGCTGGGCTCCACCACGTCAGTTCCCGCCCTGCTGGCAAAGATCCTCGGCCTCGGCGCTGCCCTTGGCGCCGCCATCTCCCTGACCCCGCTCCTTCTGGCGGGCGAGCAGTGGGGCATGCTCACCGGACTCTGGATCGGCGTGGCAGGCCTCATCGCCGTCTACTCGACCCGGCGCCTGGTGCCGCTGAAGTATCTGCTTCCCGGCACTCTGCTGCTCACCGTCTTTGTGCTCCTGCCGATAATTTCCACCGCGCAGCTGTCCTTCACAAACTCCGGCGACGGAACCCGCGGCTCCAAGGAAGACACGGTCGCCACGATCGTGCAGAATTCCGTCACACAGGCGCCTGATTCGAAGACCTACAACCTCTCCGTGGGGACAAAAGGCTCGACGACGGACGGGCCCTTCATCTTCTTCCTGGTGGACAAGGCCTCGCAGGAGATCTATACCGGAGACGCCGACGGACTCAAACCACTCGCCGGAGCCGACGCCGCAGTAGCCGGCGGATTCGTCAAGCAGGCTCCGGGTTACACGATCCTCACGGGCAAGGAGGTTAATGCCGCTGGCACCAAGGTCAGCAGCGTGACCGTTCCCACGGACAAGGGCGCCATCCGCGCCCAAGGCATCAACAGGGCCTTCGAAGGCATCCAGACGTTGAAGTACGACGCCGCCAGCGACAGCATCACCGATTCCGCCACCGGGAAGGTCTTCACGGTCCAGAAATTCGGTGACCGTGAATACTTCGCCGATGCCAGCGGTGCCAAGGGCTTTGACCAGAGCTGGGAACGCAACGTCGGTTTCGATAACTACGCCAGGCTGTTCACCGACCCCCAGATCCGCGACTCCCTGCTGGGATCCTTCGTCTGGACGCTGGTCTTTGCCGTCGGGTCCGTGGGGAGCACCTTCGTCGTCGGCCTCCTTCTGGCCGGTGCGCTCAATGACCCGCGCGTGCGCGGGCTGAAGTTCTACCGCGCGGTGATGATCATTCCCTACGCCATCCCGGTGTTCATCTCCTTCATCGTGTGGCAAAGCTTCTATAACAAGGACTTCGGGCTCATCAACTCCATGCTCGGCGGTGCGAAGATTGACTGGCTGGGCGACCCTCTCCTCGCGAAGATCGCCGTGCTGCTGACCAACCTGTGGGTAGGATTCCCGTACATGTTCCTGATTGCCACCGGCGCCCTGCAGGCGCTCCCGCAGGATGTTGCGGAAGCGGCGAAGATCGACGGCGCCAGCGGCTGGACGACGTTCACGCAGGTACAGTTCCCGCTGCTGCTGGTTGCGGTGGCGCCCCTGCTGGTCTCGTCTTTCGCGTTCAACTTCAATAACTTCAACGTCATCCAGCTGGTGACCGGCGGCGGACCCTTCCCGAACGGCGGCGGACAGATCGGTGCCACGGACATCCTGATCAGCGGCGCCTACCGGATCGCTTTCGGCGGCGCGGGTGCCGAGTTCGGCTTCGCCTCTGCCATTTCCGTAGTCCTGTTCATTGTCACGGCAGTGCTCGCAGGCATCCAGTTCCGCTACACCAAAGCCCTGGAGGACGTGCGATGACCAGCACACTCACCAAGACAACGCCCGACGACGCCGCCGCCACCAGCACCCGGATGCGGGTCCGGAAGAACGGCCTGGAGGTGCCCCGCGGCAGGCGCTGGTGGCGCGAGGTCGGCTGGCGCCACATTGTGGGCCTCGCCGGCGTCGCGTTCGCGGGTTTTCCGGTGCTCTACATCGTCTCCGCCGCTTTCAACCCCCTTGGAAGCGTGGCCACCACGGAAATCATTCCGCGGACCTTCAGCCTGGTGAACTTCGAGACGCTGCTGGGCGGATCCAAGGGTCCGTTCGGCGCGTGGTACCTCAATACGCTGATCCTGTGCACCGTGGTATCCGTGGCACAGGTAATCCTGAGCACCCTGGCCGCCTACGCCTTCTCCCGCTTCCGTTTCTACGGACGGCGCGGCGGACTGCTGGCGCTGCTCCTGGTCCAGATGTTCCCGCAGTTCCTCGCCGTGGTGGCGCTCTTCCTGATGATCGCGAACTTCGGCAAGGTCATCCCGGGCATCGGCCTGAACACACTCTCCGGCTACGCGCTGGTGCTGATGGGCGGCGCCTTGGGACAGGTCTGGCTCATCAAGGGATTTTTTGACTCCATCCCGCACGAACTTGACGAGGCCGCCCGGATTGACGGTGCCGGGCACTTCCGCACCTTCACCAGCATCATTTTGCCCCTGATCCGTCCCGTCCTGGCCGTCACCGGCCTGCTGGTCTTCGTGGCGGTGATCGGCGAATACATCCTGGCGAGCATCTTCCTCACGGACAACGGCGTGAAGACCCTCGCGGTGGGCATGTTCGGGATCATCGCCGGGGACCGCAGCAACAACCTCGGTGTCTTCGCGGCAGGTTCGGTCATGATCGCGTTGCCGGTGCTCCTCCTGTTCCTGTACTTGCAGAAATTCATCGTGGGCGGCCTCACCGCCGGATCAGTGAAGTAGGACTTACTACCGGGGCATGACGCAGTAACTTCCGCTGGAGCGGCGTTCACGCGGTCAGGGCGCGGGCACTCATCCGAATGCCCGGGTTACTGTGCGCCGGATGTTTGTTCCCTGCAATGAACGTTTGTGCAGGCGAGGCTGGCCGTTTTCCCAGGCTGCCCGAAGGCGAAAAGCACGTACTGACCAGTAGCTTTGGGTCGCGGGGGAGCGTCATTTCAGGGTGGACAGGTGTTCGGCCGCGGAACCGGTTTTCGTGCACATCCGTGCAAATCTGTAGCCGCATCGGGCTCCGGGCTGCCTACTGTTGAGTATCCGGGCAACCCTGGCTGACTCTCAGCACAGGAATTCCTGCTGGCCCGCAGCCCGCTGACACACGAACAAAGAGGTTTCAATGTCACTGCTCACCAAAGTCCTGTCCACCGCTGCCGCTGCCGTCCTGGCCGGCTCCCTGGCCGTGGCCCCCGCCCATGCGGGACCTGTTGAGCTTTCCCCGCCGGGCGCCAACGACTGGTCCTGCAAACCAAGCGCCGAGCATCCGTATCCGGTCATCCTGGTGCCCGGAACTTTTGAGAGCATGGACAAGAACTGGTCCACCCTCTCGCCCTACCTCAAGAGCGCCGGGTACTGCGTCTTCGCCCTCAACTACGGCGAGACCAACGGCGTGTATGCCACCGCGCCGGTCGCCGATTCGGCACAACAACTCGCGCCGTTCGTGGACAAAGTGCGTGCCGCCACCGGCGCCAAGAAGGTGGATCTTGTGGGCCACAGCCAGGGCGGCATGATGCCCCGCTACTACATGGGCTTCCTCGGCGGCGCCAAGAACGTCCACCACCTCATCGGGATCGCACCCTCCAACCACGGCACCGAAGGTGTAATCGTCCCGCAGCCGGGCGCTGTCCCGGACCCCAACTACACCGGCGTGGGCTGTGCCGCCTGCGCAGACCAGCAGGCGGGATCGGCTTTTATGCAGAAGCTCAACTCCATCGGCGATACGGTTGCGGGACCCTCCTACACCGTCATCTCCACGGTGAACGACGAAGTGGTCATCCCCTACAACAGCCAGTTCCTCAACGGGCCGGCGCGGCAGGTCACCAACATCACCATCCAGGACAAATGCCCGGCCGACCCGATCGAACATGACCAGACGCCCAACGACCCCGTGGTACACCAGCTCGTGGCCCAGGCATTGGGAATGGTGTCGGGGCCTGCTGATCCGGCGTACCAGCCCAACTGCGTCTTGTAAGAGGCGCCGGACTGGGGAGTGGCGCTACTGCAACCCCGGCACCCCGTCCCGGATCTCAAAGGAGGCCTTGGTGCGTACGGGGGATCCCGGCGTCGTGACGTAGTCCAGCACCCGGAAGTCGGCGGTCATCGCGTCTTTGGTGATCTTCGTGTTCACGTAGCCGCGGTTGTCGTTGTAGAACTTCAGGTGCGGGTTCCAGGCCTGCACCGGGTCCGTGGTGGAGCCAGTGCCGTTACCGGTGGACGAGATCGATGTGCACACCAGTTCCGAGCCCACCACGGGCGAGGCCGGGTCCTTGTAGTCCACCTTGACGTCGTTGGCCCAGTTGCGGTGCACGTCGCCGGTCAGGACGACGGCGTTGCGTACCTTGGCGTCCACCCAGCCCTGGGTGATGCGGCGGCGCGAGGCGGCGTAGCCGTCCCACCCGTCCATGGAGACGTCGTCGATCTCCGGCGCCTGGTTCCTGTCCTTCTCGGCGAAGAAGACCTGCTGGCCCAGGATGTCCCAGCGCTGGGTGGAGTTCTTGAAGCCGTCCAGCAGCCACTTTTCCTGCTCCGCGCCGGTGATGGTGCGGTCCTCGGCGAGGCGTCCGGCCACGTTCTTCTTCCAGCCGTCCCCGGCGAGCTGGTCATCGCGGTACTGCCGGGTGTCCATCATGTGGAAGTTGGCCAGCTGGCCCCACTGGATGGTGCGGTAGATCTTCATGTCGACCCCGGTCGGCACTGATGACGCCCGCAGCGGCATGTTCTCGTAGTACGCCTGGAACGCGGCGGTGCGGCGCTGCCGGAACCGCTCGGTGGTGTCGTTCAGCTGAGCCGCGTCGTTATTCTCCGGGATCTCGTCCGCCCAGTTGTTGTCCACCTCGTGGTCATCCCACACCACCAGCCACGGCGCGACCGCATGCGCGGCCTGCAGGTCGGCGTCGGCCTTGTACTGCGCGTGGCGCTGCCGGTAGCCGGCCAGGCTGGAGGTCTCGGGACCTTCGTGGTCGCGCGGGTTGCCGCCGCCGATCACGTAGCTGTCCTTCTTGTACTCGTACAGGTAGTCGCCCAGGTGCAGCACCAGATCCGGCTGGTCCTGGGCCAGCCGGCTGTAGGAGGTGAAGTAGCCGTGCTCGTACTGGGCGCAGCTGGCGAAAGCCATGGCCAGCGCCGCCGGCGTCTCGTGCAGCGCCGGGCTGGTGAGCGTACGGCCCACGGCGCTGACGTGCCGTCCGGTGCGGAACCGGTAGAAGTACTCACGTCCCGGCCGGAGGCCTTTCAGCTCCACGTGCACCGAGTGCGCGGTCTCGATCCGGGCATTCTCGACGCCGCGGGCCACCACCTTGCGCATGCCGGCGTCCTCTGCCACTTCCCAAGCCACCGCAACCTTGCGCGAGGGCATCCCGCCGAGGCCGTCGCCGGCGATGGGGTCCAGCGCCAGCCGGGTCCAGATCACAAAGCCGTCCGGCCACGGTTCGCCGGAGGCGATGCCGAGCTGGAACGGATCGGTGCGGAGGCCGGCGTCGTCCGCGGTGGAAGCGGCGACGGCGGCACCGGGCCAGGCGGCGACGAGTCCGGCCCCGAGGCCTGCGGAAAGAACGGATCTGCGTGAAATGTTATCCATGCCTTCGACCCTACGAAGGCCTGTTGGACAGGTTCTATGGACAGTGTGAACGCGCCATTAACTGCGTGACAAGATCTGTCGACTGGGTTACTGCAGGCTCGGTTTCATCCTGCTCTAGACCGGGGAGGAAAACTTTCCAGCATCATATGGCGCAGCCTCCCCAGAAGTCAGTCTGCGAAGGGTGTTCTGGTTCAGTGCGGACTGCACTACCTTTTGTCTATGGCCATGGGCAAGCGACAGTGCTCTGACCCCCTGCAGGAATTTCTACTCAGAAGGAGTGGGAAAGGTCATGAATCCACGAACCAAGATCCTCTTTGGTGTCATCGTCCTGTTGCTGGTTGTTGGCGGGGTGGCACTGTTTGCCTTCGACAGCACACGAAGGAGCAGGGCCGCGGAGTACAACCCGCAGATCAACCCTGCCGATTTCACCACCAATATAACCAATCAATACTTCGCCCTCCCTGTCGGCAAGAAATTGACTTACGAGACCACCGAGCAAGGAAAGGTCACCGAGAGGATTGAAATCGAAATCCTGCCGGAGACCATGACGATAGAGGGCGTGGAGACGGTGGTGTATCTGGATAGGGAATACAAGAACGGGCAGCTCGTCGAGGAAACCCGGGATTACCTGGCGCAGCACAAAGACGGCGACGTATGGTACTTCGGCGAGGACGTGGACAACTACTGGAACGGGATGTTGTTGAACCACTCCGGCAGCTTTTTACATGGACGAGACGGGGCAAAAGCCGGCATCTGGATGAAGGCCGAGCAGCGCGTCGGCGATTCCTACCGGCAGGAATTTTACGCTGGTCATGCGGAAGACATACGGGACACGGTGGCTGCCGGCGAGACCGTCACCACGAAATCCGGCACCTACACTGACTGCGTCAAGGTCTACGACTGGACGCCGCTAGAAAAGAATGCACGCGAGCATAAGTATCACTGCCCCGGGGTCGGTGCGCTGGTCCTTACCGAGGACCTGGAGACGGGGAGCCGGTCAGAACTCGTGAACGTTGCCCTGCCCTAGAGTTCTCATGCTAGCCCGGGGTTTTCATGAGGGTGGGGCCTGTAGGGTGTGTTTAATCGACGAAAGGTGCTTCTGAGCTGGGAAAATAGTGTTGTTGACGCACTGTTCCACCGGCCGAAAGAAGCACCTTTCTGATG
>NZ_JBWZCH010000019.1:0-85277 GCF_059383435.1 Pseudarthrobacter sp. HLT1-7 | reverse complement strand
GATCAGCCCGGCCCCGCCGTCGTCGTCGTCATGGCAGGGCCGGACAGCGGCCAGTGAGCGGGCCACCTCCATGACCGTCACACCGCCTCCCGAAGTAGCCACCTCGGACCCCCTAATACCGTCCATGTAAAAAGGCTATCGGGCACCACGGACAATTTAGCGAGGTGCCAGAAACGGAGACTGGCTCACCGATGATTGGCAGCCAAGCATTGAACAGGAGCATGGGCCGCCGCCTGCGGAGTGCGGAAGAATGGAGCGATGAGTGACGCCGCGGAGTTCATCGACCTTGCGCTCCAGCGTGAGTCATCCTGGCTCCGGGCCGAGGAAATGCAGGCCCGTCTCGGCGTCTCGGCGAGCGGCACCGGACTGACATTCTACGGTGCCTCGGTTGGAGCGGTGCGCGGCACCGTCCGTGATGCGCTCCGCCGCTACACCGAACTGGCGCACGACGACATCACCGCCCTCAGCAGCGAACTGTGGGACGTTCCCGTCTTCGAACGCCGACTGGCGGCCATCGTGCTGCTGCAGTCCAACCTCGATGTCCTGACCAACACGGATCTCACCCGGGTTGAGGGATTCTTCCGTTCGGCAGCACTGCGCGAGCTTGTCGATCCGCTCGCGGTGGACGTCGTTGGTCCCATGATCACCGGGCTCGACGTGGCGGCCCGGGTGCGTGCCTACAGTGTGTTGGACCGCTGGGTGCAGGATCCCGACCCCTGGCTCCGCCGGGCTGCTGTGCTGTCGCCCCTGCGTGCACTTCGCTCCGGCGCGGGGGACTGGGACAGGTTTGTCCGCCATGCCCGGATGGTGCTCGCGGAGGCCACGGTCGGCGCGGAGGCCCCCGACGGCTGGGTCGCCGGCGAGGCGGCGGTGCACGTCCGTGCTGTGCTCGCTACGCACCGGCCCGAGCTGGAATTCGGGTAGCCTAATGCGCTCTAGCTGCGAGCCGAGGAAGTCCCGGAGCCCGGGCATCACGGTCCTGGACCCAGACCCCCGACGAACCAACGAGAATGCGCCCTGGCCGGAACGCGCCCTGGCCCGAAGTCACTCGTTGGGTGAGAACTCGTAGGAGGACGGGATGGTGGCGGGTGTTGCACCGAAGCTGACCACGATTTGATCGTGGTGCTTGAGCGGGAGGTCACGGATGCCGGCGTCGTACCGTGCCCCGTTGACGTAGGCGGTCCAGCCGTCCGCCGGTCCCTGGCCCGTGCCTGGCGCGCCCGCCCCGTTCAGCACGCCCCATTCGGTGAGGAGCTGCCCCAGGGTGAACACCTGCCCTGCTGTGGGCGATTCGATGTGGATGACACCGCTTGTATCGTGCGTGTGCAGGGCGGAAATACCGTCCGGTTTTCCATCCTGCCCCAGTGAGATGCCGATGTTCGCGGGCACCGGCACTGGCGTCGCGTCCTTGATCAGATCCAGGTGGGCGTGGAAATGCTCCACGTTGCCCTCGGCCGCCAGGAGGGCGAGTCCGGACCGGGCGATTCGCTCGCGGGCCCCCGCGTTATCCAAGCCGAAGCCCGCGGCGGCTTCCGGTGCGCGAGTGCCGGCGGGCGTCGCACTGGCCGGCGGTGCCGGCGGCGGTACGCAGGCGGCCACCCCAAAAAGGAGCGTCGGGAGTGCGATGGCGAGGGCCAGCATGCGGTGCATCATCACGGATGCTGCTTTCGTTCAAAGGACCCGATGCCCCCAGTCTAGGCTGGGCGGGCTGGAAGCGGCCGCACGGAGCCGGGCGGTGCGTCCACCCCGGCAGCCGTCGTCGCGCATTCCATAATCAGCCAGGCCGGCGGCCGCATCACAGTGGTCGAGGCTGCCGCCCGCACCCCGGCCGACAGGCGGCCTCACGAGAGGGACTTGGCGAAGATCGCGGACGTCACGGCGAACGAGATTCCGATCGCAGCAAACAGCGCGCCGAAGATCCGGATGGCTATCGGCGTTGCGAAAAACGACGCGGAATAGTCCACCCCCATGGGTTTGTAGTCCTTCATCATCGCGGCCTAGGCGCGAGCCGATCCGCGGAAATCGAAGGCCAGCACCAGCCCCAGCGTGACCGCGGTGAGGCCCAGCACGCCCACCCCCCACTGCATGACCGGGTTTGCGGTGCCCTGACCGGTTAAAGACATGACCGCCACAGAGACGAAGACCACAGCGAAGGCGATCAGGTAGGCCACCAGGAACCCCTTCACCGGTTGCGGCAGCGACATCATCAGACGCCAGGCTTTCATTGGTACCCCCAAGCCGAGAATTGGTTATGGGGTCAAACCCTAGCCGACGGAAGCTGCAGTCAACAGGGATCCCGCTGCGCCACGAACGCCGGTGCTATGCGGGAGCCCGGCGCTCCACCACGGCGTAGGCCTTACCATCCAGAAACTCCCAATCGGTGACCACCATAAAGCCGGCAGCGTCAACGCGGTCATTCAGGACGAAGACGTCAAAGCCGCCGTCGCGGGGCTCTGCGTCCCAGGTGGACGCGTGGACTTCCCCGTTTTCCAGGATCAGCAGCTCGGTATTGACATTGAGGTCCTTCTGCGGCTGATAGCTCAACTGGCAGATGGCGACACAGTGCCTGGCGAAGTCGGGGCTGCTCATTTTGGCCTCCGCTGATGGGACCGCTGATGGCACCATTCTATGCCGGGGGCCGCGTCCTGCGGGGCGAAGAGCTGCCCGAAACTACTCCCGCCGTTACCTCGATGTGACATTCCGTGATCATGCCGTTACCGTTATTGGGTGCCTGTTGCTTAGAAACGGGCGCTCCCCAGCCGATTGCCTAACTCTGCCGCGGCCACGGGGACACCTCGCAGCAACGTCCGGCAGAGACGGGGAACCCATTTTTTGACCTGGCTTTACGCAGGTCTTGGGGTGAAGCCGCACAGTCCGATGTCAGGGCCAGAGTGCGGCCGGGTGCCTCCCATCCGAATCCGACAGCTCACCTCGCAGGCATTGGGAGAGGCTACGCACATGACTTCCAGTAATACTCTTTTGCCAAAAAGCGCTGACCTTCGCAGCCAACGCCGTTCCGCATTCCTGTCCTCCAAGGGAGGTACATTCGGCCGCCAGGCTGCAGTGATTGCAGCGGCTTCCGGCCTGGTGCTCAGCAGTGCCATGGCCGCCAATGCCGCCGAGGCCCCCGTCCAGCGCGACTCCGCGCCGGCGTCGTCCGTCGACGTCGAGGGCCAGGTGGGCGCACCCGTACTCGCGGATTCCACAGTGCAGATCACCTTCGAACGCCCGGCAGTGGCGACCGCCCCTGCCCCGGTGATCGAACAGCCCGAGCCGGTAGCTGTACCGGTGGCCAAGGCACCCGTGGCGGCCCCGGTGGCCAAGGCACCCGTGGCGGCCCCGGTGGCCAAGGCACCCGTCGCTGCCCCGGCAGCCAAGGCCGCGGTGAAGGTCCAGGCAGCGCCGGCCGCTCCCGCCGCTGCCCCGGCGGCCGGCGGCGTCAATGCCACCATGGTCTCCGCCGCTTACGGCCAACTGGGCATGACACAGGATTGCACCGCCTTGGTCGAGAAGGCCCTTGGCGCAGCCGGAATCCCTGTTGGCGACCTCGGTCCGATGCAGTTCATGAACTACGGCAAAGTGGTGGGGGATCCCCAGCCGGGCGACATGGTGGTTCAGCCGGGTCATATCGGAATCTACGTCGGCAACGGCCAGGTTCTCAGCAGCGGGATGAACGGCGCGAACCAGACTGTGGTTCACCCGCTGTCCTGGCTCACCGCCACCGGCCCCGTGACGTTCGTGCGTGCCGGCGTTTAGTAAAACCTCCGGCAATTAAGTAACACCAACCGCAGTACTGGCGGGAAAAACGTAGAAGGCCGGTTGACCGGTTGCCTTGGGGCAGCTGATCAACCGGCCTTTCACACGCCCGGGCCAGCCGGTCAGCCTTGGTACCGAAGCAGCACGACGCCGTTGCCGAACATGCGCGTCTCCAGCAGGCGGAGCTTCGTCACCGCATCCGTCTCCTGGAAGAGCGGTTTGCCCCGTCCGATCAGGACCGGGTGGACGTAGATCCGGAATTCATCGATCAGGCCGAGCCGCCGGAAGGACGCCGCAAGATCGGCGCCGCCGAGCGCGAGGTCCCCGCCGGGTTCTTCCTTTAGCTTCGCGACCTCCTCGACGACGACGTCCCGCACCACTGCGGTATTCCAGCCGGCCGTCGCCAGGGTCCTGGAGTAGACGATCTTGGGCATGTCCCGCCAGATCCGGGAGAACTCGACCATGGGCGGCGTGCTCAACGGGTCCGCGTCCGCCGTCGGCCAGAATTCCGCCATCAATTCATAGGTGACGCGGCCGTCGAGGAACGCTCCCATGGTCCGGAGCTCATCATTGAAGTGCCGGTGCAGTTCGTCGTCGACCATGTGCCAGCTGAGGTCCCGGCCCGGACCCTCGATGTACCCGTCCAGGGACATCTGCGTCATGAGGATGACTTTGCGCATCGCGGGGCTCCTTCAGTGGGCTGAGGGCTACCGCACCAGCGTACGCTCCGCCCGGCGGAGCGGCAGGACTGCACGTGAACAGGCCAGGCGTCCGACGCCGGGCGGCTGGATCTTGCCGGATAGTGGTGTCTGGGCCACGATGGAGGAACTGGGCCACGCTAAAGGAACTGGGCTGAAGGAACAGCACTGCCGCCACCGGCAGTGTCCTCACGGAGGAGCAACCATGCGTGACGTGGCGTCGATTGCAGCGAAAATCCGCAGCGTCCGGAGGGCCACCGGGATCACGCAGGCGGAGCTGGCGCAGCTGGCCGGCACCTCGGTGCGAACAATCCGGGCGATAGAGACCGCCACCGGCAATCCCTCCGTGCGGGCAGTGATAGCCGTGGCCAACGTCCTGGGCCTGCAGCTTGTGGCGCGCTGATGAACACCGCTGCAAGGCACCTGGCCCAAGGTCTTCCAAAGCGAAAACTCTTGCGCTCAGGCCCCCGGCGGAGCAGAATGCAGAAACTTTGAAGCCTCTACCGCGGTTCTAGCTCCCGGAGGATCAGCATGCCTGCGAACGTGTACGAGGCGACGGCCGGCCCCAGCCCCTCGCTGGACCGGGGGTGAGAGCCGGTGCAAAATCAGGGCCCCGGCCGGCACTACCGCAGCGGCCGCCACACGTCTGTTGCCACCCGACGGTCCGGTTGGCCCCTGCCTGGACCATCGGGTGGGAGCCGCCGGCATCGTCTGCCGGCGGCCGCCGCCGTGCTGGCCCTGTTCCTGGCGACCTCCTTCTCCGCAGCGTTCCACGCCAGGGTGCCCGCCGACGCTGTTGCGCCGGCCGGGGCGTCCGCGTCCGCCCCTCGCACTTCCCCGGAAGCCGACGGCGGGGAACTCGCCGCCTCCTCGGCGTCCGGGCTGCCGCCCGCCGTCGATCCGGCAGCAGCAGCAGCGACGCCGCTGCCGCCCGCCGTCGCCCCGGCAGCAGCAGCAGCGACGCCGCTGCCGCCCGCCGTCGTGCCGGCCGGGGCGCCGCCTATCAGCCGGAAACTTGACGCCCAGATCAATGCCGTCATCGCAGCGAACAGCCGTTACCAGGTGGGCGTTGCCCTGATCGACGTGACCGACGGTGTGGTGCACGAATACGGGGTGCGGGCCAAATTCGTCGCTGCCAGCACGGCCAAGATTCTGGCCGCCTCGGCCTACTTCCATCTGGTGGAATCCGGCAGGGCTTCCCTGGGGGCGCGGATGGGGGTATCCACGGCCGGCGCCCAGATCCGGCAGATGCTCCAGCAAAGCAACAACGAATCGTGGGCGCTGATCATGGCCGCCGTCGGGCCCCGGGAGTTGACCGAGTACGCAGCGTCAATCGGGATCACGTATGACCGCACACTGAACACCCTGACGCCCGCCGAGACGGCGAGGACGCTGTACCTGCTGTACACCGGCCAGCTGCTCGACGCGGCGAACACGGGGCAGCTGCTGTCCTTTCTGCAGCACACCAACTACGAATCGCTGATCCCGGCCGCCGTCCCCGCGGGCATCAGCGTCTTCCACAAGTACGGCCTGCTCTTCGGTAACCTGCATGACGCGAGCATCCTGGTGCGGGGGGAGCGGGCCTACGTCTTCGTCGTCTACACGCTGGGCCGGGACACGCCCGAGTTGGCGGCCCAAGCCCGGGTCATCCGCCAACTGGCCAAGACCATCGCGGCCAGACTTTTCTGACGGAAGTTCCCGCGAGGGGCGGAGAACCGTACGCTGGAGAAGGGAGGTGAATGCCATGAAAGCAGCACAAGGAGACCGCATTGTCATCCGGGGTACGACGGTCGAATCCTCGGACCGGCACGGTGAAATCCTGGAGGTCAAGGGATCCGACGGCGCGCCGCCGTACCATGTGAGGTTCGACGACGGCCATGAGACGATCATGTTTCCCGGCGGCGACTTCATCGTCGAGCGCCACGGGGCAACCTGACACAGCCTCTGCCTCCGGCCCGGAATCCCGGTCCTAGAAGCTGGACGAACTGCCGGAGCCGGAGAAGCTTCCGCCGCTGCTCCCGTACCCGGTGGTGCTGCCGCCCCCGCCACGGGCGCTGCTGACGTTGCTCATCCCTGTGCTAAAGCCGGAATTGAACGTGGAAACCGAGAAGAAGTAGTAGGCCGGGTAGACCGTACCCAGGATGCTGGGCTCGTACGTGCGGCCATACCTCTTCTGGGTTCCGGTCTGGGCGCTCTCCATCTCCTTGCGCATCAGCCCGGCTTCCTTGTCGTTTTTTGTGAAACCGGCGATGACGGTGTCGGCATGGTTCTTCAATAGTTCGGATAGGTGGGTGCGCGCGTCCCGCAGCCGGTCAAGGGCCGTTTCGGGGGTGATTGTTCCGTCCGACAACTCGGATGTGCAGCGTTCGAGGTCCCGGTGGCTCTGATCCCGGAAAGACCGCAGGGCGGCCGCCGTCGCAGAACCGCCTTCGGTGTGGCGCTTGCTGAGCAGCTGTTCGAGGGCGGCGAGATCGTTGCGGAAGGGCGCGAGCTGCCGGTCCCAGGCCGGAGCCCACGAGTTCCCCCGGTTGAGCAGGGCGTTGGTGTCCGCGATGACGTCGTCCAGGACGTCGAGTTCCTCGGCGGCATCGGCGAACTGCCTGACAGTTTTGAGGTTCGGCCGCCGGCTCAGGTCCCTGGCGGCTAGGGCGTGCACCTGGTTGGAGAGCCCGGTGGCGGTGTTGTACTTCGCCATAAAGGTGCGGTGCTTCTCCAGGACCGTGCTGCCATAGCGTGAGGCCTCCGGGATGGTGCTTGCATTGAGCTCGGTGACCTGCAGGTCCATGCTGACGCTTGCATAGCTGGCATCCCCGCGGGCCAGTTCCCTGCGGCTGTCCGCACGGGTCCGCCAACGGACGATCAGCCAGGCTGCGGCCCCGGCGACGGCCGCGGCCGCCGTTGTCCAGGCCGTGATGAGGAAGGCGGCAGACCGGTACCAGGGCTGGTTGATCAGTTCCGCGCCGCGCTGGATGCCGGCGACGGTGCCGTCCGTCCACTGGGCGTCGCGCAGGAGTTCTTTGGCCGCGTTCTGGATGTCATCGCGCTGGTCGAGGGAGACTTTGCGGTCTTCCCCCATGTAGGTTCCGACCTGCCGGCCTGCCGGATCGAGGGCGAAGATGAACAGCCCGTCGGCCCATTTCTGCCCGTCGGCGCTGATCCAATCGGGATGCTCGGCGCGGGCAAAGCGCAGGACTTCCTCGTTGAGGTTGTCCCCAGCGGTTCCGTTGTACGTATACACGGCCACCCTGGTGGGCTGGTAAAACTCGATGGACTGCACCGCCGGCAGAAGGGTGTTGCGGTCCAGCACACCGGCCCGGTCCTCCACGACGACGTCGACCGGCCGGTCAGCCATCGCCGCCGGTACCGCGCCCGCCAGCCCGATGAATACCAGGAGTACGACGCCGAGAGCTTTCCGCACAATAGTCATTTGTCGAGCGTAGTGCCTGCTTCGGGCCGCGTCGACGCGCCGTCCAGGCCTGCATCCGCCACCCGTCGTCGTCGTGGGTTCGGCTAGGCTGGCCACAGCCTGTAAGGACAAGGAAGCGTGCGCCGGTGTTCAACGATTCTGAAGGACGGCTGTCGCCGTGACGGCTTCGAGCCCGGTTGACGAACTTACCGGGGTTGTCGGGTTCGCCGCCCGCGCAGTCGATGCGCTGGGGGAGTGGGGAGTAGGACTGTTCACCCTGGCCGAGACGGTGTTCCCGCCCATTCCCAGCGAACTGATCCTGCCGCTGGCAGGCTTCCTGGCCAGGCTGGGAACCATGAACCTGGTCCTCGTCTATTTCACCAGTACCCTGGGCGCCTATGTGGGCGCGCTGCTGCTGTACTGGCTGGGCGCGCGGCTGGGGCTGGACCGGTCGATCCGGTGGCTGTCCAGGCTTCCCCTCGTGGACCGTGAGGACTTCGAACAGGCCGCCGGCTGGTTCCGGCGCCACGGCCGGCCGGCGGTGTTCTTCGGCCGCCTGCTGCCGGGTGTGCGCAGCCTGATTTCCCTGCCAGCCGGTGCCCAAAAGATGAACCTGGGGACCTTCAGCCTGTTCACTATCGCCGGGAGCGGTCTCTGGAACGGTCTGCTGATCGGGCTGGGGGCCCTGCTCGGATCGCAGTACCGGCTGATCGACGAATACTCGCGCTTCCTCAACTTCGCCGTCTACGCGGCCGTGGCCGCCGTGGTGGGCTGGCTGATTGTCCGCAATATCCGGCGCCGGAAGGGCCAGGGCAGGAGCGACCGCTGAGGGTGTGCATTGGTGAATGTGGCCTTCATGTAACAGGCGTTACAATCGTTGGTGTGCAGAGAAGTAACAGCGTTTCCTGGCTTGTCATCATCGTGCAGGTCCCCGCAGTGCCGTCCCGGCACCGCGTGGCCGTCTGGCGGGAACTGCGGCGGTTCGGCGCTGTCCCGGCCGGACAAGGAACCTGGGTTGCACCTGATGTGCCGGTTTGCCGGGCGGGTGCAGAGAAAACGCGTGACCTGGCCCGGGCCGGCGAGGGTGGGTTGCTTCTGCTGACGACCGGGGCAGGGGACGACGACTCTGCCAAGTTACAGGCCCTCTTCGATGCGGCACGAGAGGATGAATGGGCCGAATTCCTGGCTGACTGCGGGAAATTCACCGACGAAATCGCCCGGGAAATCGCCAAGCAGAAATTCACCCTCGCGGAGCTCGAGGAGGAGGAACAAAGCCTGGATCGGCTCCGCCGGTGGTCCCGGTCGATTCGGGGCCGTGATGTTTTCGGCAGTGCCGGAGCGGCACGCGCCGAGAGCAACCTGGCCAGGTGCGCCGTGGCCCTGGAGGATTTCGCCGGACGCGTCTACCGCGAGGTCCACTCATGAGCCCACCCTCGCTGAGCACCCGGACGTCCGCCGCGCCGTTGTACGCCGCAGGGTTCGTGACAGCTTTCGGTGCCCACAGCATTGCCGCAGGCATGGGTGCCCAGAGTGGGAACATTGGCCTGACGCTGCTGAGTCTGGGCGTTCTGCTGGCTATGTATGACATTTCGGAGGTGTTCCTCAAGCCTGTCTTCGGCGCGCTGAGCGACAGGATCGGCACGAAGCCCTT
Source organism: Pseudarthrobacter sp. HLT1-7 (assembly GCF_059383435.1). Classification (NCBI taxonomy): domain Bacteria; kingdom Bacillati; phylum Actinomycetota; class Actinomycetes; order Micrococcales; family Micrococcaceae; genus Pseudarthrobacter; species Pseudarthrobacter sp. HLT1-7. The sequence continues at coordinate 75,766 of NZ_JBWZCH010000019.1, read as the reverse complement.
GATTGTGGGCGGTCTGCTGGCTTTTGCCGTGCTTTCGCTCCCCGGGCTGTGGGGCAGCGACCCCCTCATGCTGGGCGTGGCCCGGCTCGGTCAGGGGGCAGCGGCGTCAGCCTTCTCGCCGGCTGCTTCGGCTATGGTGGCCCGGACGGCGGGAGGGAGGAACGCCGGCACCTACTTCGGCCGGTACGGATCCTGGAAGAGTCTCGGCTACGTCATCGGGCCCCTGCTGGGCGCGGGACTGATCCTCGCAGGGGGGTTTGCCCTGCTCTTCGCCGTGCTCTCTCTTCTGGCAGTGGCGGTGGCCGTGTGGGTCCTCGTGTGCGTCCCTCATCTGGAACCGCTCCCGCGACAGCGCTACACGGTCCGTGATCTGGCACGCCAGGTCACGGAACGGCGCTTCCTCGTCCCCACGCTGGTGCTCGCGGCTTCGACAGCGGCGATGGGTGCCGCGATCGGATTCCTTCCCGCCCTGGCTACCCAGCATGGCCTTGACCCCCTCGCGGGAACCGCGACGGTGAGCGTCCTGGCCGTCGCTTCGCTGCTGGTGCAGCCGCGGATCGGCAGGATGCGGGACCGGCAGAGCATCAGCGATGACCTTGGGATGACCGCCGGGCTTCTGCTCACCGCAAGTGGCGTGGCCCTCATCGCTATGGCACCGGGCCCGGCCACCTTGTTCATTTCGGCCGCGGCAATCGGCGCGGGCGTTGGTGCTGCAACACCGCTGGGCTTTGCCCATCTGGCCGACACCACACCAGCGGAGCGAATGGGCAGGACCATGGGGTCGGCCGAACTCGGCAGGGAACTTGGCGACGCCGGCGGCCCACTGCTCGTAGGTGGCATCGCCACCATCAGTGCCTTGCCTTTTGGCCTCGGGGCTCTTGCGCTGCTGGTAGCAGCCGCCAGTCTGCCCCGCCTGACCACAGCGCCTGGCCACGCGGAAATCACGGACCAACAGGAGGGCCGCTAGCGCCCGGACCGGGCCCTCCTCGCCATACTGGCCGCGATCGCCGTTCTGGTAGCCGTTGCCCTGCTAGCCGTGTTCACCCGCGGGGAACCGGCGGCACTGGACGGTGGCACCCCCGCCTGTGTGGTCCAGCGCTATTCTGCCGCCGTGATCGCCGGCGACGAGAGCGCCGCCACCGCATACCTGAGCGACTCCGCCCGGAACACGTGCGGCAACATGGAGCGGATGGCACTGGTCAACCTACGGATCACCCTGGTCTCGACGACCGAACGCGCGGAATCTGCCGATGTGAAGGTATTGCTCACGGTCTCCGGGGACGGCGGCCCGTTCGGCAATGCCGGGTAAACGCTGCAGTGGCGGATGTCCCTCGCCACCGGGCTGGTCTGGGCCGCCATCTGGGTCTGGCACCGCTGGATGTCGCGGCACGCCCGGAAACGGCCCACCCACCTTGCCGACGTTCCCGCGGTGATCGGCTCCTACTTCGGGCTCGTGCTCGGCGTCGGCGGCGCCGTGACGGCGCTTTCCGCCCTGCTGGAGGCGGCCCTGCGCGGTGCCACTTTGGTGGCCGTCGTGGGCGCGTCCTGGTGGGTGCCGGTGCTGCAGTCCCTCGTCTGGGCCGCGGGCGGCGGGCTGGTCTGGCGGTGGCACTGGCAGCACGACGGCGGCCAGCGGCTGCGCACCGGACTCGCCAATGTGGCGCTCATCCTGGTCGGCGTCCTGGGCGGGGGCATCCTCGCCCTCGGCGGCGCCGGAGTGCTGCTCTTCGTGCTGCTCCGCCTGGCGTTTGACCGCACCGATCCGACGGCTGTCCTCCTGGAACCCCTGGCCGCGGCGACCGCCGCGGCCGCGATCGGCTCGCTGGTCTGGGTCTATCACCGGGGCCTGGCGCGCGGGCGGGCGGACTCCACCCGGCTCGGCGGCAAGCTGGTGACCTCGGGCGTTGCCCTGGCGGCCGCCGGCGGCCGAGTCGGCGTGATCGTCAACGCCGCCCTCGCGATGGCTGCGACCCCGCTCGCCGGCTCCGGCGTGCCCACTCTGCTGCTGGGCGGGATCAGCTCGCTCGTGGTGGGCGGGCCGGCCTGGTGGATCGCGTGGAAACCTCTGTCGTGGAAGTCCGCGGCAGATGGATCCGGAGCAGGTGGATCCGCGGCAGGATCGACGTCGTTCCTTTGCTGGACTGAACTGCGGGCCGGCTACTCCCGGTCGAAGGTCCGCTTGTAGCTCTTCACCGCGTTGTTGACGGTGGGGAAGAAATGGTCCGGGCCGAAGCGGCTGCGGACGCCGAAGCGGATCAGGCGGTCCTTGATAGGCCCCTTCATTTCCGCGAAGACCAGGCTGACGCCGCGCCTGGCGAGCTCGTCGTCGAGCGCCACAAGGTCATCCAGGGCGGTGGTGTCCAGATCTGTGATGGCCTCGGATGCCACAATGACCCACTGCACCGGTCCCGGCGCGTTGGCCACCAGCGTCCGGATGTGCTCGGTGAAGACGGCCCCGTTCGCGAAGAACAGCGGCGCATCGAAGCGTGCGATCACGAGCCCCGGGACCCGCTGGCCCTCGGGGTGCCGGCTCAGGTCGTGGTAACCGGGCACGTCCGCCACGCTGCCCAGCTCCGTGCGGTAGGGGTCCCAGGCGCGCAGCACGAAAGCGATCAGCGACAGGCCGATCGCCACCACAATGCCTTCAAGTACACCCACGAACGCGACGCCAAGGAATGTCGCGACCAGCAGCGCGGCTTCCGTCCGGCTCATCCTCAGCAGCCGCCGCAGCGTACCGACGTCCACGATCGATGACGCCGCAACAATCACGACGCCGGCGAGGACGCTTGAGGGCAGGAAGGACGTAACCCCGGGCGCTAGCAGCATAAAGAGCGCCACGAGAACAGCCGCCACCAGGCCGCTCACGGGGCTACGCGCGCCGGCCTGGAGCGCGATAGGGGTGCGCGAGGCACTGCCGGAAACCGGGAAGCCGCCGAACAGGCCGGCGGCGACATTGGTCAGGCCCAGAGCGGCCATTTCCTGGTCCCCGCTGACTTGGCCGCCGCGCCGGGCGGCGAGGCTCTTGGAGAGTACGGAGGTATCCGCGAAGGCGATCAGCGCAATGCCTGCCGCCGGGCCAATCAGTGCGATCACTTCGCCCGGGCTGATGCCGCCGAGCGCGGGGGCCGGAAGTCCCTGCGGCAGGGCACCCACGGTGGGAAGCGCCGTCGTCAGGTCCAGGGCGGCGGCAAGCGCCGTGGACACCACGACGGCGATCAGCACACCGGGGAGCTTCCACGGCAGGAAGCGGCAGGCGACGATGACGGCGATGGTCCCGGCTCCGAACACCAGGGCCAGGGGATTGACGGCGCCCTGCAGCACGGCGCGGACAGTGCCGCCGGCGTTCCCGAGCAGCGAACCGCCCGGGGACGGGACTCCGAGCAGCTTGGGCAGCTGGCTAAGGATGACGGCGGCCGCGATGCCGTTGAGGTAGCCCACGCGGATGGGCTTGGACAGCAGCCCGGTGACGAACCCCAGCCGCAGGACCCTGCCGGCCAGCAGCATCACCCCGATCAGCAGGGACAGGACACCCGCCAGGGCGACAGCATGGTCCGGATCCTTGCCGGCCAGCGGCAGGATGGCGGCCGCGATCATCGGCGCGAGAGTGGAATCCGGCCCGACAATCAGGACCCGGGAGGGTCCGAATACGGCGTAGGCGAGCATCGGGATGACCGAGGCGTAGAGTCCGGTCACAGCCGGGAGCCCGGCGGCTTCCGCGTAGGCCATACCGGCCGGAATAAGGAACGCGCTGAGGGCTGCGCCGGCCGCCAGATCGGACTTCAGCCAGGGACGCTGGTAGTCCCGGACCAGCTGGAGGCCGGGCGGGAGTCTCTCAGCCCACGCTCGGCGCACGGTGACCGGCTAAGCTCCGGCAGGGGACGGCGGGCCGTCCGCCGGCGAGGCGTCAGCCGGCGGTGCGTCCTGGCCGTATTCGGCGGAAACCAGGATGGGGAGGTGGTCCGAGGCGCCGCGCGGGAGGGTTTCGACACTGGCGATCTCAAGTCCCTGTGAGGTGGCGAAGTCGAAGTGGCCCTTGAAGACCTTGTACCGCGTGTAGGTCCGCCGGTCGCTGAGCGTCAGGTCGTAGCCGGCATCCTTCATCTGGGCGGTGAGGTACTTGGTGAAGAGCGGGTAGTTGAAGTCGCCCACCATCAGCGACATCAGACCACCGCCCATGCTGAGCAGTTCGGCGTGCGCGGCATGGATCTGGTTCCTGCGCAACGAGTTCGAGGCAGTCAGGGGGGCCGCGTGGAAAGACGCGATGACCAGATTGTGGTCCGTCTCGTTGTCGATCACCCGGGTGCCGATCAGACGTTCGTGGGCGGGCGACAGGACGCGGTCGTGCAGCGACTTCTTCAGGGCAAACGTCTTGGTCTCATAGGCCGTGAAGCGGTCCATGCGGTAGTAGATCGCCAGGCCCAGCCGGTTTCCCTTAGTGGAATCGGCAAGGTGGAGGTCCCCTATGGTGTCCGGCAGATCGGCGGTGTCGCACTCCTGCAGGCACAGCGCGTCCAGCTCGAATTCGCGGGCCAGGTCAACCAGCTCACCACTGGCTTTGTGCTTTCGGAGGTTGTAGCTGATGACTCGAATCAGGGGAGCACCTCTTCGGAGGATAGTCATGGATTTCCTGAATCCGAGTCTACCCAGTCAGGCGGATCGACCGGGAACAGAGACAGCCAGGGTGGGGCGGCGACCGCGGTGGAATCGCGTGGAATCAAAGAGCCGCCGGGATCGTTGATGAAGTAGTTGAACTGCTATCAGGGCGGCCACCGCCGGTGGCGGCCCGCAATATCCGCGTCAAACGAGGAGATCACCATGGCACAAGCCACCTGGAACGGGGCGGTCATCGCCGAAAGTGACAACACTGTCATGGTTGAGGGCAACCATTACTTCCCCCGCGATTCTGTGAAGTCCGAGTATCTGGAGGACAGCAGCCACAGCAGCGTCTGCCCGTGGAAGGGCCAGGCCGGTTACTTCAGCGTTGTGGTGGACGGCCAGCGGAACCCGGACGCGGCGTGGTATTACGCCGCGCCGAAGACCGATGCGGCGCACATCAAGGACCATGTGGCTTTCTGGCGGGGCATCCGCGTGGAAGCCTGAGGCACCCGGCAGTGAGGGATAGGCAGCACGGGATGGGCAGTACGGGATACGCGGCTCGGGATAGGGTGGATCGGGATTCTCCGATTGAAGCTGCGAAAGGGTCGACGTTGACTGCTGAACTACCGGTCCTGGCCGAGGGCGATTTCTATTACGAGGCGCTGGGCGGCGGGCGGTTCCGCTCCACCATCCACGCCCAGGGCGCCTGGAACGTGCACGAGCAGCATATGGCGCCCGCGTCCGGCATCATGGCCGACTGCCTGGCGCGGCACGAGCCGCGCGACGATATGCGGATGGCCCGGCTCAGCTACGAGATCCTGGGCCTGATCCCCGGCGGCGAATTCGACGTCATCACCTCGACGCTGCGCCCCGGCAGGACCATCGAACTGGTGCAGGCGGAGCTGGTGGCGGGCGGCCGCACCGCCATCCGGGCGACGGCCTGGCGCATGGTCACCTCAGACACCTCCGCCGTGGCCGCCTTCGAAGACCCGCGGATCCCTGCGCCGGGCGACTGCGCACCCTATGACGCCGCGAGTATCTGGCCGGGCGGCTACATCGCCTCGCTCCAGATGCGGATCGCAGAGGGCCACCGGGCCGGCTCCGGCACGGTCTGGCTGCACACCGAGCATCCGCTGACGGACCGGGCGGACAGCAGTGACCTGGCGAGGCTGGTGGGGCTGGTGGACACCGCCAACGGGATCGCAGCCCGCGTCCCGCCGGGCAAGGGCAGTTATGCGTTCCCTAACCTGGACCTCCAGATCCACATGTACCGGCGGCCCGAAGGGGATTGGCTGGGACTGGACAACGAGGTGTCCTTCGGTACGGACGGAATCGGCCTGACCTCGACGGTACTGCACGACCTCACCGGCCCGTTCGGCCGGGCGGAACAGATCCTGACGCTGCGGCGCGCCTAGTTTTTGTGGAACACCAGCCAGCCGGCCAGCGTGGCCAGGCCCGTCAGCGCCGCGCCCCAAAGGATGTCGACCACCACCAGCTGCCACGGCCACGTCTTCAGGGTGGCCGCGTTGGTGAGGTCGTAGGTGGCGTAGGCGAAGGTTCCCAGGGCGGCGCCGTACCCCACTGCGCTGAGCCAGCTGCCGCCGTCGAGCGCCGGCCGCAGGGCGAAGAACACGATGCCGGCTATGTAGATCACGTAGAAAACCACCGCGTAGCCTAGATGGGGCTTGTCGGCCATCAGCTCACCGATCTGGCCGCGGTAAAAGGGGTTCATCGTCTTGAGCCAGATGGCGTCAATGACGGCAAACGCGGCGGCTACGACTAAAAACTGCAAGAAGATCATAAGGGAGCATAACAACATGCCGGAGGCCCCAGGCACACAACGGACCTTGACGGTTTTCCGGCAGGAGGAATCCCTGGGCGCCGCCGGGGACCTGGACTTCGCCCTCGAGCTTCTGCGGAAGGTCAAGACCGGCGGGGCGGGGCCGCTGCTGCGGCTATACCGGCCGGCTCCCACCGTGGCTTTCGGGCAGCGGGACACGCACCTGCCGGGCTTCGACGCCGCGGCGGAGGCCTGCCGCGAACTCGGCTTCGAGCCTTTGGTCCGGAAGGCCGGGGGACGGGCCGCGGCGTACCACGGGGGAACCCTGGTGATCGACCATGTGGAACCGCAGCGGGACGCGATCGCCGGCGCCAAGGGGCGCTTCTCGTTCTTCGGCGAACTCCTTGCACACGCACTTCAGAGCACGGGCGTCGACGCCGCCGTGGGGGAGATCCCCGGTGAATACTGTCCCGGCGAGTTCAGCGTCCACGGCCAGGATCCGGAGATCCGGGCCCACAGGATCAAACTGATCGGGACCGCCCAGCGCGTGGTCGCCGGCGGTTGGCTGTTCAGCTCGGTCATCATTGTGGAGAACTCCGCCCCGATCCGGGCCGTGCTGGAAGCCAGCTACGCCGCCCTGGGCCTGGACTGGGATCCGGCGACGGCGGGCGCCGTGAACGACCTCGTCCCGCACCTGGACGTCGACGCGATCGAGGCGGCCGTGATCGAAACGTACGCCCGCTACGCACAGCTCAACTACGGGGATTTCGCCGGACTGCGCGGCTAGTGGCCCCTGGCGATCCATTCCGCCAGCTGCGGCGCCTCGGCGCCCACCGTCGTCGAATCACCGTGACCGGTCCGCACCACCGTGTCCGCCGGCAGCGTCAGCAGCCGGCTCCGGATGGATTCGATGATGGTGGGGAAGTCACTGAAGGACCGGCCGGTGGCTCCCGGGCCGCCCTGGAACAGTGTGTCGCCGGCGAAGACGGTGCCTTCGCTCGCCAGGGTGAAGCACATGGAGCCGGGGGAATGGCCCGGCGTGTGCAGGGCCACGAGCCGGGCCCCGGCGACGTCGAAGATGTCCCCGTCCTCGATGGCCTGGTCCGGTTCCGTCCCCGGGAACACGCGCTCCCACAGCATCCAGTCCGCGCGGTTCAGGTAGACCGGCGCCTTGACGAGCCCGCGGACCTCCCCGACGGCACCGATGTGGTCGTCGTGCCCGTGGGTGAGCAGGATCGCCGTGACTTTCCGGCCCGCGACGGCGGCCTGGATCGCGGCCGGGTGGTGCGCCGGATCGATGATCAGGCATTCCTCGTCATTGCCGAGGATCCAGACGTTGTTCTCCACGTCCCAGGTGCCTCCGTCGAGCGAAAACGTGCCGGAGGTGACCAGCCGATCGATCCGCAGCCCTTTCACGGCGCCGCCGCCCGCCGCGCCGATGTCCGGGATTCCGCTGCTCACAGCTCGACGACCGAACGCAGCACCGATCCGGCGTGCATCTTGTCGAACGCCGCTTCGATGTCACTAATGGTGATGCGTTCGGTCACGAAAGCGTCCAGATCCAGCTTGCCCTGCTGGTAGAGGTCGATCAGCATCGGGAAGTCGCGGGAAGGCAGGCAATCGCCGTACCACGAGGACTTCAGCGAGCCGCCCCGGCCGAACACGTCCAGGAGCGGCAGTTCCAGGGTCATCTCCGGGCTGGGGATACCCACCAGCACCACGGTGCCGGCGAGGTCGCGGGCGTAGAACGCCTGCTTGTACGTTTCCGGGCGTCCGACGGCGTCGATCACGACGTCTGCGCCGAAGCCGCCGGTGAGCTCGCGGATCGCCTCGACCGGGTCGGCGGCGGAGGAGTCCACCGTGTGGGTGGCGCCGAGTTCCTTGGCGCGCTCGAGCTTCTTGGCGTCGATGTCGACGGCGATCACCGTGGTGGCGCCGGCGAGCGCTGCCCCCGCGATGGCGGCCGTGCCCACCCCGCCGCAGCCGATCACGGCGACGGAATCGCCGAGTTTGACGTTTCCGGTGTTGATGGCCGCGCCCAGGCCCGCCATAACGCCGCAGCCCAGCAGGCCGATGGCGGCGGGGTCGGCCGCGGGGTCCACCTTGGTGCACTGGCCGGCGGCCACGAGGGTCTTCTCGGCGAAGGCGCCGATGCCCAGGGCGGCCGTGAGTTCGGTGCCGTCCTCGAGGGTCATTTTCTGGGTGGCGTTGTGGGTGTTGAAGCAGTACTGCGCCTGGCCGCGGCGGCAGGCCCGGCATTCGCCGCAGACGGCACGCCAGTTCAGCACCACGCGGTCGCCGGGGGCCACCTCGGTGACGTCCGGGCCGACGGCGCTGACGACGCCGGTGGCCTCGTGGCCCAGCAGGAAGGGGAAGTCGTCGTTGATGGCGCCCTGCTTGTAGTGCAGATCGGTATGGCAGACGCCGCAGGTGAGGATGTCCACCAGGGCCTCGCCGGGGCCGGGATCCGGGACCAGGATGGTCTCCAGGGTGACGGGGGCGCCCTTGGAGCGGGCTATGGCGCCTTTGACTTTATGGACCATGGAAATAGCTCCTCTGCTGTTTTCGCGGCTCTCGCCGCGAAACGCGGCGCGGCCCCCTTGGAATGTGACCTGGGAGGCCGCGCCGTCGCCGAAATCGGTTAAAATTGCAAGAAGAATCTTCTAGGCGGCGAGCCGGCTCTTGACCTCTGCCGCGGAGGGGTTCGTGGCCGCGGTGCCGTCCGGGAACAATACGGTGGGGACGGTCTGGTTGCCGCCGTTGAGCTTCTGCACCAGGGCCGCGGTGCCCTCAACTTCTTCGATGTTAATCTCGGTGTAACCGATGCCTTGCGCGTCCAGCTGCTTCTTCAGCCGGTTGCAGTAACCGCACCACGTGGTAGAAAACATGGTGATGGTGCCGGGTTCGGGGGTGAAATCCACGAAACTCTCCTCAAAACTGGTTGACGGCGCTGGTTCAGAGCGCCGGTTGCCGACAAAAGTCTTACGTCACTGCCAATAACCGTAACCCGCAGCCCGCTATTCCCGCGGAGCGCGGTGCTACGCGCGGATGACCTTCTCGCCCTCATCGAGGGGTGCTTCGAAGCCCGCGAGGAATTTGTCCAGATATGCCGGTCCGACACGGGCGGAGTTCGGTCCCGGGTCCAGCTGGCGCAGCGCGAGGCGGCGGACAAGCACCTCCCGGGGCACGTCAAAGTAGACGAGCTGCCAGGCCGCACCGTGCGCGGTGATAAGCGCCTTGTACTCCTCGCGCCGCTGCCGCGACCAGAAGGACAGATCGACGACGGCGTCCCGGCCATCTGCCATCAGTTCCGTCAGCCGGGTCCGGAGCTGCCGTTCCACCTCCACCGTGAAGTCGAAGTACTCCGGGGTGCCGAAGCGTTCTGCCAGCTCCCGGTCCTGGCGCCACATCTCCTCGTCGACGGAGAGGCGGACGTGCCCGGTGCGCTCCAGAGTCTTCGCATAGGTCGTCTTGCCCGCCCCCGGCAGACCACACATCAGGACCACTGTTGCTGTCTTCGCCATGCACGGAGTCTAGGGGACGGGCGAACCATTGGCGCGCCCAGCCGGGATGACACGGATTGGGTGCGGTGGCATGCTGGTGCCATGTGTGGACGCTATGTGATGGCCCGGGCCGTCGGGGACCTGCTGGCCGAGTTCGACGCCGGGATGGCAGAGGAGATTGCGCTTCCGCCGTCGTGGAATGTCGCCCCGACCGCGGATGTCCCGATCCTGCTGGAACGGCTGGTGGACGGACAACCTGTCCGGCAGCTTCATATTGCGCGCTGGGGACTTGTGCCGTCCTGGGCCAAGGATCCCGGCATCGGGTCAAAGCTGATCAACGCCCGCAGCGAGAGTGTGCTGGAGAAGCCGGCGTTCCGGAAGGCTACCTCCGCCCGGCGCTGCGCGGTCCCGGCGGACGGCTACTACGAATGGAAAGGCGAGGGCCGCAGCAAGCAGCCCTACTACGTGCGCCCCAGCGACGGGCACCCCATGGTGTTCGCCGGGCTCTACGAATGGTGGAAGGACCCGTCCAGGGCAGCGGATGACCCGGAGCGCTGGCTGCTCTCGACGTCGATCATGACCACCGACTCGCCACCGGAAGGCTACGCCGGGGGAATGCTGGCGGAGCTGACCGCGCTGCACGACCGGGTCCCGCTGCCGATGAACCTTGAGACGATGCGGAACTGGCTGGACCCCGCGGCTGACGACGCGGCCGGCCTTGTGGACCTCGTCCGGGCCGGGGCGCACGACGTCGCCGAGGGATGGACGATCGACGCCGTCGGCACCGCCGTCGGAAACGTCAGGAACGACTCCGCCGAACTCATCCGGCCGGTGGGGAGCCTGTTCTAGCCGCTCCGGTGCGGCGGTAGCTGGTGGGATTGGTGCCGTAGACCCTGGAGAACGAGGTGCTGAAAGTGAAGGCGCTGCTGTAGCCGACCCCGGCGGCGATGACGGCCGTCGTATCGGTGGTGCCCGCCAGACGGTCGGCGGCCAGCGCAAGGCGCCAAGTCGTGAGGTACGTCATGGGTGGCTGTCCGACGGCGGCGTGAAACCGGGCGGCCAGCGCGGACCGCGAGACGTGCGCCCGCCGTGCCAGTTCCGCGACGGTCCACGGCGCCGCCGGTTCCTCGTGGAGCAGGGTCAATGCCTGGGCAACAACGGGGTCTCGGGTGCCGGCCGCCCAGCTGGGTGCCAAAGCGTCGGCGCGGAGGACACATACGCGCACCAGATGCAGCAGCAGCAAGTCAAGCACGCGGTCCAGGGCGCTCTCCTTTCCCAGTCTCTGGCTAGTGAGCTCGCGCTCCAGGAGTTCCATCAGGATCGGATCGGCCTCCTGGTCTGTGAAGACTGCAAGGGGCGGCAGTGCCGATGTCACGAGTTGGCCGGCCGCCGCTTCTGTCTGGTAGGTACCAATCAGCAGGACCGTTTTGCCCTGAGAGCTGTTGCCCCACGTCCGGACGCCCTGGGCCATCGTTGTCTCCAGATGAGCCCCCATGGGGGTGCTGCACGACTGGCCGGGGCCGATCACCACAGTCGGCGCCCGGTCCGGGGCATCCGCGACCAGATAGGGAGCCGGGCCACGAACAGTGGCCGCCTGACCTGGCCCCAACAACCGCGGAATGCTTCCCTGGGCGGTGATCCACGTCTGGCCGCGGACGGCTACGATCACGGTCAAGGCGGCTTCGTCCTGAACCTCAATGGCGAACGGCGGGTCCATCACCACCCGAAGAGTGAAGGCGGCCCTCGCGCGGGGCCCAGTCAGGAACTGCGAGAGAGGATCCATAGTCAACATTTTAGACGCCTAGAGATGCAGATGCGACTCTAGAGCATTCACCGTCCAATATGTGACTGGCAGTCTGGGTTCATGAACACAACATCCGAACCTGCTCCTGTTCTTCTCACTGGCGGAACCGGCCGAACCGGCGCCCGCATCGCCCGCCGCCTCATTGACCGGCAGACGCCGGTAAGGATCGGCACACGAAACTCCATGCCGCCGATGGACTGGCACAACCCCGCGACCTGGGCACCCGCCCTGGACGGAGTGCGCGCGGCCTACCTGTGCTACAGCCCGGATCTGGCCTTTCCTGGGGTTGCCCAGTTGATGTCTGACTTCGCCCGGGCTGCCGTAGGGTCCGGGGTGCAGCGGCTGGTACTCCTGTCCGGCCGTGGCGAGGACGGGGCGCGGGCCGCCGAGGACGTCGTCCGGGCGTCCGGGCTGGAGTGGACGGTACTGCGGTGCTCGTGGTTCGCCCAAAACTTCAGCGAACACTTCCTGCTCGGCCCGGTCCGCCGGGGCCGTCTGCTGCTGCCCGCCGATGGGGGCATAGCGGAACCCTTCCTTGATATAGATGACTTCGCCGAGGTCGCCGCAGACTCGCTCATCGGCGCCCGTCATGTGGGAAAGGTGCTGGAACTGACCGGCCCGCGGCTGCTCACCCTGCGGGAGATCGCGGACGAGCTATCAGCCGCCACTGGTCGGCCGATGGAATTCGTTCCGTGCACGGCACAGGAATTCGCGGCAGATCTCGTCCCCGACGGGATCCCCACGGAGGAGGCCATGCCGCTGGCCGAACTCTTTGCCGAGATACTCGACGGGCGGAACTCCTCCTTGACCACGGACCTCGCCTGCGCCCTAAACGGGAAGCCTACCGACTTCAGCACGTATGCAACCCGCGCCGCCGTCACCGGTGTCTGGACCGAACCCGCCGAAGTGAGCCTGCGGTGAGCGGGTGGTTGCCGGTGGCCGCTGGAACCGGCTCCGCTGTGGCCGGCGGCGTCTATCTGGCTTTCTCCGTCGTGGTGATGCCCGCGCTGCGCCGGCAGCCCGCCACGGACGCCATCACCACCATGGTCCTGATCAATGAGAAGGCCGTGCGGGCTCCATTTATGGTCCTGTTCTTTGGCACCGCCGCCGCCTGCGCCGCGATAGCCGTGGCCGCGGCCGTGGACGCCCAGACGCAGCCTCCACTGCGGGTCGTCGGCGCGGTTGCCTATCTGGCTGGGTGGGTCTCCACCATGGTGGTAAATGTGCCGCTCAACAACCGTCTGTCCGCGAACGGCGCTGCTCAGCCGGATCAACAGTGGAACAGCTACCAGCGGTTGTGGACCCGGGCCAACCATATCCGCACGGCCCTGTCCATCGCCGGCGCCGCTGGACTCTTAGCCCCCTTGGTTCCCTGACCGCCCGCATCGCGGAGAATCCGGGAACCAGGAGGCGCGCTGGGCAACAACACCTGTGCCGGGCGTCCCGAACTTCCTGCTTCGGCGCGCCGGTCAGCGCAGCGCCCTGGAGTAAACAGATGGAACGTGCGGTAATCCTTCGTGGCTCTGGAATCCTCCGCCGCGCCACCGCATGGCGGTGCGTCTAGTACTAGGCCGGGTGGGCCGTGGAGGTGACCGGCCGCGATAGGCGAAAGTTGCCGCGGGGGCTTGTAGCAGCGGGAGCGTGGTATGTCTCATCTGAACGACGCGACGATGCGGAGAACGTTTTCCTGGACACTTCAATATCCGGGGCGGACCAGGCAGGACGGCCGGACCAATCGGGATGCCCGCATTGATCTGCCGTGAACGAGTCCCACCGTCGAACGCCGGCCGGGGGATCAACGGCCGCTTCGGCCTGCATCTGCCCAGCGTTCCAGAGCGAGAGGATGAGGCCGTGGTTGGCCTGGATGAACAGCACGTCCGACGCGCTGCCCGGTGGACGGGCCAGCCCGGGCCAACTTTTTGGAAACTGCGGGAGGTGTCAACACTCCGGACGGCCGGAATTAAGTCGACTCGTGGCGGCATGGTTCGATACTGTCGTGCACATGTCCACAAACCATGCAGAAGACAAGTCCGCCAAGGCCGACCGGGAACAGCTCGCCGCCGTGCGGGTCGCCGTTGACGAGGTGGACGAACAGATCGTGTCACTGATCGGCCGCCGCGAGCGCCTGATCCGGATCGCCGGAACCCTCAAGGCGGACAGCGCCGAGGTGCGGGCCCCCGGCCGCGTAGAGCGGGTGATCGAACACGTCCGCGCCACCGCGGAGCAGAAGGACATCGACGTCGACCTCGTCGAGAAGACCTATCGGGCCATGATCGATGCGTTCATCACCCTCGAGCTGGGAGTCTACAAAGCCAGCTCCTAAGGCTGGAACAGGTCCCCGCAGGAGTCAGAGGGCTTCATCCACCGGCACGTTTGCCTGGTAGTCCCGGCCATCGCAGTCGCTGAAGGCCGTCATGAGGTGTCCCTTGGGGAGGCCAAGCACCGTGCTCAGCGGAAAGTTGCCGGTAATGGTGTTGCCGGAGTGCTCCACACCCTTGAGGTCGAAGTTCTCCTCCGTTCCGTCGTGGCTGAAGCAGTAGAAGGAGACGGCCTCGCCGTTCATGAACTCGATCCCCATCCGGCGCTGGTGGGAATGGTCCGCAGTGGCGGACACCAGCCCCACCACATAGGCGCCCTGGCCGGGGATATTTCCGTCTATATCGAAATTCGCCACCAGGGACGTGTCCTTGGCAGCGATGCTGACGTGCTTGAGAAGTGCGTTATGGGAGCTCATGGCTCAATCCTGCTACCTGCGCCTGCGTCCGTCCACCCCTGATCTAGGTTTTGTCCCGGCACCGTCGTAGACTGGAGTTGTTCGAAGATATGTTCGAATAACCTGCTTGGTTTACTTGTTTGGTTTTTACAGATGGTGTGGTCCGGGAGGCACTATGGGCATGTTCAGCGAGTCGGTCGACGTCGTCTGCACCCCCGCCGGAACGCCCCTCAGGCTTGACTGGACAGGCCGCCGCTATACGGTCTGTGCTGATCCGGTCCGCTGGTATGAGCGGCGCCAGTGGTGGGCGGAGGAACCGAGAGCCCCGCTGGGAAGCGGCCCCGGACTGGTGGATCACGAGATCTGGCGGGTCCAGGTGCGTCCGGCCGGATTACCCGGGGGCGGGTCACCCGCGGAGGATTTCCTCACCCTTGACCTGACCCGGCATGTTGGCAGCGGGCGCTGGCGGCTGCTGCGGATCCACGATGCCCTGCGTCCCTTCCGGGAGTCCGAATCAGCATGAGCTTCACCCACCTCCACGTCTCCACGGCCTTCAGCGCCCACTACGGGGTCTCCTGGCCGGAGGAGCTCGCCGGCGCCGCCGCGGCCGACGGCGCCACGGCGCTCGCCTGCACGGACCGTGACGGCCTCTACGGAACCATCAAGCATTTGAAGGCCTGCATGGCCGCGGGACTGGACCCGATCGTGGGGGTGGACCTTGCGGTCTTTGACGACGACGGCGACCTCCGCACCCAGGTGGGCGGACGCGTCGTCGTCCTGGCCCACGGACACAACAACGGCGCCGGGTACCGGGCGCTCTGCCGGCTGATCTCCGATGCCCATGCCCGCACCACCGGCAAGGCGCAGGGAGCGGTCCCCGTGGCCGTCACCCGGGCGGAACTGGCCTCCCGCACCCTGCACCCGGAGACCCTGCAGCCGGTACTGACCGTGCTGATCGGTCCGGACTCCGACGTCGGACGCGCCATGGGCGGGCGCCGCTACCTGCGCCCCCGCACCCTGTTCAAGCGCTGGCTGGACGCGATGCCGCCGGGGACCCTCGCCGCCGAGGTGGTGTCGCAGCTCAGCCCGCCCGGGGAGCCGCTGAGCACGGCCCACGCGGTCCGCATGCTCAAACTGGCCGCGGAGCACGCCGTGCCCGCAGTGCTGAGCAACGCCGTCCGGTACGTCGCCGAGGACGGTGCGGCCACCGCGGACGTGCTGGACTCCGCCCGGACACTGAAGTCCCTGCCCGAACTGTCCGCCGCCCCGCTGCTCCAGCCCAACGGACAGGGCTGGCTCAAGTCAGCGGAACTGATGCTGCAACTGGGCAAGGAGATCATGCACACCGCCGGATACGGCGCCGCGGACCTCAAACGGCTGATGGCCCAGACCGAAGCGCTCGCGGACCGCTGCCGGATGGACCCGGTGCGCGACATGGGCTGGAAACAGCCGGTGGTCCCCGAGGCCTCGGTGATCGGAATCGCCGGGGATGCCCTCGCGGAGCTCACCCAGCGCTGCGAGGCCGGAATCGGCCGCAGGTTCCCCGGGATCACCGGGAAGCCCGCCGGGGAACTCCGCTCCCGGCTGGAGCACGAGTTGCGGATCATCGACAGCCTGGGCTTCGCCGCGTACTTCCTGACCGTCGCCGAGGTCTCGCGGATGATCCTGGCCATGGGCGTCCGCGCCGCGGCCCGCGGCTCGGGCGCCTCCAGCCTGGTCAACTACCTGATTGAGGTCAGCGCGGTGAACCCGCTCCAGCACGACCTCATCTTCGAACGTTTCCTCTCCCAGGACCGCGCCACCCTGCCGGATATCGACATCGATGTCGAAAGCGCCGAACGGCACAACGTCTACCGGAAGATCTTTGAGCGCTTCGGCTCGGAACGCGTCACGCTGATGAGCATGCAAAATGGCTACCGCGCCCGCGGTGCGGTGCGCGACGCCGGGCTTGCCCTGGGCATGGAGGAGGGCGAAATCGGGGACATCGCCAAGCAGCTGTGGCGGTTCTCGGCCCGGAACTTCCGCGAGGCCCTGGTGGAGAAACCCGAGCTGAAGGAGTTCGCCGGCCGGGTGGAACAGCGTGATTTCTCCGAAAACCAGCAGCTGGACCTGCTGGTGGACCTCACTGAACGGCTGGACCGGCTGCCGCGGCACATCTCCATGCACCCGTGCGGGGTCATCCTGGGGGACGCCACCCTGCTGGACCGAACCCCCGTGCAGCCCAGCGGCCTGGGCCTGCCGATGAGCCAGTTCGACAAGCACGATATGGACCCCATGGGCATGCTCAAACTTGATGTCCTGGGCGTCCGGATGCAAAGCGCCATGGCCTTCGCCGTCAGGGAAGTCATCCGGTTGCATCCCTCCAAGGCCGAGGTGGTGTTAGCAGGCGCGCACCCGTCAGGACCGGACGGCACCGGACCGGACTACATCTCCGCGGACGGGCGCATCGATCTTAACGCCGTACCGCTCGACGACGAACCCACCTATGAGCTGATCCGCAGCACCCACACCCTGGGCTGTTTCCAGATTGAATCACCCGGCCAGCGCGAACTGATCGGCAAACTGGCGCCCCGGGAGTTCAACGACCTCATTATTGACATCTCGCTTTTCCGCCCGGGGCCGATGAAATCGGACATGGTCCGGCCGTTTTTGGAACACCGGCACGGGTTCGCCCCCGAGGTGTATCCGCACCCGGACCTCAAGCCGGTCCTCGAGGAGACCCACGGAGTCACGGTGTTCCACGAGCAGATCCTGAAGACCTTCGACGTTATGACAGGCTGCGGCCTGGCCCGCGCCGATGAGTTCCGCCGCGCCCTCGGCAACGACGTGCTGGAAGGCAGGGTGGAGGAATTCTTCCGGCAGGAGGCCCGGGCCCGGAAGTACAGCCCCGAGGTGGTGGACAAAGTCTGGGGCACGCTCAAGGCCTTCGGCAGCTTCGGTTTCTGCAAGGCCCACGGGGCTGCCTTTGCCGTGCCCACGTACCAGTCCGCCTGGCTCAAGACCCACCACCCGGAGGCGTTCCTCGCCGGGCTGTGGGAACACGATCCGGGAATGTACCCCAAACGGCTGCTCGTGGCCGAGGCGCGGCGGCTGGGGATCCCCATCCTGCCCCTGGACATTAACCTGAGCCGGGCCGAGTACCGGGTGGAGCCGGTCGCCGGCGGCCCGGAGCGCGGGAAGCTGGGCATCCGGCTGAGCCTGAACGGCATCTTCGGGCTCTCCGGCGCTGAACTCAAACGGATGGTGGCGGGCCAGCCTTACGACTCGCTGGCGGACCTGCGCGCCCGCTCCCGGCTGAGCAAACCGAGCATCAAGCGGCTGGCCCAGCTGGGCGCCTTCGACTCCCTGCACCGGGCCGCCGGCGGAACCGCCAACCGGGCGGATCTGGTCCAGCACCTCCAGACCCTGCAGAGCCGTCCCCACCGGAAGGGTCTGGAGGTCATTGAGGGTCAGCTGTCCCTGCCGCTGGGGGATATTGAACTGAAGAACCTCAAGGCCGTGCTGCCCGCGCCGACTTTGGTGGAGACCGTCCGGGCCGAACTGGACCTGATGGCCATGGACGTCAGCGAACACCTGATGTCCAGCCACCGGCCGCTGCTGGACCGGCTGGGCGTCACCACCGCGGACAAGCTGCTGGGGCTGCGCAACGGCACGGAGGTCCTGGTGGCCGGTGTCCGGGTAGCCACCCAGACCCCGCCCATGCGCGGCGGACGGCGGGTGGTGTTCATCAGCATCGACGACGGTACAGGCTGCGTGGACTCGGTCTTCTTCCACGAGGCCCAGGAACTGGCCGGACCGCTGCTGTTCGGCACCCGGCTGCTGCTGATCCGGGGGACCACCCGCCGGACCGGTCCCCGCGGCATCAGCATCAGCGCGAGCATGGCCTGGGACCTGAGCCGCACAGACACCCTGCCGTTCCCGGTCCCGGCGGCCGGGATCCCGGAACAGCCGGAACCGGAGCCGCCCGGTGCGTTGGACGGGATCAGGCGAAACCTCGCCATTACCGGGTTTGGAGGCTGAGCGGCGCGTTGGGTGGCCTCTGCAGAAACCGATAGCATGGATGAGGCTGGCTGTGGTCCCCGTATGCCACAAGCTACGAAGCCTTAACCTTGAATAGGAGACACCCGTGTCAGATGCCCAGCAGATCACCCTTCTCGTCGATGGCGAAGAGACCAAGGTGACTACCGGGACCACCGGCGCGGACCTCTTCTTTGAGCGCCGCGACGTCGTAGTGGTTCGCGTCAACGGCGCTCTGCTGGACCTGGACCAGCCGCTGCCCGAGGATGCCACCATCGAGGCCGTCACCATCGACTCCCCGGACGGGCTGAACGTCCTGCGCCACTCCACAGCCCACGTTATGGCCCAGGCCGTGCAGCAGCTGCGCCCCGATGCCAGGCTGGGGATCGGCCCGTACATCACCGACGGCTTCTACTTCGACTTCGACGTCGAGGAGCCGTTCACCCCGGAAGACCTGAAGACCCTGGAAAAGATGATGCAGAAGATCATCAACCAGAACCAGAAATTCGTCCGCCGTGTGGTCAGCGAGGATGAGGCCCGCGAGGCAATGAAGAACGAGCCCTACAAGCTCGAACTCATCGGCCTGAAGGGTGCAGGCTCGGACGCCGACGGCTCCGCCGTCGAGGTGGGCGGCGGCGAGCTGAGCATCTACGACAACGTCGAGCGCAAGGAGGGGACCACCGTCTGGTGTGACCTCTGCCGCGGCCCGCACCTGCCCAACACCAAGCTGATCTCCAACGCCTTCGCCCTGACCCGGTCCTCCGCGGCGTACTGGCGCGGCAGCGAAAAGAACAAGCAACTGCAGCGCATCTACGGCACCGCCTGGCCCACCAAGGACGCCCTCAAGGCCTACCAGGAGCGGATCGCCGAGGCCGAGCGCCGCGACCACCGCAAGCTGGGGGTGGAACTGGACCTGTTCTCCTTCCCCGATGAGCTGGGCTCCGGCCTTCCGGTGTTCCATCCCAAGGGCGGCATCATCCGCAAGGCGATGGAGGACTATTCCCGCCAGCGCCATGTCGAGGCCGGCTACGACTTCGTTTACACCCCGCACATCACCAAGGGCCACCTCTACGAGGTCTCCGGCCACCTGGACTGGTACCGCGACGGCATGTTCCCCCCGATGCATATTGACGCGGAACTCAACGAGGACGGCACCGTCCGCAAGCCCGGCCAGGACTACTACCTGAAGCCGATGAACTGCCCCATGCACAACCTGATCTTCCGTTCCCGCGGCCGGTCTTACCGCGAGCTGCCGCTTCGGCTGTTCGAGTTCGGTTCCGTCTACCGCTACGAGAAGTCCGGCGTGGTGCACGGCCTCACCCGCGTCCGGGGCATGACCCAGGATGACGCGCACATCTACTGCACCCGCGATCAGATGAAGGATGAGCTCACCAAGACGCTGAACTTCGTCCTCGCCCTGCTCAAGGACTACGGCCTGAACGACTTCTACCTGGAGCTCTCCACCAAGGACCCGGAAAAGTCGGTGGGCCCGGACGAGATCTGGGCGGAGGCCACCCGGACCCTGGCCGAGGTCGCCGAGGAATCCGGCCTGGACCTGGTCCCGGATCCGGGCGGCGCCGCGTTCTACGGCCCCAAGATCTCCGTCCAGGCCCGTGATGCGATTGGCCGGACCTGGCAGATGTCCACGATCCAGCTGGACTTCAACCTGCCGGAACGCTTCGAACTGGAGTACCAGGCGGCCGACGGCACCCGCCAGCGGCCGGTCATGATTCACCGTGCGCTGTTCGGCTCGATAGAACGCTTTATGGGTGTCCTGACCGAGCACTACGCCGGCGCCTTCCCGGCCTGGCTCGCCCCCGTCCAGGTGGTCGGCATTCCGGTCGCCGAGACGTTCAACGACTACATGTTCGACGTCGTCGGCCAGCTTAAAGCTGCCGGCATCCGGGCCGAGGTCGATATTTCCTCGGACCGCTTCCCGAAGAAGATCCGCACGGCCAGCAAGGACAAGGTCCCGTTCGTGCTGATCGCCGGGGGAGACGACGCCGACGCCGGTGCCGTGTCGTTCCGCTTCCGCGACGGCAGCCAGGACAACGGCGTGCCCGTCGCCGAGGCCGTCCAGCGGATCGTGGACGCCGTCCGCGACCGGACCAGCTAGGGGACGGGCGTGCAGGAGAGACCGGCGGCCGGTCCGGAATACCCCGGCGACGACGGCGTGACGGACGACTTTGGCCTGGCGGGGGTTCCGGACGCGTTCCAGCGCCTGTGGACCCCGCACCGGATGGCGTATATCAAGGGCGGGCAGCACCAGTTCAAGAACCCGGACGACTGTCCGTTCTGTGTCGCTCCCGAGCGTGAGGACGCGGATTCGCTCATCGTGTACCGGGGGCGGAGCTGCTACGTGGTGCTGAACCTGTTCCCGTACAACCCCGGCCACCTGCTGGTCTGCCCGTACCGGCACATCCCGGACTACACGGACCTGACCGTGGCGGAAACGGCGGAGTTTGCCGGGCTGACCCAGACCGCCATGCGTGTGCTGCGCAAGGTCGCGAATCCAAGCGGTTTCAATCTGGGCATGAACCAGGGTGTGACCGGCGGGGCCGGAATCGCCGGCCACCTGCACCAGCATGTGGTGCCGCGCTGGGGCGGGGACGGCAACTTTTTCCCGATCATTGCCCAGACCAAGGCCATCACCCAGACCCTGGCCGAGGTCCGCCAGCAGGTCTCCGAGGCCTGGCCCGGGGACATGCCGTCCCGGGAAGAACCAACCAGGGGGACGGATGCTGAATAGGCACGCGCGCGGCTTCTTCACCGCGCTGTTCTCCCCGCTGGCCCGCTGGCTGCTGCGGATCGGTGTCTCCCCGGACGCCGTGACCATTGTGGGCACGCTCGGCGTGGTGGTGGGCGCCCTGGTGTTCTACCCGCTGGGCCAGCTCTGGTGGGGCACGCTGTTCATTACTGCTTTCATCTTCTCCGATGTCATCGACGGCATCATGGCGAGGATGCAGGAGAGCGGCGGGCGCTGGGGGAACTTCCTGGACTCCACCCTGGACCGGGTCGCCGACGGCGCGCTGTTCGCCGGTGTCGCGGTCTGGTTCTTCACCGGAGGCGCGAATACCGCCATCGCGATTGCCGCCGTCGTCTGCCTGGTCCTGGGGATGGTGGTGTCCTACGCCCGGGCCAAGGCCGAGGCGCTGGGTTTCCATGCCAACCTGGGCGTTGCCGAACGCGCCGAACGGCTCGTTTCCGTGCTGGTGGTCACCGGCTTCACCGGCCTGGGCCTGCCGGTGATCGTGCTCTTCGTGACACTGTGCCTCCTGGCCGCGGCAAGCCTGGTGACCGTGGTGCAGCGGATCGTTGCCGTGCACCGCCAGTGGCTCGCTGAAACCGAAGGCACGGCCACCGAACCGGCCGTCTGAGCACCCGAGTCCGGCGTGCCCCGACGGCCGTAACCGGAGTTCAGCGGCGTCGCGGCGGGGTACTAGTATTAGCTCTACCGGCCAATGGATCCGGTAATCCGGGGTGTGCGTGGCGGTACTGGTGTGCCGTCCGTGCCCCGGCGAGGTCATCTATCTACCCATAGGGGTTTTTGTGTCTACACCTGATGTAAGCAGCGAAGCCGGCGCGTCCGCCCAGAGCATCACGGGCAGCAACCGCGTCAAGCGCGGCATGGCGGAGATGCTCAAGGGCGGCGTCATCATGGACGTTGTCAACGTCGAGCAGGCCCTCATCGCCGAGGATGCCGGAGCCGTGGCAGTCATGGCGCTGGAGCGTGTTCCCGCCGACATCCGCGCCCAGGGCGGCGTCTCCCGGATGTCTGATCCTGACATGATCGAGGCGATCATCGCCGCCGTGTCCATCCCGGTCATGGCCAAGGTCAGGATCGGCCACTTCGTCGAGGCCCAGGTCATCCAGACCCTCGGCGTGGACTACATCGACGAGTCCGAGGTCCTGACCCCGGCCGATTACGCGAACCACATCGACAAATGGAACTTCACCATTCCCTTCGTCTGCGGTGCCACGAATCTCGGTGAGGCCCTGCGCCGGATCAATGAGGGCGCGGCCATGATCCGTTCCAAAGGCGAGGCCGGCACCGGCGACGTCTCCAACGCCACCACCCATATGCGCCAGATCCGCTCGGAGATCAAGAGGCTCGCCGGCATGGCAGAGGATGAGCTCTACGTCGCCGCCAAGGAACTGCAGGCCCCCTACGAACTGGTCAGGGAAGTGGCCGCCACCGGCAAGCTCCCGGTGGTGCTGTTTACCGCCGGCGGCATCGCCACCCCGGCCGACGCGGCCATGATGATGCAGCTCGGCGCCGACGGCGTGTTCGTCGGCTCCGGCATCTTCAAGTCCGGCAACCCGGCCCAGCGGGCCGCCGCCGTCGTGAAGGCCACCACCTTCTTCGACGATCCGGAAGAGATCGCCAAGGCCTCCCGCGGCCTGGGCGAGGCCATGGTCGGCATCAACGTGGACGAGATCCCGGCCCCGCACCGCCTCGCCGAGCGCGGCTGGTAAAACGTCTTTCCTCCATCGACTGCTCCGTAACGGCCCTTATCAGGGGTCAAAGCGGCGTTTACGGAGCAGTCGATGAGGGGTCAGTCGAGGCCGCGGCGCCGAATTAGCGGCCCGAGCTCTGCGTCGCGTCCGCGGAAGGCCCGGAAGGACTCCAGCGGATCGCGGCTGTTGCCCCGGGACAGCAGCTCGTTCCGGAAGAAGTCCCCGTTGGTGCGGGTGAGGCCGCCGTTGTCCTTGAACCAGTCCACCGTCTCGGCGTCCAGCACTTCGCTCCAGATGTAGGAGTAGTAGCCGGCGGCGTACCACCCGCCGGCGAAGATGTGCTGGAAATAGCCCGTCCGGTAGCGCGGCGGGATCAGGCTGTGCGCCACCCCTGCCGCGGCCAGCGCCTTCGCCTCGAACTCGATCGTGTCCGCCGGCACATCGGCGCCGTCCAGCAGATGCCAGGCGAGGTCCAGCAGGGCGGCGCCCAGATATTCGGTGGTGCCGAAGCCCTCGCCCCAGAGCCGGGCGGCGTCGAGACTGTCCACCACCTCCTGCGGCAGCGCCTCGCCGGTGGCGTAGTGCCGTGCGTAGTTGGCCAGCACCTCCGGCCACATGATCCACATTTCGTTCACCTGCGAGGGGTACTCCACAAAGTCCCGCGGCACGGACGTGCCGGCGAACCGCGGGTACGTGACGGCGGAGAACAGGCCGTGCAGGGCATGGCCGAACTCGTGGAACGCGGTGCGGAGTTCGTCCAGGGTCAGGAGCGTGGGTTCGCCGGCCGGCGGCTTGGAGATGTTGAGGTTGTTGATCACCACGGGCCGGGTATCGAGGATTGAGGACTGCTCGACGAGGGAGTTCATCCAGGCCCCGCCGCGCTTGGAATCGCGGGTGTAGTAGTCGCCCAGGAACAGACCCAGTCCGGTACCGTCCGGGTTCCTCACTTCCCAGACCCGGACGTCCGGGTGGTAGCCCGCGAGGTCGGTGCGTTTGTGGAACGTGATGCCGTAGAGGGCGTTGGCGGCGAAGAAAACGCCGTCGTTGAGGACCCGGTCCAGCTCGAAGTAGGGGCGCAGGGCCTGCTCATCCACGGCGTAGCGTTCACGCTTGACCCTGGCCGAGTAGAAGGCCCAGTCCCAGGCTTCGAGCGGGTGGCCGGCGATCCCGGCCAGCGCTGCGGCTTCGGCATCGGCGTTCCGGACGGCCGCCGGGGCCAGCGTGTTCAGCATGGTCTGGACGGCCTCGAAGTCGGGGGCGGTCTGCCGGTCCACCATGAGTTCGGCGAAGTTCGCGAAGCCCAGCAGCCGGGCCTTTTCGGCGCGGAGCCGCACCATGTCCTTGACCAGGTCCTGCACGTCGAGGCTGCCGCCGTCGCTGCCGCGTCCGATGGAGGCCTCGTAGAGGCGCCGGCGGACGTCACGGTTTTCCAGGGCGGCCAGGGCCGGCTGGTTGCTGGGCTGGATGAGGGTGAGCAGGAATTTGTCCCCGTGACCGGCGGTGCGGGCGGCTTCCGCGGCGCTGGCGACGTCGTCAGCCGGCAGGCCGGCCAGCTCGGCGGAGTCGTCCAGCAGCAGCGAGGCGGACTTCATCCCTTCCTTGACGCGCTGGCCGAACTCGGTGCCCAGCGTCGCGAGCCCGGCGTTGACGGCCATGAGCCGCTCCTGGCCGGCCCCGTCCAGCGCGATGCCGGACTGGCGGAACTCCTTGAGGTACTCGTCCACCAGCCGCGCCGCCTCGCCGTCAAGCGCCGCCTCGCCGTCGAGTACAGCCTCGCCGTCGGGCACAGCGGAGTCCAGAGCGGCGAAGCGCTCGAAGAGGCCACGATTGAGGTAGACGGCGTCCTGATGCGCCGACAACAGCGGGGACAATCGGGTCTCCAGCTCCAGGATCGGGTCCGAGGCGTCCGCCGAGACGAGGGTGTAAAAGGCTGCCGCGGCACGGCCCAGCAGCTGGCCGGACTGCTCCATGGCCAGTGCGGTGTTCTCGAAGCTCGCTGGTTCCGGGTTGTCCACGATTGCCTGGATCTCGGCCAGTTGCTCCGCGAGACCGGCCTCGACGGCTTCGGCGTAGTGCGCGTCCTCGATGTCCGCAAACGGGGGCAGGCCGAACGGCAGGGTGCTGGGGCTCAGCAGGGGGTTGGTCATGAAATAACTCTTTCATGTAATGCTGCGGTTCTCAATGGACGGCTAAGCGTGTTGTGGTGGCGCCCGCCGTAGGATGCCCAGTATGGGGAATACCAACTCAACTCTTCGCGGACGGCTGTTGGCCGTGGCCGCGGCAGCGTCGCTCGTGGCGTCCGTAGCATCCTGCGGCGTCATCGCCCGGCCGGACCACGGCAGCCCGACTTCTTCAGCGGCCGCCGGCGCCACGGCAGCAACAACGCCGGCGGAGCCGCAGGCGTCGAACGGCCAGCCGCCGACCTCGACCCCGACGGCGTCGACCACCCCGACGCCGACCCCGACGGCGGGTAAGGGTCCCGCCTGCCCGGCCGTCCGCTGCACCTCCGTTGTCCTCACCGGGGACATGCTGGTCCACGCCCAGCTGTGGGAGCAGGCGCGTGCCGATGCCCTCGCCACCGGGGCGAAGGGACTCGACTTCGGCCCTCTGCTGGAGGGACAGCGGAGGTATATCGAGAAGAGCGACCTCGCGATCTGCCACCAGGAGACTCCGGTGGCCGGACCGACCGGACCGTTCTCGGCGTATCCCTCCTTCAACGTTCCCCCGCAGATCATTACCGCGGCCCAGCAGGTGGGCTACCAGGCCTGCACAACGGCCAGCAACCACACCATCGACCGCGGGACCGCCGGACTGGTGCGCACTCTGGATGCCCTCGACGCGGCCGGGCTGCAGCACACGGGCTCATACCGGACCGAGGCCGACGCGCAGGACGTTATGATACTGCAGACCGCCGCGGCGAAAATCGCGGTGATCGATGCGACGTACGGGCTGAACGGACAGCTCCCGGAGGCGGCCTGGCAGGTGGACATGCTTGACCCTGACGTCATGATCGCCAAGGCGAAGAAGGCCCGGGACCAGGGTGCGGACATCGTGCTCGGCGCCATGCACGCCGGTGAAGAGTACTCGAGCGTGCCCAACGCCGAGCAGCAGAGCGTCGCCCACGCCCTCGCGGACAGCGGCCAGTTCACCATGATCTACGGCCATCACACGCATTCGGTGCTCCCGATCGAGCAGTACAAGGGGACCTGGATTGTCTACGGCCTGGGCAACGGGGTCACCGAACTTTCGCCGAACTATGTGGTGAACAACGAGGGCCTGCTGGTCCGGGCCCAGTTCAGCCAGGACGCCGCCGGAAAGTGGACCGCCTCGGACCTGGGCTGGGCGCCGTCGGTGATTGTCCGCGGACCATACCGCTGGTGCTCCGTGGCGTTCGACGCCCCGCAGGGTCCCTGCGCCGGTGCCGCGGCCGACGCCGCCACCCGCCAGCGCACCCAGACCGTGGTGGAGTCGATGGGCGCCGCGACGGCGGGAGCCCACGAATTGCTCATCACCAGGGAACCGTAGCCGGCGGAGGACCAGCAGATCCTGGGTGTTTCGGGCGGCGGCTCCACGGCCCGTGCGTTCTCTCTTGTCGTGATACCGACCGGCGAATACCGTGGTGATGGCGCGGGGAAATCGGTAGGTTTGCTCCTGTCGTTCGCGGACAGGAGGCCTGCATGGCGAAAGTATCGACGGCGGACCGGGAACCGCGGTCGGGGACCTTCCGGAACGGGATGGACTACCTGGCCTGGGGCAGCGGCCCCAGAACGCTCCTCTTCATCCCGGGCGGCCCGGGGAGTGCTGTGCCGAAGGGGCTCATACGGGGGATGTTCAGGCAACAGTTTGAGCCATACCTGAACGCCGGATACGCCGTATGGTTCGTAACCCGCCGCCGCGGCATGCCAGCCGGGCACACGATTGCCGACATGGCCGAGCACTGCGCGCAGCTCATTGCCGAGGACTTCGGCGGACGGGTCGACGTCGTCGTGGCTGAATCCTTCGGCGGAATGATCGGACAGTACTTGGCTGCGCTGCATCCAGGCTCCTTCGGGCGGATGGCCCTCCTCATCACCGCAGCCGAGGTCAGCGCCTGGGGCAAGGACGTTGATTCCCGTCCGGCCGCAGCCCTGGCCCGGGGTGACATCGCCGGGGCCGGAACGGCCTTTGCGGAGTACCTGATTCCGGGGGACGGCAAACTGTGGTTCCGCCGGCTGCTTGGGCCGCTCATCGGCCGCAGGCTGCTCGCCGGCTCCGACTACCCGTCGTCGGACATCCTGACCGAGGTTCAGGCGGAGCTGAGATTCAACTCGCGGGAGGTGCTTCCGTGCATTGAGCCGCCTGTCCTGCTCGTATGCGGCGACAGTGACCGGTTCTTCCCGAGGGAGGTCGTGAGCGAAACAGCAGAGCTGATCCCGGATTGCATCCTCGTCTGGTATTCAGGGAAGGGCCATCTCCGGGTGGGCTCAAGCGGCCGAGTCCACCGGGACGTGCTTGGGTTCGCTGGCCGCAGCTGACCCGCGGCCGGGAGGAGCGGCGCTAAAGCTGGCTTGAGTCCAGCTCCGGAGTCATATAAGACACTGTTGGGGTCGTCTTCGTTGTCCGCAAAAGAGCGGGCAAAAGCTGAAACCATGACGCTGGTACAGCCGCCGGACCGGAGCGAAAATGCCCTGGCTTCCGGTTTCAGGTAGAGGCGTTCATATTCTCCACGCCGGGCTTCGGCCAGGATGTGGGTCAGCAGAAGGGCGGCGCTGCCGCGGCCTTGTGCGTAGGCTGCGATGTGCATGGACTTGATCTCGCCCTGGCCCTGCTGGAGCCTTTCCGGCGCCCCACAGCCAAGCAACTCGGCATCCTCCCGCCCGGTCCAGAAGGTGATGGCCGGCCCCAGGAGCGCCGCAGCATCGAGGGTATGCACGCTTTCGGCCGGCGAGGCGGCAAACATGGCCGCAAGGTGCTCGCTCAGGAGTTGCTGGACATCCGCGCGGCCGAGGTTGTCCCGCTCAATCCGGATCATCGTGAACTGCTCCTCCACAGAATCTGAATTCGGTCATCCCATCTACCGGCTTACAGGACTTTAATAAGCTAGCGCCATGGAACGACGCTTGATTCTGCACCAGGGTCCGTCTTCTCGTCGACCCCACATTGCTATCTTTGGGCGGTTCGGGCCAGCAGGCGCCCGTGGAGCCGGTGCAGGTTCGGCATGATTCCGTAGATAACGATTGGGACGGCGACAATGGCGAGCACGAAGGTACGCAGGACAGAAGGCAGCCTCGCTAGCCAATCGCCGAACACGAGGTTGAGGACAGTGAGTGTGGGGAACACAGCCAGCCAGATCATAGGCGCCACTTGGCGCCTGCTCGGGGGCGAGACCTTGGCGGCCTGCGGTGCTGTGGTTTGGTCTGCGTTGATTGCCATGGCGGCCGCGGATCCTTCGCCGGCGGCGGTGATGACTTGGGCTCGTGGGTTGGCTAGGTCGCGGGCCACCCGGCCTCGTCGGCATCGCAGCCTAGGCCGATGAGGAGGTCGATGTGCGGGACGAAGCGTGGTGGCACGAAGAGTGCGCCGCGACGGATGGTGCGGCCGTCCTCCATCTCGACACCGCGCAGGTTTTCCTCTTCGATCAGGATCCGATTCACCGTTACCTCGACGATTCCGATCGCCCGCCCGCTGTCGGACGATTTGTGCGTAGCGAACGGTGTCGGGCGAACCGCCCAGAACGCCAGGCTGCATATCGCTCACCTCGTAGCCGTGGCATGAGGCAGTGCAGAACGTCGCGCGCCCACCTGTCACCAAGACCGGTGATATCGGGCAATTCATCGCGCAAACCTGTGGCCACGAGCAGCCGCCGTGCAAAAACTCGCTGACCGTCTGAAGTCAGAACCCAGAACCCGGATTTGCCGCACCGCACAAGTTCCGTGACGGACCCATCGAGGAAGTCGCCGCCGTAGCCTTTCACTTCTTCGCGTCCGAAGGCCAACAGCTCACCGGGCGCCACCCGTCCCGCGACAGGAACCCATGCATGTGCGGGGCTGGACCGCGCCGGGGACCAGGCCGCGGAGGTCCTCAGCGTTTTTCGGCGGACAGGACGGGCGGTTGCACGTCCGCGCGAAGTCGCGCCACAAATGGGCCAGAAAGCCGGGTCCCACAATTCGGGATCACCCCGGAATGGGCTGACCCGACCCGATGCGTGCCCTCCCGACTGATGGGTCGATGGCCTCCACGGAGATCAGGATGACGCCGAGGTCCCGGACCTTCATCAGCAGTCCGTGCAGCGCTGCCTGGTCCGGGACGAAACCGGTCAGGCTTGTCGTGCCGTCGCTTTCGTGGGTCAGTGTGAGGTCACCGATCCAGGCAGCCCAGTGGTCGTCGAGGTGTCCGTCGACCCGAAGCCGGTAGCCCGTGGGCACCGGTCGTTTGGGGGACTGGGTCATGAGGACCCGACCTCCGCCGTCGCCTTGCTGGTTCGGCTGCTGCCGCTCCATCGGATGATGTACTCCGCGACCGTGAGGTTAATGGCCCAGGCGGCGCCCAGCATCAGAAGGCCCCGCCCGGCTGAACGGTGCCAGCGCGGCCAGCGGCGCCGAACCCGGGGCGAGAACTGGAAGGCCCGACGAACGCGTAGGTGATTGCGCTGATGATGTGAAGGACCACGGGCATTGGCGAGGCGGTCATGCGGGGATTCGCAGGCATGAGCTGCGGACCGCCGGACAACTCGACCAGCCGCAGAGAGCCGGCTATCGCGGGTACCAGGGCGAGGGCGACGAGTGCGATCGGCACCCACCGGCCCGATGTGCCCGTCCTTGCTGCCGGGTGCGTGGGGTGCGTAGGGTGCGTGGTCACTTGGCGCCGGCCGGGTCGAGCGGTGAGCTGGCGACCTGGGGCAGGGATTGACCGGCCGCGGTACGCTGATCGCGCCACAACGAATAGCCGAGGCCGACCAGGGCGACGCCGGTGGGAATGGCGAACAGCCTGAAGTTGATCTGCGGCAGCAGGGGGATCGCGAGGATTGCGACGGCGCCGACGGCGAGGAGCGCGGCGGCCCATCGGGCGAGGATGCGGGCGCGGAAGAGCGCGATGCCGAAGAGGAGGCCACCGGCCAGGTAGCCGACGCCGGCGA
This sequence comes from Pseudarthrobacter sp. HLT1-7, assembly GCF_059383435.1. Classification (NCBI taxonomy): domain Bacteria; kingdom Bacillati; phylum Actinomycetota; class Actinomycetes; order Micrococcales; family Micrococcaceae; genus Pseudarthrobacter; species Pseudarthrobacter sp. HLT1-7. The sequence continues at coordinate 45,781 of NZ_JBWZCH010000019.1, read as the reverse complement.
GCTGGCTGAGCTGTTGCATCAGGCCGATGTCGCCGGTCGCGTGGCCGCCGGGAACGGCCACGGCGAGGACGTCGGTGACGTATCCGGGTGAGGTGCCAGTGATGGAGGGGAAGACGACCACACCAACGACTTCGGTGCTGAACATGAGGAGGAAGCCGGTGGCGAGCACGAGGTACCCGATCAGGCCGAGGACTCCGGTCCGCGTCACCTGGCGCAGGTACATGCCGGTGATGCCGGCGAGCGCCAGGGCGGCGAAGAGCGCCTTCATCGTCTGGCGCACCTTCCACTCGGTCGTGGAGATGAAGGCGAGGTCCAGGTGAGGGTGGTTGATCTGAACGCCGATGTACAGCAGTCCTGCGACGGCGGCGGCAACGCCGGCCGCCCGGGTGAGGGTGGTGGTGGTGATGGTCATGTCCGGCTCCCTGGTTCTGGGTTTCCGTGGCCGGGCGCCGCGGGATGACTCAAATCTAGGGACGGACGGGGTGACCCGGCGTCACCCCACGATGTGACTGACAGGGTGAGATCCGGTGGCGGGCAGGCTACATCAAGCCGTGATCGTGGGAGGTGCGGACCGCCGCCCGGCGGCTGTTGACGCCGAGCTTGGTGAAGATGTGCTTGGTGTGGGTTCGCAGCGTGTTGAGCGAGATAAAGAGCGCGCGGGCGATCTCGGGCCCGCTCAGCTCACTGCCAAGTAGCCGGAGCACCTGCAGCTCCCGCTCGCTGAGCGAGTCAACGGCCGACGTCGGGAGCTCCCCTGACCGGGGAACTGGCGTTGGGGACCCCTCACCCAGGGCGATGAGCCGGGACGCGTGGCCGGCGGCGTCGGCGCCGTGCGTGGCCTCGCGGAGCAGCACCATCATGGGCGCTCCTTCGTCCAGGAAAAGCCGCACATACTGATCTGCCTCGGGTGCCTCGGCGAAAGCGCGGCCCAGTGCCTCGCGGGCCTGCGGCCGGTGTCCCTGCGCGTCCTGTGCCAGTGCCTGCAGCATGCGGATCTCCACCAGGCTTCCGGCGCGTCCGGATGATTCGGCGGCCTCAAACAGCCGGTCCAGCAGGCGACGTGCACGGTCGATCGATATTGCGTGGGGGCGTGCCCGGTGCTGCGCGATGAGCAGCCGGACCAAGGTGAGGTGGTCGAACTCGCTTAGATAGCTGGCATCGTCCGTGACGGAAACGCCTCGATCGCGTGCCCAGTCGGCAGCTTCCGGCATCTTGCCCTGCGCGATCCAGACCCGGGCCTTCATCGCCGCGATAGGGCGAACGTCCGGGAAGAAACCCGGCCGGTAGAGTTGCTCCGCCTGGTCCAGGAGCCTGATGGCGCTGTCCGGGTCTCCTTCGGCCTGGGCAACCAGTCCCAATGCCACGAACCACCGGTAGCGGCTCTCGGTCATCGGTGCATGGTCCAGGAATACTGCGGCGGTCTCGAGGTGTCGCTTGGCTCTGCCGAGGTCTCCGGCTTCGCGGTAGATCTCGCTTAGGCCCACGTGCAGGTCGGCGGCTGCCCGCGCCACGGGCTCGCCCTGGGTCTCGGCCAGCTGCAGCGCACTCTGGTAGAGCAGGCGTGCCCTGCTGAGTCGACCTGCCGCGAGCCACATGTCAGCGAGCACCACCGTGCTGCTGAGCTCGTCGACCAGGTTGCCGGCTGCGTGCAGGCTTGCCACAGCCTCCGTGAACGTCTGCAGCGCGGTCGGCACGTCCCCCCTCGCCCACGCGGCGAGCCCCAGAAACCCGGCCGCAGCTCCCCGCGCAAGATGGTCGCTGGGGCGGGCTAGGTCAAGTGCGTGCCGGGCGTGCTCCGACGTGCCTGCCACATCGCCCCGTGCTTGGGCGAGCGAGGCGCGGTAGACGGCGATGGTCGCCGGCAACGTCTGGAGCTCTTCGGTGTCAGGCCAGGGGGGAGCCGCCCCGTCCTGCACCGCAGCCATCGCCCGCTCGGCGTCCGCGAATCGTGGCTCGACGCTGGTGAGGTCACCGGACAGCATGAGCATAAATCCGTAGAAGGCGCTGAGCACCGGGCTGCGCCGGACGGCGGCGTCGGGGAGCGCCTTCAGCCAGCCGAGCAGCATCGCATCCTGCCGGTTGCGGCGGATCGTCGGCGCGGCCAGCTCCATGAGGTGTGCCGCGCGGTCGAAGTCCCGGGCAGACAATGCATGCCCGACGGCGTCCCCTGCCATATCGTGGCTCTCATACCAGCGGCTGGCGCGCTGATGCAGCAGCGGAATCTGCTCGGGCCGCTCGCTGAGCAGGCGTGCCCGCAGCACGTCGGCGAAGAGGTGGTGGTAGCGGTACCATTCCCGCCGGCCGTCCAGAGGTACGGTGAAGAGGTTGGCGCGCTCCAGTGCCACGAGCATGTCGCTCCCGTCGTCGCGGCCGGTGACGGCGTCACAGAGCGGCCCCGTGAGCCGGTCGAGAACCGCTGAGTGCAACAGGAAACTGCGGACTGCGTCGGGTTGATGCTGTAGGACCTCCTCGACCAGGTAGTCGACGATATACCGGTCGTTCCCGGCGAACCGGGCGATGAAGCCTGCGACGTCTTCGCGCCCCTGGAGAGAGAGGGCAGCGAGCTGAAGCGCGGCAATCCATCCCTCCGTTCGCTGCTCCAATGCCGCTACCTCCTCCGCGGCGAGGTCCAGTCCCGCCACCTCATTGAGGTACGCGGCGGCCTCCTCCGACGTAAAGCGCAGCTCCGCAGCTCGGATCTCGACCAGCTCGCCGCGCACCCGCAATCGAGACAGTGGCAGATCGGGGTCGGCGCGGGTGCTGATCACGACGTGCACGTGCGGCGGAAGGTGTTCCAAAAGGAAGGCCATCCCGTCACCGACATCGCGGCTGTCAACCGAGTGGTAGTCGTCGAGCACCAGCCATACACCGTTCGGTGCCGCGGCGAGCTCGTTCAACACGGTGTTGAGCACATGCTCGGTCGGCATTGGAGAAGACGCAATGAGCTCAAGCGCAGTCGATCCGACGCTGGGCATCGCCGTTTGGAGTGCGGTCACGACGCCGGTCCAGAATGAAGCCGGCTCGCTGTCCGCCGCATCGAGCGAGAGCCACGCCACGCAACGGCCTTCGCCAGGTGTCTCGCCCAGCCACTCGGCGAGGAGCGTCGTCTTGCCGAACCCGGCGGGGGCGGACAGCAGAGTCAGCCTCGACTCGGCTCCGCGACGCAAACGCTCACTGAGTCGTGGGCGGGTCACAAGACCACCTCGCAGCTTCGGGACGTACAGCTTGGTTGCAATCATCGGGCGTGCCATGCGATCCCCGTTCCAACGTGCACAACCGTGTCCGAAGTGTGCGGCTGATAGCACCAGCGTACCGGGGCTGGTGTTCAGGGGCATGTACGCACGGACCGAGAGCTGTCGCTGTGCCAGGGTTTGAGAGCGCCTGGAAACAAGTGAAGAGCGCCTCGAATTCGAGATCACCACGTGCCCTCGCCGGACCGTCGCGATTCCGGATGAACGTGGCCGGATGGACGACGGCGCCTTCGTTGCGGAAGTGATCGAGCAGGGCATCTTCCGCAACGGGATCCCCGGCAGATTCACGGAAGGCTACGGTGTTGACCCTTCAGACGCTGCGGACGTCTTCGACGAGGCCGGGCTGGCCACCGTGGTGATGGCATCCACCCACGGTTCGCCACCCGCCTGGAAGACCAGATCGAAAGACTCCGGCAAGAAAATCCTGCGGCCTACGAAAGGACGCTGCGCGTTTTGAAAACCACTGCAGCCGATCCGAGTCCTTTCGGCACCGCCGGGCATCCGCAGCTAATCGAAGTCAACCCGGCGTGACACCCGGTAGGACCGCGACTTGCCGACTCGGCGCTGACTCAGTGCTCACTCTGAGCCGGCTCGGCCGCTTCAGCGTGGCCGGCGGGCCGCGTGTTCGCGGGCGAGGGCCGCGTAGGAGTCGTCCGGTGTACCGGGGGAGAAGGTGCCGTACTTGCGTTCGACGGCGGTCCGGATGAGGAAGTCCGCCAGCGCCGGGTTCTTGGGCAGCAGGGAGCCGTGCAGGTAACTCGCCACGATGTTCCGGTAACGGGCGCCTTCCTGGCCGTCGTCGCTGTTGTTGCCGGTGCCCCTGGCCGTGGTTCCCAGCGGCGAAACGCCGGGGCCAAGCATGGTCTGGCCGCTGTGGTTCTCGTAGCCCAGGACGGTGCCGAACTCGGGGGAGGACACGGAGACGTTTCCGATCAACCGCTCGTCCGTGCCGTGGGTCTCTACGTCCAGGATGCCGATTCCCGGCAGGACCGAGCCCGTCCGGGTCCTGAAGAACTTCCCGAAGAGCTGGTACAGGCCGCAGATCACCAGCATGGGCGTGCCGTCCTCCGCCAGTTCCTTGAGGGCAGGCCCCCGGGAGCGCAGATCGTCCTGGATGACCAGCTGGCCGCTGTCCTGCCCGCCGCCGCCGACAACCAGGTCAACATCCGCCGGGAACGCGTCTCCCACGTTGTACTCGAGCAGTTCGGGGGTATAGCCGTGCCAGCGCAGGCGCTGCGCGAGCACCAGGGCGTTGCCCCAGTCGCCGTAAATGTTCATGTCCCGCGGGTACAGCTGCAGGACACGGATGCTGCCCTTGCCGGGCGCAGCGGATTCCTCCGGCGGCAACTCGTGGCCGAAGGAGAGCCTGTGCCCGGGCACGCTGGACTCTGTCTGCTTGGATTCGGGCAGCTTGGACCCGGGCTGTCCGGATTCGGGCTCGGGGGTCATGAGACCACCTCCACTGTGGTGATTTTGGCCAGCTCGCGGCGGATGGCCAGCATGGCTGTGTAGGTGCAGAAGATCCGCTTTGGTTTGTCCTTGGCGCCGCGGATGAAAGCGGCCAGCGCGGGTGCGATCTCGGTGTTCACCGCACCGATGGCGACGTCGTCGTACTGCAGCCGCAACGCCATGTCGTAGGCGCGGGAGCCGGTCAATCCGTCCACGCCGCCCGCACGGAGGGTATCGAATTCGACGTCCCACAGCCAGGACATGTCCCGGCCGTCCGCGTAGTTGTCATTGATCGCGATCATGGTGGCGTAGCCGGCGGCCGGGAAGGATTTCAGGCCCAGCCGGAAACCGCTGGGGTTCTTGACCAGCACCAGTTCCAGCGGCAGGCCATCGACCACGAGGCTTTCGCCGCGGCCAAACGCCGGCGCCACCCTAGACAGCGCCGTGAGCAGTCCGGCCTGGTCGGTGCCTGCGCCGCGGGCGCCTGAAATCGCCCGGGCCAGGGTCAACGCGGCGGCGGCGTTGAAGATGTTGTAGACGCCGCGCAGGTTCATTGCGGTGGTGACGGTGACGCCGTCGTACTCGAAGTCCGCATTGTCCGGACCGACCCTGCGCAGCACGACGTCGGCGGACGGCTTTGCGGGGGACGGCGGCACCGGGCTGCCGGGGGCGGCCCGCATCTCGTCGTCGTTGGGGAAGGTGCCCAGCAGCGAATCATCGAGGCCGAAGTAGAGGACGCCGGGTCCGGTGAGGGTGTCCGTGTTCAGCGTTTCCGCGATTCGGGCGACGCGGGGGTCCTCCCGGTTCAGCACAACGGTTTCCGTGGTTTTGGCGGCAACGTGCTGCAGCAGCTGCGCGGTCTTGTCGATCTCCCCGAAGCGGTCCAGCTGGTCCCGCAGGACGTTCAGCAGAAGGCTGTAGCGCGGCGGCACCTGGTTGACGAAGTGCACGGCGTGCGCCTCATCCAGCTCCAGCACGGCGACGTCGGCGCTCAGCCGGCCCCGCCAGTCCACCTCGCCAAGCAGGGCGGCGGCCACGCCGCGGGTGAAATTGCTGCCGGTGCGGTTGGTGAAGACCGCCAGGCCCTGGCTCTCGAGCAGCTCCACCACCATTTTGGTGGTGGTCGTCTTCCCGTTCGTACCGCTGACGACGGCAACGCCCAGCGGCAGGGAGGACAGGGTCCTACGCATAAAGCCGGGGTCGATTTTTTCGACGACCAGCCCGGGGAGGGCAGAGCCTCCGCCCCTGAGCCGGGAGACCCGGCGGACGAGCTTGCCGAGCGGAACGCTGAAGTAAAACATGCTTTGTAATATATCCCAGCGGCGGCATGGAAGCCTGCCGGGCCGGGGTGCCGGGGGTGTTCGGGCCACTATGCTGGTCGGATGACCAACCCCTCTTCTGCGCTTCCTTCCCGCGCGGGTGCAGGCCTGCGGATCGGCGTGCTGGCACTCCAGGGCGATTTCCGCGAACACCTGCACGCGGTGGAAGCAGCCGGTGCCACCGGCATCGGCGTCCGGCGTCCCGCCGAGCTCGACGGCCTCGACGGCCTCATCATTCCCGGCGGCGAATCGACCACCATTGACAAGCTCGCCGGGATCTTCGGGCTCCGGGACCCGCTGCGCGAACGCCTCCGGGCCGGGCTGCCGGCCTACGGTTCCTGCGCCGGCATGATCCTGCTCGCGGACGAGATCACCGACCCGGCGAGGGACCTCGCCGGCAACCCGCAGCAGACCTTCGGCGGCCTGGATATTACGGTGCGCCGCAACGCCTTTGGCCGGCAGCGCGAGTCCTTCGAAACGGACCTCGACTTCAGAGGCCTGGAGTTCAGCGCCACGGAGCACGGCGTGGCGCCTGTTCATGCGGTCTTCATCCGCGGGCCGTGGGTGGAGCGCGTCGGGGACGGCGTGGAGATCCTCGCCACGGTGGAACCAGGCAGGGCGTCCCACCCCGAAGCGCTGGCCGGGACGGCTAGAATTGTGGCTGTGCGCTCCGGCAAGCTGCTGGCGACCTCCTTCCACCCGGAAGTGACGGGAGAGAAGCGCGTGCACGAACTGTTTATTCGAATGATCAGAGGAGAAGCGTAAAGTATGTCAGGCCACTCCAAATGGGCGACGACCAAGCACAAGAAGGCCATCCTCGACAGCCGCCGGGCCAAGTCGTTCGCCAAGCTGATCAAGAACATCGAAGTGGCCGCCCGGATGGGAGGCCCGGATCTTGCCGGCAACCCGGGCCTGGAACTGGCCGTCACGAAGGCCAAGAAGACCTCGGTTCCCGCTGACAACATCGACCGCGCCATCAAGCGCGGTGCCGGCCTCACCGGCGAAGTGGTGGACTACACCGAGATCATGTACGAATGCCGCGGGCCGCAGGGCTCCGCGCTGCTGATCGAGTGCCTCACGGACAACAAGAACCGTGCCGCCTCGGAAGTCCGCCTCGCCATCTCCCGCAACGGCGGCACCATCGCCGATCCCGGGTCGGTCAGCTACCTCTTCTCCCGCAAGGGTGTTGTGTCACTGCCGAAGAACGGCCTGACCGAGGATGATGTCCTGATGGCCGTGCTCGACGCCGGCGCCGAGGAAGTCAAGGATAACGGTGACAGCTTCGAGATCCACTCCGAACCGACCGATCTCCAGGCCCTTCGCGATGCGCTCAAGGAGGCCGGCATCGAGTACGAGTCCGACGAAGCCGAGTTCGTGCCCTCCATGGAGGTTCCGCTGGACCTCGAGGGTGCCAAAAAGTTCATGAAGCTCGTGGACGCGCTAGAAGAACTCGACGACGTCCAGAACGTCTACAGCAACGCCGACCTCAGCGACGATGTACAGGCCGCACTGGGCGCCGAGTGAGCCTTCGCGTCCTCGGCGTCGATCCGGGCCTCACCCGCTGCGGGATCGGCGTCGTGGACGTGGAGCGGAACCGCCGCGCCACCCTGGTGGCGTTCGGCGTCGTCGGAACCCCTCCCGGGGAAAGCCTGGACCAGCGGCTGCTGGTCATCGCCACCTCGATCGATGAGTGGCTGGACAAATACGAACCGCACGTCCTCGCCGTCGAACGCGTGTTCTCGCAACTTAATGTCAGTACCGTGATGGGGGTCGCGCAGGCATCCGGCGTCGTGATCGCCGCGGCTGCCCGCCGCGGCATCCCGGTGGCGCTGCACACGCCGTCGGAAGTCAAGGCCGCCGTCACCGGCAGCGGCAGGTCCAACAAGGAAGCCGTCACCAAACTGGTCACCAAGATCCTGCGGCTCGACGCCCCGCCCCGCCCGGCCGACGCCGCCGACGCGCTGGCGCTTGCCATCACCCACGCGTGGCGTGCCGGCAGCGGAACTTCCAACGAGGGCGCCGTCAGCACCGGACCGGGCAGCCGGGCCCTGACCCCGGCCCAGCGTGCCTGGGCGGACGCCGAGGCCAAAGCGCGGCGTTCACGCTGAATGTCCGGCTGTACCGGCGCAGAGCTTGGTAGGGTATTCGTAGATATGTTCGATAGCCGGCATTTGCCGGCGGTATTTCAGGAGCCCGGCCTTGATCAGTTTTCTCCGCGGAACCGTAGCGCACGTCGGTCTGTCCTCCGCCGTGATCGACCTCAATGGTGCCGGCATGAGCGTGAACGCCACGCCACAGACGCTCAGCAGTCTCCGCATGGGCGAGGAGGGAAAGCTTTACACCTCGCTGATCGTGCGTGAGGACTCCCTGACCCTCTTCGGCTTTAGCAGCGACGACGAACGCGAAGTCTTCGATGTGCTCCTCAGCGTCAGCGGCGTCGGCCCCCGGCTGGCCCTGGCCGTGCTGGCCGTCCACGAGCCCGAAGCCATCCGCGTCGCCGCGCACTCCGGCGACGGCAAGGCGTTCACCAAGGTGCCCGGGATCGGGCCCAAGGTTGCGGGCCGGATCGTGCTGGAACTGGCAGGAAAGCTCATTCCGCATGGGACCGCAGGCGCCGCTGCCCCCGCGGCGTCCTCCTCCTCGGAAGCTGTCTGGAAGCCGCAGGTGGTCGCCGCCATGACGAGCCTGGGCTGGTCCGAAAAAGATGCCGTCACCAGCATTGACAAGTCCCTCGCCGACTCTCCCGAACTCGCAGGGAAGGGCAACGTGGCCGAGATTCTGCGCGCCACCCTGCGCTGGCTGGGCCAGGACGGCGCCCGAGCCGGGAACAGGGTAGGCACCCGTGGCTGAGCCGTCGCTCGTGGCCGGGGGAGAGGAGCCGGAGGAACGCGTCATTGAGGCCGCTCTCAGGCCCAAGAACCTGCACGACTTCGTCGGCCAGCACCGGGTCCGCAAGCAGCTCTCGCTCGTGCTGGAGGCCTCCCGCATGCGCGGCCGCAGCGCGGACCACGTGCTGCTCTCCGGCCCGCCGGGCCTGGGCAAGACCACGCTGTCCATGATCATTGCCGCCGAGATGAACGCCCCGCTGCGGATCAGCAGCGGCCCGGCCATCCAGCACGCCGGAGACCTGGCCGCCATTCTCTCCTCGCTCTCCGAGGGCGAGGTCCTCTTCCTCGACGAGATCCACCGGATGTCCCGGCCGGCCGAGGAAATGCTGTACATGGCGATGGAAGATTTCCGCGTCGACATCATCGTGGGCAAAGGCGCCGGCGCCACCGCCATCCCGCTCGAACTGCCGCCCTTCACCCTGGTGGGTGCCACCACCCGGGCCGGACTCCTGCCGGGGCCGCTCCGCGACCGCTTCGGCTTTACCGGGCACCTCGAGTTTTACTCCGTTGCCGAACTGGAACTCGTGCTCCGGCGCTCCGCCGGACTGCTGGACCTCAAGGTCAACTCCGCCGGTTTCAGCGAGATCGCCGGACGCTCCCGCGGCACACCCCGGATCGCCAACCGCCTTCTGCGGCGCGTGCGCGACTGGGCCCTGGTGCACGGCATCGAGCAGATCGACGCCCGCGCCGCGTCCGCGGCGCTGGACATGTATGAGGTGGACAAGCGCGGCCTCGACCGGCTGGACCGGGCCGTCCTCGAGGCGCTCATCACGAAATTCGGCGGCGGACCGGTGGGCCTGTCCACGCTCGCGATCGCCGTCGGCGAAGAGACCGAGACGGTGGAAACCGTTGCCGAGCCGTACCTGGTCCGCGAAGGGCTGCTGGGCCGCACTCCGCGCGGCCGGATTGCGCTGGCCCCGGCGTGGACCCACCTCGGATTTGCAGTGCCGCCCGGAATCTTCAGTCAGGACCCGCTTGAGCTGTTCCAGGCCGGGGAACTTGAGCCGGACATGGCGGACGGCCGGGGAGAAGAAGCCGATCCGGAATGGATCCGTAACAGTCAGTAGCACCACCCCGTGGCCTTTTCCCTTTAGACTGGAATGACGCTCGGCACGTTCGGGTCTTTGTTTCTGTGCGCGGCCCCCGTCTGGCCGCCGTTGGCTGGGCATGGTTTTTCCGGCAGTCCTTCCGCCAGGTCCACTGCCCGGGGGACTGTCCGGGGGCGCCGGCCGCCCGGTTGGCCCGGAGCGAAGCAGACGTTGCCGATGACCAGCTATGCAAGTACAGAATGGAATTTTTCCCGTGGATCCAATAAACATCCTGCTGTTCGTCATGCTCGGACTCTTCGTCTTCACGATGTTCCGCCGCAACAAGAAGACCAAGGAGCAGGCAGCCACGCTGCAGTCGCAGTTTGCTCCGGGCGTGGAGGTCATGACGAGCTTCGGCCTGTTTGGCCGCATCGTCGAGATCGACGACGACGAGAATAAGGTCCTGCTGGAACTCTCTCCCGGCAACACCGCGACGGTGCACCGCCAGGCCGTCACCAAGATCGTTGAGCCGGTTGTTGTGGCCGAGGAGCCCACTGTGGTACCCGACGACGCATCCTCGCTGACCATCGAGAAGACGGACAGCCCCGCCCCCGTTATCGAAGCTCCGGGCAACGAAGCTCCCGTCAACGGTGCTCCCGTCAACGAAACTCCCGACGAAACCCTGCGCCGCCTCAATGACGAAGGCAAAAAAGGCAGCTAGTCTGCCCTTTGAGCCATCCCGCGCAGCAACTGCTGCGGGCAACCGCCGGTGCGGGTCTCACCGCCCGCGCCGGCGCTCCTTGCGTCAATAGAAGAAAGATCGACAATGGCACGAACTGGCCCCAAAAACACAGCCCTCAGGGTGCTTGTCTGGCTTGGCGTAATTCTCGCCGTCCTGACTGCACTCCTGGCGGGCGGCACCATGGCCGGCCAGGCGAGCTGGGCTCCCAAGCTCGCCCTGGACCTTGAAGGCGGCACCCAGATGATCCTGGCGCCCAAGGTTGAGGGCGGTTCGGACATCAACGAAGAGCAGCTCAACCAGGCCGTGTCGATCATCCGCCAGCGCGTGGACGGCTCGGGCGTAGCGGAAGCTGAAATCAGCACGCAGTCCGGCCGGAACGTCGTCGTCAGCCTCCCCGGTACCCCCTCCAGGGAAACCCGCGCGCTGATCCAGGCATCCGCGGACATGAACTTCCGGCCGGTCATCCAGGCCGGCCCCGGCGCAGCAGTCCCCGCGGAGTCACTGACCCCGGAAGAGAAGCTGCCCAAGCCCGCCGCGGAGCCCGCCAACAGCAGCGATGAAAACTGGATCACCGCCGACGTCTACAAGAAGTTCGAGACGCTCAACTGCGACACCCCCTCCCAGGACAAGCAGGAACGCTCCGACCCGGCCAAGCCGCTGGTCACCTGCGAACCGGCGTCCGACAACTCGCCCGCCATCAAATACATCCTTGGTCCGGTCGAGGTCAAGGGCTCCAACATCAAGGGTTCCACGTTCCAGCTGCAGCGCGGCGCGCAGGGAGCTGTGACCAACGAGTGGGCGGTGAACATCCAGTTCGACGACACGGGAACCGCCAAGTTCAAGGAAGTCACTGAACGCCTCTACCAGTTCTACGTCGCCGCCGGCGGCCAAAGCGGCTCGGACCCGAAGGCCCAGTTCGCCATCGTCCTCGATGACCAGGTCATCTCGGCACCGCGTTCCCTCGCCGTCATCACCGACGGCCGTCCGCAGATCACCGGCGGGTTCACCGAGCAGTCCGCGAAGGCCCTCTCCGACCAGCTCCGTTTCGGTGCCCTGCCGATCAGCTTCGAGATCCAGAGCGAACAGCAGATCTCGGCCACTCTCGGCGGGGAGCAGCTCCGCATGGGCATGCTCGCCGGACTGATAGGCCTGCTGCTGGTGGTGGTTTACTCGCTGTTCCAGTACAGGGCGCTGGGCTTTGTCACCGTAGCCTCCCTCCTGGTGGCCGGCGCGCTGACCTACCTGGCCATCGCGATCCTGGGCTGGACCGAAAATTACCGGCTCTCACTCGCCGGCGTTGCGGGCATCATCGTGGCCATCGGCCAGACGGCGGACTCGTTCATCGTCTACTTCGAACGAATCCGTGATGAGCTCCGTGAAGGCCGCGGCCTCGTCTCCGCTGTAGAGAACGGCTGGAAGCGTGCCAAGCGCACCGTCCTGGCGTCCAAGGCGGTAAACCTGCTGGCCGCCCTGGTGCTGTACTTCGTGGCAGTGGGCAACGTCCGCGGTTTCGCCTTTACCCTCGGCCTGACCGCGATCGCCGACCTCATCGTCGTCTTTATGTTCACCCACCCCACCCTGCAGATGCTTGCCCGCACCAAGTTCTTCGGTGAAGGCCACCCGCTGTCGGGTCTGGACCCGAAGCGTCTCGGCGTTGTTCCCCTGTACCGGGGTGCAGGCCGGCTCCGCGTGCCGGAGGACCGGCCGGCGGTTGCAGTGCGTTCCAAGAACACCGGCGCCACGGCTGAAGCCGAGCGCAGGTTGACCATCGCAGAACGACGGCTCGCGGAACGACAGGAACAGCTAGCTGGTTCCGCCAAGAGCCCGTCCAAGGAGGGCAAGTAAATGGCCAGTTTCGCTAATTTCGGTAACGAGCTTTACAGCGGCAAGCGCTCTTACGGCTTCGTCGCCTCCAAAAAGATCTGGTTCCTGATTGCCGCCGTCGCCGTCGCGCTCTCGATCCTGCTCCCGGTCGCCAAAGGCGGCTTCAACCTGGGCATCGAGTTCCGCGGCGGCTCGGAGTTCACGGTCTCCAACGTCAAGACGACGGATACCGCCGTCGGCGAGAAGTCAGTGGAGGACGTAGTCCCCGGCAGCATCCCCCGCGTCGCAAACGTCGCAGGCAACACCATGCGGATCCAGACGGACAAGCTCACCGACGAGGAGACGCTCCGGATCAAAGAGGGCCTGACCACTGCCTACGGTGTTACGGACAACGAGGTGACCTCGACCTTCGTCGGGCCCACGTGGGGGGCCGACGTCACCAAGCAGGCTCTGCTGGGACTCGTCATCTTCGTGGTGCTCGCCGCCATCCTGATGGCGCTGTACTTCCGGACCTGGAAGATGTCACTCTCGGCGATTGTCGGCATGCTGGTGACCATGTTCATCACCGCGGGGGTGTACTCCCTCAGCGACTTCGAGGTGACGCCGTCGGCCATCATCGGCTTCCTGACGGTGCTCAGCTACTCGTTGTACGACACCGTGGTGGTGTTCGATAAGATCCGCGAAAACACCGCGGACCTGCAGGTCTCCACGCGGCTCACCTTTGGTGAGGAAGTCAACCTCGCCGTCAACCAGACCCTGGTGCGCTCCATCAACACCATGATGGTGGCCATCCTTCCGGTCGGAGCCATCCTCTTCATCGGGGCGGGGCTGCTAGGCGCCGGGACACTGCGCGACCTCTCGCTGGCCCTGTTCGTGGGCATCCTGATCGGCACGGCGGCAACGATCTTCATCGCGGCCCCGCTCTATGCCTGGCTGCGCCAGAACGAACCTGACCTTCTCAAGCAGGCCCATCGGGTGCAGCACCGCCGCGCAGAGACGGCGGCCAGGAACGCCTCATCGGCGACGCCCGCCACGGCCTAACCGGCGACGGTGCCCCTTGAACGGGTACCACCTGAATCGGATCCGCGGGCCGGAGAACGTCATCCCTGACGCTCTCCGGCCCGCCGCCGTATCCCCGCCGGTTATCGAAGTATCCTGCTGCGGGAATAGACTTGAATAATTAACGGGTTGTGAGAGGTGCTCCATTGGAAGAACGTTCGACGCCGGTGCCGGCAGCACCAGCGGAAAAGGGTCCCGGCCAGAGTTCACGGACTGGTGTAGTGACTCCCGGACGCGCCGATCCGCCGGTCCCCGTTGACAGCTCGGGAGCCCGGCCCACCTTCCCCGGCCGGCGTGAACGTACCCGGTCCCGGCTCGCCCGGCTGACAGGCCGAGGCGCCCCCGCGTACTCGCCGATCCTGGAGCCGCTGCTGCGGACCGTCCGGGTCAACAACCCCAAGGAAGACTTCGACCTCATCCAGCGCGCCTTCGTCGTCGCCGAACGGTGCCACCGCGGCCAGAAGCGCAAGAGCGGCGATCCGTACATCACACACCCGGTGGCCGTGGCCACCATCCTCGCCGAGCTGGGCCTCAGCGGCACCACGCTCGCCGCGGCCCTGCTGCACGACACCGTCGAGGACACCTCATATACGCTGGCCGATCTCAAGGCTGAATTCGGACCGGAAGTCGCCATGCTGGTGGATGGTGTCACCAAGCTGGACAAAGTCAGTTTCGGCGAGGCCGCCCAGTCCGAGACCGTGCGCAAAATGGTCGTGGCAATGGCCAAGGACATCCGCGTGCTGATGATCAAGCTCGCGGACCGGCTGCACAACGCCCGCACCTGGCGGTTCGTCTCCGCGGAGTCCTCGGCGCGCAAGGCCCGCGAAACCCTCGAGATCTTCGCCCCGCTGGCCCACCGGCTCGGCATGAACACGATCAAGTGGGAACTCGAAGACCTCTCATTCGCGGCACTGTACCCGAAGGTTTACGAGGAAATCGTGCGGATGGTAGGGGACCGGACCCCGGAGCGAGAGAAGAACCTTAGCGTTATCCGGAACCAGATCACGGACGATCTGCGCGATGCCAAGATCAAAGCCACCATCACCGGGCGGCCGAAGCACTATTACTCGATCTACCAGAAGATGATCGTCCGCGACAAAGACTTCGATGACATCAACGACCTGATGGGTGTCCGTGTCCTGGTGGACTCCGTCCGGGACTGTTACGCGGCCCTCGGGGCCATGCACTCGCGCTGGAACCCGCTGCCCGGCCGGTTCAAGGACTACATCGCGATGCCGAAATTCAACATGTACCAGTCGCTGCACACAACGGTGATCGGCCCTGGCGGCAAGCCGGTGGAAATCCAGATCCGCACCCACGAGATGCACCGCCGCGCAGAATACGGCGTCGCCGCGCACTGGAAGTACAAGGACCAGCCGAACCGCGCGGCCGCCGGACCCGGAAGCCCGCGTGACGGCGACATGGGCTGGCTGCGGTCCCTCGTCGACTGGCAGCAGGAAACCTCCGACCCCGGCGAGTTCCTGGACTCCCTGCGGTTTGAAATCAACGCCCGGGAAGTGTTCGTCTTCACTCCCAAGGGCGAGGTCATGGCACTGCCCGCGGGCTCCACACCGGTGGACTTCGCCTACGCGGTCCACACCGAGGTGGGCCACCGGACCATCGGTGCCCGCGTCAACGGCAAGCTCATTCCGCTCAACAGCGAACTGAACCACGGCGACTGGGTGGAGATCTTCACCTCCAAAGCCGAAGGCGCCGGGCCCAGCCAGGACTGGCAGCACTTCGTCAAGAGCGCCCGCGCCCGCAACAAGATCAGGCAGTGGTTCAGCAAGGAGCGCCGCGAAGAGTCAATCGACCGCGGCAAGGATCTGCTGACCAAGGCCATGCGCAAGCAGAACCTTCCGCTGCAGCGGCTCATGACGCACGATGCCCTCGCCGCGATCGCCGAGGATTTCAAATACATCGACATTTCCGGACTCTACGCGGGGGTGGGTGACGGCCACACCTCCGCCCAGTCCGTCATGGAACGCCTCGTGGAGAGCCTCGGCGGAAAAGACACCCCGGAAGACCACCTCACCGAGGTTTCCATCCCCACCCAGGTCACCAAGGCGCGGTATTCAGATTCCGGCGTGGTGGTCCGCGGTGTGGACGACGTCTGGGTCAAGCTGGCCCGCTGCTGCACTCCCGTGCCGCCGGATCCGATCCTCGGCTTCGTCACACGAGGCTCGGGCGTCTCCGTGCACCGGACCGACTGCACCAACGTCTCGGGCCTGCTGGAGCAGCCGGACCGGATTGTGGAGGTGGACTGGGCACCCACCCAATCGAGTGTGTTCCTGGTGGAAATCCAAGTGGAGGCGCTGGACCGCAAATCCCTGCTCTCCGACGTCACCCGGATCCTCTCGGAGAACCACGTCAACATCCTGGCCGCCAGCGTGCATACGTCCACGGATCGTGTGGCAATCTCCAAGTTCGCCTTCGAGATGGGCGACCCCAAGTACCTCAGCCACGTACTCAGCGCCGTCCGCCGCATCGATGGTGTGTTCGATGTCTACCGCACTACCGGGAACCGGCGGCGCAGCTAGGGTGCACGCCAGCTAGGGCGGCTGCCCGGCCTGCGTCTGGCCGTGCTGGACGGACGCGATCTTTGCCAGGGCTGCCCTCTTGTGCGGCATCCTCGGCGTGGCGTCTACGGCGAGGGCGAGCAGCCGCAGTCCCAGGCCAAGCTCCGGGCGGCCCAGAAGGGCGCCCAGCGCCGGCACGGCGCGTTCGGCGTCCACATGCAGAGCTATGTCCACGGCGGTCCGCAGCGGAGTGGAGACCATCAGCCCGCCCAGGCTCACGACGTCGAACGGTCCGAGCCGCACTTCGTGGAAGGTGCAGCCGCGCGTGGTTCTCAGGCCGGAGATTCTCCGGCTGGCATCGACCAGCAGGGCGAGACGGTCCGGCTCCGGAGCGCAGCCAAAAATCCAGGCCGCCGTCATCCTTCCGGCCACCACCCGCTGGCGGATTCCCGGCCGGATCAGGACGGCGGCGGCGCGGGCCCGGAGATGCGGGGTGGGCAGGGTCCCGGGCGGCAGGTAGCCGTGCTGGTAGAGCTGCGTCAGCACGCCGTCGGACGCCATGGCCTGCAGCTCAGGCCAGGAGAACAGCGCACCGGGGGAGTAGAGCTCGCCGGGCGGCGGATCTGGCGCAGCGGTAAGGGCCGGCCGGACAGCCGTGCCGCGTGTGGGCAGGGCGCCGGGAGCTCGATGGGCGCCGGGAGGAGCGGGAGGGGCGGGGGAACCGGGCGTGAGGGCCATTTAGCCATCGTGCCGCGCCCGGGGCCAACAAAACAGGCCCCGTCCCGGTCATGTGGATAACCGGATCGGAGCCTGCGGATGGTGAAGGAGAGGCTGTCAGGAGAGCTCGCTTGCGGACTTCTCGAGCTGCTCCAGCCATGCCTCGCGGGCTTCGAGTGCTTCCCTGGCGGCCTTGATTTTGCGCTGGTCCCCTGCCGTCTCGGCCTTGGCAAGGTCGTCCCGGAGTCCGGCGATTGCCGATTCCAGCTGGGTCAGCGCGCTGTTGGTGCGGGCCTTTGTCTCCGGGTTGGACCGCTTCCAGTTCTCATCCTCGGCGTGGCGGACGGCGTCCTCGACTTTCCGCAGCCCTGCCTCGGTCCGGCCCATCTCGGCGCGCGGCACCTTGCCGGCCTCTTCCCAGCGGTCGCGGATGGACTGCAGCGCCTTCTTCGTGGCTGCGAGGTCCTTGACGGGCAGCAGTTCGGCGGCTTCCACCAGCAGTGCTTCCTTCACCACGAGGTTCGCGCCGAATTCCTGGTCGATCTCGTCGTTGGCCGTCTGGCGGTGGGTGAAGAAGACGTCCTGCGCTGCGCGGAAGCGCGCCCAGAGGGCGTCATCGTCCTTGCGGCTGGCGCGGGGTGAGGCCTTCCACTGGTCCATCAGGCGGCGGTATTCGCCGGCCGCGAACCCCCAGTCGGTCGAGGTGGAGAGGGCTTCCGCCTCGGTGATCAGCTTTTCCTTGGCTGCCTTGGCCACGGAGTTGTTGCTGTCCAGCTGGGAGAAGTAGGCGCGGCGGTGGCGGTCAAATACCGTGCGGGCTGCGCGGAACCGCTTCCAGAGGGCGTCCTCGTTGCTGCGGCCGAGCCGGACTCCGCTTTTCTGTGCAGTCTTCCAGCTTTCGAAGAGTTCATTCATCCGGGCGCTGGAGGTCTTCCACTGGATCTGCGCCGGGTCGTGACCGGCGATCTCCTCGGCCTCGGCCACGATTGCCTCGCGGGCCGCCAGTTCGGCGGCGCGGACAGCGTCATGTTCGGCCTTCTCAGCCTTTTCGAGCTCGCCAATCTGCGTGGCGAGTGCGTCCAGGCGGGTCTCGGCGGAGCGAAGATCGCCCACCATGTTCCGCTCGGCCAACTGTTCGCGCAGGTGGGTGACAGTCTTCTGCATGTCAGTGCTGGGAGCCTTGGAGCTCACCCGCTGTTCGAGAAGGACGATTTGCGCGACGACGTCGTCGTACTTGCGTGCGAAGTAGCCGAGGGCTTCGTCATCGCTGACATCCGGGTACTGGCCGACGGGGTATTCGGTGCCGTCCACGGTCAGGAACACATGGCCGTCGCCTTCGACGCGGCCCCAGCGGGCGGCTTCGGCGAGCGAGGCAGCGGAGGACACGGGCGCCGGCGGGGCAGCGGCGGCGGCCGGCGCAGGCATTGCCTTGGGCCGGGCGGCGAACGCGGCCGGTGACGGGGCGGGACGCGCGGGAGCGGCGGGTGCTGGTTGCTCGGCCGGCGCAGCCACCTCGGTCCCGGGTGCTGCGTCCTTGGCGGGAACATCCGTCGCGGGAGCCTCCGGCTCGGGAACGGCTTCCGCTTCCGGAGCCGCGGGAGCCTCTGCCTGGGTGTCCGTGTCTGTGTCTGTGGGAGCGTCTGCCGCCGGTGCCGTCGCCTGTTCTGCGGCCGGTTCTACGAACCCGGCATCGGCTTCGGTCTCGTGGGCAGCTGCTGCTGCTGACACTGTTTCGTCGGATTTCTGACTGTCTGTCACCGCTAGAAGTCTTTCGCTTGGAGGGAAATACCGGGGCCGCCGCCACAAGGGCAACGGCTGGCTACTTCAGAGAGAACGAGTCTATCGTGACTGGTTCAACGGGTGCGCCGTCTGTGGCGTTATCACCCGGTTTGAGGCCGGCAGCGGCAATGGTGCCCACCACGTCGAGGCCGGAGGTCACCTTGCCCACCACCGTGTACCCGCCGGCGGCGTCTGCCGGAATAACGGTGTCCTTGTACACGATGAAGAACTGCGTGCCGTTGCCGTAGGCGTTTCCCCCCGTGCGTGCGACGGCGATGGTTCCGGCCGGGTAGCTGTTGTCCGCCGGTGTGTTCTCCAGCGGTCCCCAGGTGTAAGCCGCGTCACTGCCGCCGTCGCCGCCCTTGGAGCCGCACTGCAGCACCCCGAACGTCTCGGCCGTGGTGAGCCGGTGGCAACTGAGGCCCGCGTAGAAGCCCTGGTCCGCGAGGGACTTAAAGACGGCTGCCGCCTGCGGGGCCTTCGTACCGTCGAGTTCGACGCCGAGCGCGCCGCTGCTGAGCTTGAGCTCGCCGGTGAGGGTCTTGCCGGCCGCGGTCTCCGGCTTGGGGATGTTCTCGCCGTTGCCCGGGCTGGCCGGGGGACTGGCCGACGGCGTGGCGGACGGGGAGGTCAGTCCGGCCTGCGTGGCCGCGTATTCATCCTCCGTGGGGTTGGAGGAGAAAACCGTCAGCTGGAGGACGAGGGCGGCCACGATGGCTGCGGTTCCCGCACCAACGGCGAGGACGTTGTCGCGCTTGCGGCGCTTGTCCTGCTCGCCGCGCAGCTCGCGCTTGGCTTCCATCTGCTGGACGCGCCGCTTGGCGTCGCGGGCGCTCCGTGAACTGGCCGCCAAAGGTCCTCCTGGTTGTAGGGCCGACACCGGAACGGGCGCAGGGCGCCGTCGGAGGTTCAGCTGTAAATCTGCCGGCAAACCTGCATTGCCCGGCCGCATTGGAGAAGCACGCGACGAAAGCATAAACTGACTGCCGCACACAGTTTATGCACGACTGGCCGGTCCGCCGCCTATCTGCTCACCGTTTCGGACAGCCTGTTTCGGAACAGTTTGCGGCGAAATTGCCCCGGCCGGCGTTACCCGAGGAGAGAATTCCACCATGGCACGCACCGCCTCCCTGTCCGGATTCCCCGAGTGGCTTCCCGAGGAACGCCTGGTGGAGCTGCATGTGCTGGACACCCTGCGCCGGATTTTTGAACTCCATGGCTTCTCCTCGATCGAAACCCGTGCCGTGGAAACGCTGGGCCAGCTGCTCCGCAAGGGCGAGATCGACAAAGAGGTCTACGGGCTGCGCCGGCTCCAGGACGAGGAGGGCGACGGCGGCAACGCCGCAGCGGCACCAGCCACGGGCGATCCGCACGCCCTGGCCCTGCACTTCGACCTCACCGTGCCGTTCGCCCGCTACGTCGTGGAGAACGCCGGCTACCTTGCCTTCCCGTTCCGCCGCTACCAGATCCAGAAGGTCTGGCGCGGCGAGCGTCCGCAGGAGGGCCGCGCCCGCGAGTTCACCCAGGCGGACATCGACGTCGTGGGCGACGGCGAACTGCCGTTCCGCTACGACGTCGAGATTGCGCTGGTGATCGCCGAGGCCCTCAACGCCCTGCCGATTCCCGACTTCCTGCTCCGGATCAACAACCGCAAGCTGGCCGAGGGCTTCTATAACGGCATCGGCCTGACCGACACCGCTGGCGTGCTGCGCAGCATCGACAAGCTCGAGAAGATCGGCCCGGCCAAGGTGGCCGAGCTGCTCAAGTCCGAGCTTGGCGCCACCGACGAACAGGCCCGGTCCGCGCTGGAGCTCGCCTCGATCCGGACCGGGGACACCTCGTTCGTGGCCGAGGTCCGGGCGCTGGATGTCAGCAACGACCTGCTCGAGGAAGGCCTGGCCGAGCTGGAGCAGGTCATTGCGGCCGTGGTCCAGCGTGCCCCCGGCAAGGTCGTGGCGGACCTCAGCATCGCCCGCGGCCTGGACTATTACACCGGCACCGTGGTGGAAACCGTCCTGGTGGGCCACGAGCAGCTCGGCTCCATCTGCTCCGGCGGGCGCTATGACGCGCTGGCCAGCAAGGGCAGCCGCACGTTCCCCGGCGTCGGGCTCTCCATCGGAGTGACCAGGCTCGTCTCGAGGATCCTCAGCCAGGACCTCGCCAGGGCCACACGATCCGTGCCCACCGCGGTGCTGGTGGCGCTCACCACGGACGACAGTTGGGGCGGCGCGCAGGACGTCGCCGCGGCGCTGCGCAGCCGCGGCATCGCCACCGAGGTGGCCGCGAAGGCCGAGAAGTTCGGCAAGCAGATCAAGTTCGCCGACAGGCGCGGCATCCCCTTCGTCTGGTTTACCGACGACGAGGGCAAGCACCAGGTCAAAGACATCCGCTCCGGCGAGCAGGTCGACGCCGATCCGGCCAGCTGGGCACCGTCCGGGGAGGACCTGCACGTCCGCGTCCGCAAGGCCTGAACCGACCGCCACCCGGTGGCGGCGGGGCCGGCGCCACCGGGTAAACTCGAACGGGATCGTTCCCGCAGCGATCCCCTTGAACATGGATAATGTTTTCCCTCTGTCTTCTTCAGAAAGGCGTGCTGTGCTGCGCACACATGACCTCGGATCCCTCCGCTCCGAGCACATTGGACAAACCGTAACCCTCGCCGGCTGGGTCGGCCGGCGTCGTGACCACGGTGGTGTCGCCTTCGTTGACCTCCGCGACGCATCGGGCGTCGCCCAGGTGGTGGTCCGCGAGGAAGAGGTCTTCCACGGACTGCGCAACGAGTACGTGCTGCAGATCACCGGCACCGTCTCCCGGCGCCCCGAGGGTAATCAGAACCCGGCGCTGGCCACCGGCGAGGTCGAGGTCATGGCCGAGAAGGTCATCATCCTCAACACCTCCGATCCGCTGCCGTTCCAGATCGACGAGCACGTTGAAGTTGGCGAGGAAGCACGCCTCAAGCACCGTTACCTGGACCTGCGCCGCCCCGGTCCCGCCCGCAACCTGCGCCTGCGCTCCGAAGCCAACCGCGTGGCCCGCGAGCTGCTCCACCGGGACGGTTTCGTCGAGATCGAAACCCCCACGCTCACGCGTTCGACGCCGGAAGGCGCCCGCGACTTCGTGGTCCCCGCCCGCCTGGCGCCGGGTTCCTGGTACGCGCTGCCGCAGTCCCCGCAGCTGTTCAAGCAGCTCCTGCAGGTGGGCGGCTTCGAAAAGTACTACCAGATCGCCCGCTGCTACCGCGATGAGGACTTCCGCGCGGACCGCCAGCCGGAGTTCACCCAGCTCGACATCGAAGCCAGCTTCGTCGAGCAGGACGACATCATCGAACTCGGCGAGAACATCGTCAAGGCGCTGTGGAAGCTCATTGACGTCGAAATCCCGACGCCGATCCAGCGCATCACGTACCACGACGCGATGGCCCGCTACGGCTCGGACAAGCCGGACCTGCGTTTCGGCGTGGAGCTCACCGAGCTCACCGGGTTCTTCAAGGACACCAACTTCGGCGTCTTCAAGGCCCCCTACGTCGGCGCCGTCGTTATGCCGGGCGGGGCCTCCCAGCCGCGCCGCACCCTGGATGGCTGGCAGGAGTTCGCCAAGCAGCGCGGGCACAAGGGACTGGCGTACGTCCTTTTCAAGGACGACGGCGAATTGGCCGGCCCCGTGGCCAAGAACCTCACCGACACTGAGCGGGCCGGACTGGCCGGCGCCGTCGGCGCCAAGCCGGGCGATTGCATCTTCTTCGCCGCCGGCGAGAAGTCCGCCGCCCGCGCCCTGCTGGGCGCCGCCCGCGTGGAGATCGGCCACCGCACCGGCCTGATCAACCCGGCGGACTGGGCCTTCGTGTGGGTTGTCGACGCCCCGATGTTCGAACCGGCCGCAGCGGCGGTCGCTTCCGGCGACGTCGCCGTCGGTGCCGGCCAGTGGACCGCCGTGCACCACGCGTTCACCTCGCCCAAGCCCGAGTTCATGGACAGCTTCGACAAGGATCCCGAATCCGCGCTGTCCTACGCCTACGACATCGTCTGCAACGGCAACGAAATTGGCGGGGGCTCCATCCGTATCCATCAGGCCGACGTCCAGGAACGGGTTTTCGAGCTGATGGGCCTGGCCAAGGAAGATGCCCAGACCAAGTTCGGTTTCCTGCTGGAGGGCTTCAAATTCGGCGCGCCTCCGCACGGCGGCATTGCCTTCGGCTGGGACCGTGTGGTCGCCCTGATGGCCGGTGTTGAGTCCATCCGCGACGTCATCGCGTTCCCGAAGTCCGGCGGCGGTTTCGACCCGCTGACCCAGGCTCCCGCGCCGATCACGGCGCAGCAGCGCAAGGAAGCCGGCGTCGACTTCAAGCCCGAAGCCAAGGCGGCGGCGCCGAAGGCAGAAGACGTCAAAAAAGCCGAGTAGCCCCAGAGGCTGCACACGAGAGGCTCCCCGGGAACCCGGGGAGCCTCTGCTGTTGGAAGGATGGCAGGACATGGCAGATCCGTTGCTACCGGATCTTGGGGCGCTGATGGATGCAGCCTGGCCTGCCGCCGAACGGGAGGAATCCGGCGGCTGGGTGCTCCGCGCCGCCTCCGGCGTGACGCAGCGCGCCAACTCGGTGTGGCCCCGCGAGCCTGGCGCAGACGCGCACAAACACCTCGCCGCACTGCCGTCGGCACGGCTCTGGTACCGGGACCGCCGGCTGCCGCTGATCTTCCAGATCGTCGATGGCCCGCGCTACGCGCCGCTCAACGCTGTACTGGATGCGGAGGGCTTCACCCGCCAGTCTGAAACGCTGGTCCTGGTCCGGGACGCTGTGGGGGATTCGTCGGAGCCCGCTGCCGGCGTCGAAATCTCCGCCGTCGACGTCAGCGCCGTCGACGTCAGCGCCGTCGAAGTCAGCGCCGTTGAAATGAGCACAGCACCCTCCGCCGAATGGCTGCGGCTCTGGTGGAGCGTGGACGGTCGCGGCGATGAGGCGGCGATGGCCGTCGCCCGGGAAATTCTGGTGGGCTGCCCCTCGCTGTACGCGCTCGTGCGGGACGACGACGGCGACGCTGCCGCCGTCGGACGTCTGGCAGTTCCTTCCGGCGGCAGGGGCGGACTCTACTGCCTGGCTACCCGGCCGGATGCCCGGCGGCAGGGCCACGCATCCCGTGTCCTGCAGGCCCTGCTGCTCGAAGGAGCCCTGCGCGGCCTGAGTGGCTACTGGCTGCTGGTGACGGCGTCCAATCCGGGCGCCCGCGGGCTGTACGCACGGGCCGGATTCCGTGAAGCCGGCCGCTACCTTTACCGGCAGGAACGGCCGAAGCGGCACCTGACCGGCTGCTGAAAAGGCGCCGTCAGTTTGCCCCGGCGTCTGCCGCTTCCCGGGATTCCCGGTGCCGAAGGAGCCGGGCGGTGATGGCAAACGCCAGCAGGAACGAGACAAGAGCATACGCGGTGCCGGCTGCAAGGATGGCCACCGGGTCAGCGCCCCTCCAGAGCAAGGCCCCGGCTGTCAGCAGGACCGACGCCGAGCAGGCACCCCAGGCTGCCGCCCGGGTTTGTTCCTTGACGGACGGGAAAGGCGAGTTCCAGGCCTGCACGAACAAGGCCACAGCGGACCCTGCTGCGGGGGCCAAAGACATCATGGCACCGGCCGGCAGACCGGCCAGGACCGGGAAGATCCCGAACCCTCCGGATCCCATCCCGAGCTCCGGCTGCACAGCCAGCTGGACCGCCGAGATCACGCTCAGGACAGCGCCCGCACCCGCGCCGGTCACCGCGCCGGCAAGGATGGCGAGCAGGAAGAGCGGGACCAGCAACGATCCGAGTTTTTGTCCCGCTGTTTTAGGCATGGCCCCACCCTATCGGCCCCGTCACCCGGGTCCCCGGAATTCGCCGGGGGGCTATGCTTCCATGGCTGTCGCCATGGCTGGCCGGTGAGCGAGAAGTACTGCCTGGGGCGCCTTCTCGAGGGCACCGGGCCGGCGTG
Source organism: Pseudarthrobacter sp. HLT1-7 (assembly GCF_059383435.1). Lineage (NCBI taxonomy): Bacteria > Bacillati > Actinomycetota > Actinomycetes > Micrococcales > Micrococcaceae > Pseudarthrobacter > Pseudarthrobacter sp. HLT1-7. The sequence goes on along the minus strand of NZ_JBWZCH010000019.1, from coordinate 21,253 downwards.
TCATTTGAGCGATCACGTCGAAACCGGCGACTGTCAGGTGATCGGTGATGACCTCTGGCGTGAAGAGGTGTGCTTCCATCGACACGTCGTGCCCATAGGCGCGCGAGAGGTGGCGATGTCCCTCGCCGACCTGGAAGCCGAGCATTGCATAGCCCCCAGGTGCCAGGACACGAAAGAACTCGGCGAATATCCGGGGCAGGTCCTTGGGGTGTGAATGGATGATCGAGTACCAGGCGAACACTCCACCCAGCTGCCTGTCCGCGTAGGGAAGATCCGACAGTTCGGCGACCTCAAAGCTGAGCTCAGGATAGGTGCGTCGGGCCACGGCAATCATTCCTGCGGACACGTCAATCCCTGAAATGTCGAGTCCCAGGGACGACAGCAACCGGCACATCCGGCCCGAACCGCAGCCGGCGTCGACCGCAGATCGGATATTTCCCGTGTTCACGTACGCGGCGAACGCTTCAATCATGCCCCGGTCCGCCGGCGCCTCGAAGCCCGCGTCAGGCAGCAACCTCGCGTAGCTCTCGGCGACCGTGTCGTACCCTGACCGGACGATGGCAAGACGATCATCAACATTCATTTGTAAAGGCTACCGGGCTGCTCCGGCGCCGTCTTTGCTAGGGTCGGCACGCGTTGACCGAGCGGAGCAGCGGCCCGGCCAGCCATTCCTCGACGTCCTGCTGCGAAACCAGCCGGACAACGGTGAGCTGCGGGTAGTCACGGACGAGGCGGGGTACTGCGGCGGTATACTTTCGCCTGGTCCGAAGGGCCCAGCGCAGGATGTGATCACGATCGGTGAAGACTGACCAAAGGGGCGCTTCGCGGTTGCCGTTCCATAACTCTTCGCGGCTCCACCGCCGTCGGATGGTCCGTCGGAGGAGGCGGGGAAATGTGACGCGTACAAAGGGAAGGTCGAGCCAGACCAACAAGTCTGCGCTCTCCGCGAGCAGCGGTCGCGCGGCGTCGTACTGCCACTCGGTGGTCCACGAGTCGGCCTTGACGAGTGCGCGCACGTCAGCGAGAAATTCCGGTCGGGGCGTCCAACCCGGTCCATGGAAGATCGCATCGATTTCTGTGTGCGAACCTCCTGTTATGGCGGCGATCCGCCCGGCGAGCGTTGTCTTTCCCACTCCCGATACCCCTGCCACGAGCACGCGCTTCGGGGGATGTGGAAGCGGGTCACTGTGGGAATGCATGTGTAGAGCATAGACAGAAGTGTCCTGTTCGCTGGTCCACGGCCCGTGCGGAAGCGCCTGCGAGCCGCGGACCATGCCGCCGGCGCGGGCGGGCGGGGCGGCCCCTGTTTGTGCCAGCGGTTCGCCAGCGATGACCGCTAGGCGGGGGTCACCGGGCTCCGTGGCTCCTGCATGACGCTCCTGCCCAGTTACTTCCACGCGCGCCGGCCGGCACCCGCGGAACTCCGCGGTTCCCTGGGGCTGAAACGGGCTCCGGAGCCGAGTAACTGGGGAGGAACGTCGGCACCCGGGGAGTATGGGGTTGCCGTCGCGGAAGAGGCTGGCCCCTCTGCCCAGCGCAACGCCGTAAAGGACGAAGTAGGCGAACAGCGAGGTCAGGAACCGCTTGGTAGAGCCAGCCTTGGTGGACCTCGGGAACATTGGCCAGATACTGGCAGTCGCGGCACCCCAAACATCCACAGCCGCGGCAAGCAGCGGGGCCCCGTAGCCGGTGTGGGCGACGATATGCATTCCGATCATCAGCATGGAGCCCACAATCGCCGGCTGGTAAACATCATGGACACCGGGCAGGGCCGCTGCGTTGGTCGATGTGGCGCCGATCGAATCGGCACTGCCCAGAAGCGCCTGAGCCTGTGCCGGTGACGGGCTGCCCGTTGTCTCGTCAACTATGAAGCTTCGATGCACCCGTCCGGATTCCAGACTGCCTGCGCTGACACTTTGTCGCGATCGCGGCGGTACATGGCGGAGTGGTCGAGGAAATCTGTCCGTCCGGTAGCGGCAGCGCGATGGTCCGTGAAGTCAGCAAGTTCGTCCAGCCTGACCGCCAGGGTTTTGAAGACGTCCCGGTGCTCAAAGGGGAGGCCGTAGGCCGTGATCAGGGCATCAAGGCGGGCAACTCGATCACTCACGCCGGGGGCAGTAGCGCCGCCATTTTCTCCCAACGGCACCAGGCGATATGCCAGGTAGGCGAAGTCCCAGATCCTTGGGCCCGGTGAGGCTGTATCGAAGTCGATGAGCGCCGCCAGCCGCCCGTCCCGGAACACCATGTTGTACGGCGCGGTGTCGTTGTGGCACACGACCTCCGGCGGTTGATGGGTGGGTATTTGCCACTCCAGATCTGCCTGGGCAAGTCCTACGCTGGCGTCGTGGATACGTCGCAGCAAGGCCCCGGCGTCGTGCAGGATTGACGGTTCCCACACCCAGTCCGGCAGCGGATAATGCGCGGCGTCACCGGGTATAAAACTGAGGACTTCCCGGCCGTGAACGTCCATGCCGAGAACTTCCGGTACTTCGGTGATACCCGCGGCCCGGATGGCATCGAGGAACGTGTGCACGGCGGGAGTCCACGGCCCGGAACTCCGCCGCACGGTCCGGCCCAACCTGGTCACAAGGGTCGAATTGCCGCCGGCTAGGGTCTCTTCGTCATCCATCCGTCCAATCTATCCCTGCCCGGTTGCCCGACGAACAAGCACCAACAGGGGGTCAGGCGCGCGGCGCACCACGCCCGCGCGTGCTACCGGGGCGCCACGACTATCTGGACGTCGTCTTCAGACAGAACGATCCCCGGATCATCAGAGCGCAGCACCCGGTATTCGACCCCGTAGCGCCGCAGGAGGTCTTCGTAGAAGTCCAGGTCGGCTGGCAGATTCGTTGCCGTGTTCTTGAACCACGATTCGGCGGTGGGGTTGATCCCGCGATCGTAAACCGATGCATCAACGGTCATCGGGTCCCGGTACGCGGCATCAGCCCGATCGTTGGCACGCCGCCACGCGGTCCAATCCGCTGGACCTAGCCGGCCGCTGTTCGCCAGACCATTCGCGAGGGCGAAGATGCCGGGGAAGAGACCACGACGGTTGGGGGATACTGCCTGATAACGGACGTACTTGGGCCGCTCGCATTGTTCCACGACGCCAAGCCTTCCACGGGGAGACCTCGTGCGGAAGCCGGCCGCAGCGCCGGGCCGCGGACACCGGCCTCTGCCTCGGGATTTCCGGCGCCACGTTTTCCGGCGCCGCCGGACACCTCACCCGGACCACAGGTCATCCAGCAGCGATTGAACGTGCGCTGGCCGCTCGATGTTGGCGAAGTGGCCGCAATGCGGGATGGATACCAGCCGGGCGTGCGGCACGATCTCTGCCAACCGGACCAGGTCAGACGGAGGCGTGAACACATCCCTGTCCCCGCGGGTCGCCAGCACCGGACAGCGGATGCCGCTCCACTGGCGAAAATCGTAGTGCGCCGCGGCCCGGGCAGCAGCGCAGAAGCTGGCCGGCCGGGCGTCATCGCCGAGCCCGCGGATCACCCCCGCGGGAATGACCGCGGAGTCTGCGAAAAATGGGGACATCAGCGCTCCCATCACCGGTGTTGCGCCGACTGAACGGACCAGTGCCGACCCCGCCGGGCCGAGGGCCGCCATGGAGCGCATAAGCAGCAGCATGCCGGCAAACGCCGGGAGCCCGGACAGGTTGCGCAGCGGCCTCTGCGCAACCGCGGACATTCCGAATGTGGTGGCTGATATGGCGGCGACGCTGGCGGTCTGCTCCGGCCACGCCGCGGCAATGTGCAATGCCAGGAAGCCGCCCATGGAGTGGCCCACCAGGTTCCAGCGGCGGTAGCCGAGCGAGTTCAGTATCCCGGTGACTGCGCGTGCCATCTCCTCGATACTGAAGTGTTCCGGCCGGGCGCCCTCCGTGGATTCACCCCAGCCCGGCAGATCAATCAGCACCCGGGCATGGGCCGGCGTCCCGGAAAGCAGCGGGCCGAAAGAAGTCCAGGATCCCGCGGCGCCGTGAAGATAAACATCCGGTGTGCCAGACGCAGGGCACCGGCCTCCGGCGCCCTGCTGCACCCGCACCGTGCAGGGACCCAGCTCCGTGCGAAGGACGAGCCGCCGCAACGTTACCGCTCCCGTGGGGGCGCTCTGCTGAACACTCATGGTCGCCTGCTCTCCTGCTCTTGGTCTCAGGAAATGATTCGGAGCCGCAGGAGTGCCGGACCGGACCGGGCCGGAAGATTTCTCTCCGTAATCCAGGACAACATCGGGCGGTGCAACCAGGCAGCGGCTGTCGTTCCGGAACCCGAGCCGTGGCGGGGCCGGGGGCTACAGGCCAGATGCCGTGCGCGCAAGGATGGGCGCATGCCCGTCCCCAACTACCCGATCAGACGGCTGGCTGAGGATCCCGCACATGCACTGGACCGCCGACGGGTGGCCGGCAGTCCTGCCGCCCGTCGCCCAGGTCCTTGACCACGGGCTCGATCTGACGTCGGCCACCGTCCTGGTCGGCGAAAACGGATCAGGAAAATCGACGCTCGTAGAGGCCATCGCATTGGCCTACGGTTTGTCTCCCGAAGGCGGGTCGACCGGCGCGCAGCACACCACCAGATCCACGGAATCCGTGCTCGCCGAGCACCTGCAGCTTGTCCGCAACGCTGGTGCCACCCGGCGGGGCTACTTCTTGCGTGCCGAAACCATGCATGGATTCTTCACCTACCTCGAAAAAACCCGAACACGTCCGTGCCCGACATCGCATTCCATGACTTGTCCCACGGCCCGGGCCCGGCCGGTCCAGGCTTCCGGCGTACTTACGCCGGCGGGTCGGTCACCACGATCCGCACCGCGCACAAATCCGCGGCGGCCTTCTTCAGGACCGCCGCGCGGGGATCCGGGACGTCCAGGAACGCCAGCCTTGGCCGCGCGGCGTATTGCTTGAGCACCGGCTCGGCGAGGACCTCCCCGGCAAGGGTCCGGTCCCCGCCGGGCGCGACGTACTCGATCCGGTGGTCCGCGAAAATCCGGGCGGCGTGCTCCGCCACGGCCTCGACGAGGGCGTCGGCCTGGTTGGCGCGACGCCGGGCGAAGCGCTGCTGCGACCAGCCGCCGGCCGCCGTCCGGGACTGGACATGGCGCGTTCCCGTCTTGGAGGCGAGCACCGCGCCGCCGCTGACCACGGCCACCGAGTACCCGCCGCGGCGGACCAGAACGGCGCCGATGCTCCGCTGCTGGCACGCGAGGGACGCCAGCCGGGCTGCGGCGTCGCCGCCGCGGCCGGGACGGCCGTCCACGGGCCACGGCGCGTGGAGCAGGGCCACAGCCCCGTCAGCGGCGAGCAGCTGCAGGCCGCCGTCGAGCTCTTCTTCGCCCAGCTCGCCGTGGCTCGCGGCGAAGCGCTCCAGCCAGCCGGGCAGCCGGGCGCCGGAGACGAACGCCACACGGGTCTCAGGGCTTGCCATGGGTGTGGGTCTCCATCGTGAGGGCGAAGGTGTCGGGGTCAGCGGTGTCGGGGTCAAAGGGTGTCAGGGCGGGAAGGAACTAGAAGTAGCCTATCTATGTGGATGATCTCTTTGGCGCAGGGCAGGATAACGCCGGCGGAAACGACGACGACGGCGAGGGCGCCGCAGCCGCAGGCCGGCCCGCCGGTCACCGGACTTCGCCGCGCAGTCCGCTTGCCGTCCGGATGCGGCCGCGCACACTCGATGATGTGGTGGGCCAGCAGCACCTGCTGGGCCATGGGTCGCCGCTGCGGCAGCTCGCCGCCGGGACGGACGCCACCGGCCCCGCGGGCCCCAGTTCGCTGATCCTCTGGGGACCGCCCGGCACCGGGAAGACCACGCTCGCGCACGTCATCGCCAAGGGCCCGGGCCGGAAGTTCGTGGAGCTTTCCGCCATCACCGCCGGCGTCAAGGACGTCCGCCGCGTTATGGAGGAAGCCCTGACGGCCAGGGATCTCTTCAAGACCACCACTGTGCTGTTCCTGGATGAGATCCACCGCTTCAACAAGGCCCAGCAGGACGCACTGCTGCCCGGTGTGGAGAACCGCTGGGTGGTGCTGGTGGCGGCGACCACCGAAAACCCCTCCTTCTCCGTGGTCTCCCCGCTGCTCTCACGGTCCCTGCTGCTGACCCTCAGACCCCTCACCGACGGCGACGTCGAGGGCCTGCTCCTGCGGGCCGCGTCGGACGTCCGCGGGCTCGGCGGTCAGGTGGAACTCGACGCTGAGGCCCTGGCGCACCTGGTCCGGCTCTCCGGCGGGGACGCCCGCAGGGCGCTGACCGCGCTCGAGGCGGCCGCCGGCGTCGCGTTCGGTGATGCAAAGGACGCCGACGACATCGACGGCATCGCCGGCGCGGACGCCGCGGACGGCGCGGACGACGTCGACGGCATCGCCGGTGCGGCCGGGGCCGGCATGGCAGAGCCAGCACCGGTGAGGATCGAACTGAAGCACACCGAGCGGGCGCTCGACGTCGCCTCGGTGCGCTACGACCGCGCGGGCGACCAGCACTACGACGTCGCCAGTGCTTTCATCAAGTCCATCCGCGGGTCCGACGTTGACGCTGCCCTGCACTACCTGGCCCGGATGCTCGAGGCGGGGGAGGACCCGAAGTTTGTGGCCCGGCGCATCGTCATCTCCGCGGCCGAGGACGTCGGGATGGCCGATCCCACGGCGCTGCAGACAGCCGTCGCCGCTGCGCAGGCCGTGCAGCTGATCGGCATGCCGGAAGGCCGCATTATCCTGGCCGAGGCCGTGGTCCATCTCGCCACCGCGCCGAAGTCCAACGCGGCATACCTGGGCATCAACCAGGCGATCGCCGACGTCCGGGCCGGGCGCGGCAACGGTATCCCCGCGCACCTGCGCGACGCCCACTACCCGGGGTCCAAGCAGCTCGGCCACGGTCAGGGCTACAAATACGCCCACGACGCCCCGCACTCGGTGGCCACGCAGCAATACCCGCCGGATGACCTGGTGGGCCGCAACTACTACGAGCCGACAGCCAACGGCGCCGAGCGGGACATCTCCACGCGGCTGGAGCGGCTGCGCAGGATCATCCGGGGCAAGTGAGCTTCTGGTAGGCTTGTTCGTTGTCTGGCAAGGCACGGACGCACAATCCACCGGTTCTCAGCAGTTCACGCTGTTCTGAGTTTATTCCGGAGGGCTGGCGCCTGGTGCCCAGTAGCAAAAGGCAGCGGTTGGCCGATGCTCTCCATGATGGAGGCCAGTAACACTGACACACCGCAGATATTGGAAGGACACAAGTGGCTAACAACACTCGTGCTCGCCGTACCGCACGCCTTTCGCGTGCACTCGGCATCGCTCTGACCCCCAAGGCCGCCAAGTACATGGAGCGCCGCCCGTACGGCCCCGGTGAGCATGGCCGTGCCCGCAAGAAGCAGGACTCCGACTACGCCGTACGTCTGCGCGAAAAGCAGCGTCTGCGCGCCCAGTACGGCATCCGCGAAGCCCAGATGACGCGCGCCTTCGAGGAAGCACGCCGCACCAAGGGCCTGACCGGTGAAAACCTGATCGAACTGCTCGAGATGCGTCTCGACGCCCTCGTGCTGCGTGCAGGCTTCGCCCGCACCATCGCCCAGGCCCGCCAGCTGGTTGTGCACCGCCACATCCTGGTTGACGGCATCCGCGTTGACCGCCCGTCGTTCCGCGTCGCCGCAGGCCAGCTGGTCCACGTCCACAGCCGTAGCGAGCCCATGCCCCCGTTCCAGGTTGCAGCAGCCGGCGCTCACCGCGACGTCCTGCCGATGGTTCCGGCTTACTTGGACGTCAAGCTTGACGCCCTGCAGGCCCGCCTGGTGCGCCGCCCCAAGCGCTCCGAGGTCCCCGTGACCTGCGAAGAGCAGCTTGTCGTGGAATTCTACGCACGCTAGATCCAACGCAACACCTGACAAAGAAGCCCGTGGCACGCGCCGCGGGCTTCTTTGTATGTAAGGTACTTGGGGGAGTTCTGCGGTTGCCGGCTGGATCAGCCGGTGGAAGCCGCAGCAATACGACGTAACAAGGAGATGAAGACTATGTCTGGTGGCGATATTGCCGGCCTGATCGCGGCCGGGGTGTTTGCACTGCTGGTCGTGCTGCTCGCCGTGCCGATTCTGAAGCTCGGGGGAGTGTTTGACGAAGTACGGACATCCATCCGTTCAATCAGTGACGGCGCCACCCCGCTGATGGACGAGGTCACCGCCACCGTCTCCACCACCAATCAGCAGCTGAAGAAGGTGGACGGGATCGCGAACAACGTCTCGGACGCCTCAGCCAACATCTCGGCGCTGTCCTCGCTCGTGGCCGCCACCGTTGGCTCGCCGCTGATCAAGGTGGCCGCCTTCAGCTACGGCGTGCGCTCCGCCTTCACCGCCCGCAAAAAGCCCGCCACCGGCCGCCGCAGCCGCTAAGCCCAGCTGGAGAACCTGACTATGAACAGAATCATCTGGATGGGCATCGGCGTCGCCATCGGCGTCATCGCTTTCCGCAAGATCACCGAGACCCGGTCCAATCTGGGCCCGGAGGGGCTGAACCGGGCCGTGGGACGGCTCGCCGACGGACTTTACGACTTCGCCGACGCCGTTCGCGAGGGCATGCAGGAGCGCGAAACCGAACTTCGCAGTGCCCTGGGTATTGACGCTGGCGCTGATATCGCCGTCGGCGCCCGGGATGCAGTCCGGCGCTAGCCGGGGGAGAATTAATCCGGGGGAGAATTAATACGGCCGGCACCCGGAGAACGTTGAGCCGGCACGGCCGACGGCCGGGATCAGACTGTTCCGCGGACTACGCGCGTGGACCACGACCGCAATGAATATTGAAGGGTACGTAATCAGCTCATGAAGTCGCAGGAGATCACCAAGCGCTGGATCGACTTTTTTGTCAGCAAGGGCCACACGGCGGTCCCCTCCGCCTCACTGGTCTCCAGCGACCCTTCCCTGCTGTTCACGGTGGCCGGCATGGTCCCGTTCATCCCTTACCTGACCGCGCGTGAGGAAGCCCCCTTCAAGCGGGCCACCAGCGTGCAGAAGTGCATCCGGACCGGCGACATCGAGGAAGTCGGCAAGACGGCGAGGCACGGCACCTTCTTCCAGATGTGCGGCAACTTCTCCTTCGGCGACTACTTTAAGGAAGACGCCATCAGGTTCGCCTGGGAACTGCTCACCAGCAGCGTTGACGACGGCGGCTACGGCCTTCCGCCCGGGCAGTTGTGGGTCACCGTCTACGAGGAGGACGACGAGGCCGAGCAGCTCTGGCTGAAGAACACCGGCATGCCGGCCGGGCGGATCCAGCGGATGGGCAAGGCGGACAACTACTGGTCCACCGGCCAGCCAGGTCCGGCCGGTCCCTGCTCCGAGATCTACTATGACCGCGGACCGTCCTACGGCGTCGAGGGCGGCCCGATCGCGGACGAGAACCGCTACGTCGAAATCTGGAACCTCGTGTTCATGCAGTACCAGATCGACAACGTCCGCTCAAAGGTGGACTTCGACATTACCGGCGAACTGCCGAAGAAGAACATCGATACCGGCCTCGGCATGGAACGCCTGGCCATGATCCTGCAGGGCGTCGAGAACATGTACGAGACGGACCAGGTCCGCCCCGTGATCGACCGGGCCGCAGCACTGTCCGGCCGGGAATACACCTCCGCCGAGTCCCCCCGGGACCCGCACCACACCGACGACGTCCGGATGCGCGTCGTCGCCGACCACATCCGATCGTCGCTCATGCTGATCGCCGACGGCGTCACACCGTCCAACGAAGGCCGCGGCTACGTGCTGCGCCGCCTGATCCGCCGCGCAGTGCGCTCCATGCGCCTGCTCGGCGTCGAAAAGGCCTGCCTGCCGGAGCTGCTGCCGGCCTCACGCGACGCCATGAAAGGCGTCTACCCGATCGTCGAGACGGACTTCGACCGGATCAGCCGGATTGCCTACGCCGAAGAGAAGGCGTTCCTGCGCACCATCGCCTCCGGCACGGCCCGCCTCGAGGACGCCGTCAAGGAATCCCAGGCCGCCGGGCACCCGCTCTCCGGCGCCGACGCCTTCGCCCTGCACGACACGTACGGCTTCCCGATCGACCTTACGCTCGAAATGGCGGACGAGGCCGGGCTGAAGGTCGACGAACCCGAGTTCCGCAAGCTCATGCTGGAACAGCGCCAGCGCGCCCAGGCCGACGCCAAGGGCAAGAAAGGCGCCCACGCCGACCTCAGCGCCTTCCAGGAGCTGCTTACCGCCGGCGAGACCGTCTTCACCGGCTACACCGAACTCAGCGGCGGGTCCAGGGTCCGCGGCATCCTGGCCGGCGGCCGGAAGGTTGCCCAGGCCTCCACGGGCGAGGAAATCGAACTCGTCCTGGCCGAGACGCCGTTCTACGCCGAGGCCGGCGGCCAGGCGGCCGACACCGGGCTGATCACCGGCGACGGCTTCATCGTCGAGGTCCTGGACGTCCAGCGCCCCATCAAGGGCCTGAGCGTGCACAAGGCAATCGTCCGCGAAGGCGAAATCGGTGTCGACGCGCAGGTCCAAGCAGCAGTGGACCGGGAACGCCGCCACGCCGCCGAGCAGGCGCACACCGGCACCCATATCGTGCACGCGGCCCTGCACCAGATCCTCGGCCCGGAGGCGCTGCAGCGCGGCTCCTTCAACAAGGCCGGCTACCTGCGCTTCGACTTCGCCTGGGGCGAAGGCCTCAGCGCCGCCACCCGGTCCGAGATCGAGGAAGTCTCCAACATCGCCATCCGGAACAACTACCCGGTGGAAACCAAAGTCATGGGGCTCGCGGAGGCCAAGGCCCTCGGCGCCATGGCGCTCTTCGGCGAGAACTACGGCAACGAGGTCCGCGTCGTGGAGATCGACGGCGCCTGGTCCCGTGAACTCTGCGGCGGCACCCACGTCGGGAACACCTCGCTGATCGGCAGCCTCTCCCTGCTGGGAGACCAGTCCGTCGGGTCAGGAAACCGCCGCGTCGAGGCTTTCGTGGGCATGGAGGCCTTCCGGCACCTTGCAGCCGAACGTGCCCTCGTCACCGAGCTCACCGAGCTGCTCAAGGTACCGTCCGGGCTCCTCGCGGAGCGGATCGCCAGCACCCTCAGCAAGCTCAAGACGGCCGAGAAGGAACTCGACCGGCTCCGCAAGGAGCAGCTCACGGCCGCCGCCGGCCGGCTCGCCGGAACTGCCCAGGACGCCGCCGGCGTCAAGGTCATCGCCCACGACGCCGGCCAGGTCAACGGCGCGGATGAGCTGCGCGGCCTGGCCCTGGACCTGCGGACCCGGCTCGGCTCCGAGCCCGCCGCCGTCGCGGTGACCGGCGTCAGCAACGACCGCCCGGTTATCCTGATCGCCGTCAACGACGCTGCCCGCGCGGCCGGCGTCAAAGCCGGCGCACTCGTGCGCCTGGCAGCCGGAATCCTCGGCGGCGGCGGCGGCGGCAAAGACGACGTCGCGCAGGGCGGCGGCACCGACACCTCAAAGGTCGGCGCGGCTCTCACCGCCGTCGTCGACGCCATCGCCAAGCGCTAGACATGACTGAAGCTGCAGTGCCCGGCGACTACCCCCAGGGCGTAAAGCTTGGGGTCGACGTCGGTACGGTCCGGGTGGGCGTCGCGGTCTGCGACCGCGACGGTATCCTGGCGACCCCCCTGCGGACCCTGGAACGGAACACGAAGAAGAATACCGATGTGCGGATCCTCGCGGCCCTGGCCGTTGAGCTCAACGCGGTCGAGATCTTCGTGGGCCTTCCGCGGACGATGAAGGGCGAGGAGCATGCGTCCGCCCGGATGGCCACGGAGTACGCAAAGTTACTGGCCGGTAGACTGAGGGAGGGCGGTTCCGGGATGCAGGTACGGCTCGTGGACGAGCGGCTGAGCACGGTCACGGCGCACCGGAACCTGCGCGAGGCTGGCATGAGCAGCCGAAATCACCGTAAAGTGGTTGATCAGGTTGCGGCCGCAGGTATTCTGCAACATGCGATCGATATGCAAAAGGCCAGGGGGACGGAGGTCGGAAGCCGCGTGTACGCGGAGTCCGCGCCGGGGCCAACCGGAGACGGCGCTCAGGCCGCTCCGGCAGTCAACATGCAATCTGCACACCGCGAACTGCACACACGCGAACTGCACAAAATGGAAGGCTACAGTGAGCCCGGCCAACAATGACGACTCCTCTGGTGAAGCTTTCGGCACCGGCTTACCGCTGACGCGCAAAGAGACCAGGGCCCGCGAGAAGTCCCTCTCGCCGCAGGACCAGGACGCCATCCCGCCGCAGGCTTTCGAGACCGGCGGGGACGCCCCGGCGCCTGCCCCCGCCGTGCCGGCCGCTGCTCCTGAGCGTCCCGCAGCGGCACCCACTGTCCACGACGAGCCTGTGCACCCCGAGCCCGTCCACGACGAGCCATTGCATCCAGAGCCCGTGCACGACGAGCCAGTGCACGACGAGCCAGTGCACCCAGAGCCCGTCCACGATGTTGCCGGCGGCTACCGTGAAGAATCCGTGCTCCACCCGGCCGACGCCGAGTTGCAGCACGGCTACGAACTCCACCACGAGAATGCTCTCCATCCGGACGACGCCGATGGGCAGCACCCGGACGGACCCCACGAGGAAGCCGGGCACGACCTGATGGCCGGAGCCTCCTCTGTCCGCACGCCCAAACGCCCGTCCAAGAAGGTCCGTCGTCGCCGCCGTTTCCTGGCGCTTTTCCTGACCCTGGCTGTTTTCGTCGTCGCAATCGTCGTCGGTGCGCAGTTCCTGAAGCCACTGCTCGGCGGTGACACGCCGGCCGACTATCCTGGCCCCGGCACAGGCGAAGTGACAATTTCCGTCCCGGCTGGTGCCGGTCCCAGGTCCGTGGCCAGCCAGCTCCAGGAGAAAAAGGTCATCGCAAACGCGGACACCTTCCTCAGGGACTTTGCCGCCTCCGGCGGAGCCCTGAGCCCCGGCGACTTCATCATGCGCAACGAGATGAATAATTCGGACGCGGTGGACGTGCTGCTGAACAAGGACAAGGGCAAGGTCATGTACTTCGCCCTCAGCGCCGGACTCAGGGTAGGTGAATCCCTGCAGGCCATCGCCGAGGGCACCGGGCTTCCGGCATCGGAACTCAAGACCCTCGCCGATTCCCCCGCGCAGTTCGGCGTCCCGGCCAAGTCGAAGAACCTCGAGGGCTTCCTCGCCCCGGGTGAATACCGGTTCCCGCTCGGCACCCCGGCCAAGGACATCCTCCAGAAGCTGGTCACTACCACATTGGACGAGCTTAAGTCCCAGGGCGTCACTGATCCGGCCAGGCAGTACGACGTCATCACGATAGCCAGCATCGTCCAGGCCGAAGGCGGCCAGGCTGAATACGGCGATGTGGCCGGCGCCATCTACAACCGGCTCAAGGCCAACAACACCGAGACCAATGGGCTGATCCAGTCCGATGCCACGGTGACCTATGGCCTGGGTATCCGGAGCTTCAACATCGATGAAGCGCAGAAGGCCGACAAGTCCAACCCCTACAACACCTATGCCAACACCGGCCTGCCGGCGGGACCCATCGGATCGCCCGGTAAGACGGCTATCGATTCCGCCGCCAAACCCAAGACCAACGATTTCCTTTACTGGGTGACCATCAACCTGGACACCAAGGAGACGAAGTTCTCCAAGACCCTCGCGGAGCACAACACGCACGTTGACAAGTACAACTCCTGGTGCGAGGCCAATCCCGGACGCTGCGTGTGACGTTGCGTGCCGCCGTCCTCGGGCATCCGATCGGCCATTCGAAGTCCCCGGCCCTGCACCGGTCTGCCTACACCTACCTCGGGGTGGCGATGGCCTACTCCGCGATCGATGTGACCGAGGCGAACCTGCCGTCCCTGATGGTCCGGATCCGGGAAGCGGTGGGCCAGGGCGACAGCTGGCGCGGGCTGTCCGTCACCATGCCGCTGAAAACCGCGATGGTGGCCGAGGTGGACGAGGTCCGCGGCGTGGGCCGCGCGCTCGGCGTCATCAACACCGTCGCCTTTGAGCCCGATGATTCCGGACGAGGACCTTCCGGTGCCAACAGCGGCACCACCCGACTCGTCGGGTACAACACCGACGTCGCCGGCATCGTCAACGCGCTGCGGCACGCGCGGGCGGCGTCCGCTCCCGTCGCCGTCATCCTCGGCGGCGGCGGGACCGCTGCCGCCGCCATCGCGGCCCTCACGGAACTCGGCGCCCTGTCGGCGGAGGTCTATGTGCGGGATGTCGGCCGAGCGGCAGAGGCCCGCGCCGCGTCCGCCGCCGTCGGACTTCCCATAACGGTGCTTCCGATCGTTGGCGCGGCGGCCGCCGTGGCCGCGGCCGACGTCGTCATCTCAACCCTGCCGCCCCGCGCCGCGGACGCCCTGGCGGTGGACCTGATGAAAGAATTTGAGCGGGAACTCACGCAGCATGCGACGGGGGAGGATACGCCGGACGCCGCGCGGAAGCACCCCGGAGTCCTGCTGGACGTTGCCTACGATCCCTGGCCCAGCCGGATCGCCTCCGTGTGGCAGAAGGCGGGCGGAACCGTCGTTCCCGGCCTCGAGATGCTGATCTACCAGGCGGTGGAACAGGTCCGCCACTTCACCCGGCTCGGCGACGCCGTGCCAGCCGGGGTCATAGATGTGATGTGTGACGCAGTGGGGGCACCCCGGCGGGTGTTCTGAGCGCCTTACATGGCAGGATGGATTGTATGTTGCGTTGGTTGACTGCCGGAGAATCCCATGGTCCGGCATTGGTCGGAATTATTGAAGGCGTGCCCGCCGGTGTTGAACTCACCAGTGCCCGGATCGTCGATGCGCTGGCCCGCCGCCGGCTGGGCTACGGCCGCGGCGCGCGGATGAAATTCGAGCAGGACGCGGTCACCATCCTCGGCGGCGTCCGCCATGGCGTGACCCAGGGCGGCCCCGTCGCCATCCAGATCGGCAACACCGAATGGCCCAAATGGGAGCAGATTATGTCTGCCGACCCCGTGGCCCCGGAGATCCTCGCCGACCAGGCACGCAACGCTCCGCTGACCCGGCCGCGCCCCGGCCATGCCGACTTCACCGGCATGCAGAAATACGGCTTCGACGAGGCCCGGCCCGTACTGGAGCGCGCCAGCGCCCGTGAGACCGCCACCCGCGTGGCGCTCGGCGCCGTGGCCGCCGCGTTCCTAGGGCAGCTCGGCATCGAACTTGTCTCGCACACCGTGTCGATTGCCAGCACCGCCGTCCCGGAAGGCCGGCCGCTGCCGGTCCCGGACAACGTCCTGGCCCTCGACGCCGACCCCCTGCGCTGCTTCGACCGCGAAACCTCCGATGCGATGGTGGCCGAGGTGGACACAGCGCACAAAGAGGGTGAGACCCTCGGCGGTGTAGTGGAAGTCCTCGCCTACGGACTGCCGCCGGGACTCGGCAGCTACGTGCACTGGGACCGCCGCCTCGATTCGCGCCTGGCAGGCGCCCTGATGGGTATCCAGGCGATCAAGGGCGTCGAGGTGGGCGACGGGTTCCGCACCGCCTCCCGGCGTGGCTCCGCCGCCCACGATGAGATCGTCAAGGACGAAAACGGAAAGATCATCCGCACGTCCAACCGTGCCGGCGGTATAGAAGGCGGCATGAGTATCGGCGACGTACTGCGCGTCCGTGCAGCCATGAAGCCGATCGCCACGGTCCCGCGGGCGCTGAAGACCGTCGACGTCAGCACCGGGGAAGCCGCCAGGGCCCACCACCAGCGCTCCGACGTCTGCGCGGTGCCGGCCGCCGGCGTCGTCGCCGAGGCCATGGTGGCGCTGGTCCTCGCCGAAGCGGTCACGGAAAAATTCGGCGGCGATTCGGTGCAGGAAACCGCCCGAAACCTCAAGGGTTATCTGGACAACATTCCGGCGTCCCTGGACTCGATCGGGCTGTAGTGCCGGCAGTGAACACAGTGGACAGGCCCACTGCCCTGATCGGGCCGATGGCGGCCGGCAAGTCAGCCATCGGGCAGCAGCTCGCGCTGCGGCTGGGGGCGGCCTTCGTGGACACCGACGCCGTGATTGTTGCCGCCCACGGAACCATAGCCGAGATTTTCACCGGCCGCGGCGAAATCGCTTTCCGTGAGCTGGAGGCGCGGGCAGTGGCACGGGCGATCGAGCATGGCCAGGGCACCAACACGGTCATCTCCCTCGGCGGCGGCGCCGTGCTGGACTCCGGCACGCAGCAGCTGCTGGCGCTGTGCACAGTGGTGTATCTCGAATGCGATGCGGGCACCGTGGCGGAACGCATCGCCAGGAATTCGGCCCGGCCGCTCCTGGCCGGGGACGCCATGGAACGCTGGAAGATACTGTTCGCCACCCGGCGGCCGGTCTACGAACGGCTCGCCGACCTGGTAGTCGATGTCCGGGTCGGAACCGTCCCGGACATCGCCCGCCGGCTGGAAGATGCGCTGCGGGAACTGGCCGCCCGGAAGATGCCCGGCGGCACCCATGACAGCGGCCCCAATAACAGCGGCGACTAAGGAAGCTAAAACGTGACTACCGAATCAACCGTCATCCTCGTCACCGGGCAGACACCCGGCGAGAAGTACGACGTCGTGGTGGGCCGCGGCCTGCTGTCCAGCCTCCCGGGCCTGCTGGGGGAGCGCGTCAAGCGGGTACTGGTGATCCACCCGCGGGCGCTCCGGCTGACCGGCGACACCGTCCGGGAGGAGCTCGCCTCGGCCGGCTTCACGGCGCTGACCGCCGAAATCCCCGACGCCGAGGAAGGCAAGCACATTGAGGTGGCGTCTTTCTGCTGGCAGGTGCTGGGCCAGAACGACTTTACCCGCTCCGATGCCGTCGTCGCCGTCGGCGGCGGGGCCGTGACCGACCTCGGCGGTTTCGTGGCGGCCACCTGGCTGCGCGGTGTCAAGGTCATCCACATGCCAACCAGCCTGCTCGGCATGGTGGACGCGGCCGTAGGCGGCAAGACCGGCATCAACACCGCGGAAGGCAAAAACCTCGTCGGAGCCTTCCACCCACCGGCGGGTGTCCTCGCGGACCTCGACACCCTGGACACGCTGCCCAGGAACGAGATCATCTCCGGCATGGCCGAGGTCATCAAATGCGGCTTCATCGCCGATCCGGCCATCCTCGAACTGATCGAAAAGGACCCGGACGCCGTCGCCGACCCCCGCTCGGATACCCTGCGGGAACTGATCGAACGGGCCATCACGGTCAAGGCGCGGGTGGTGTCCGCGGACCTCAAGGAAACCGGCCAGCGCGAGATCCTCAACTACGGCCACACCCTGGGCCACGCGATCGAACTCGCCGAGCGCTACTCCTGGCGCCACGGCGCCGCCGTGTCCGTCGGCATGATGTTCGCCGCCGAACTTGCCCGCAGCGTCGGCCGCCTCAGCGACGCCGACGCGGACCGGCACCGCACTATCCTCGAAAGCCTTGGGCTGCCCCTCACCTACCGGCGGGACCGCTGGCAGGCCCTGCTGGACGGCATGCGGAGAGACAAGAAATCCCGCGGCGACCTGCTGCGCTTCGTTGTGCTCGACGGCATCGGACGCCCCGGCATCCTCGACGTCCCCGACACCTCCCTGCTGTTCGCCGCCTACCAGGAGATCGCCTCCTGATGCCGAACCTCGCAGGCACCAGCGACTGGCCGGACGGCGGATTCCCCGGGATCCGCATCAATCCGGAGAACCTGGTGCCCCAGATCGTCAACCAGGACACCGTCGCCGACGCCCTCGCGGCCTCGACGGACCCGGGAGGACTGATCTTCGTGCGGCTCGTCGAAGGGCATGCCGCGGAAGCCGCGGAACTCCTCGCCGAAGCCCGCTACAAGGACCCGGATTCGCTGCGGCTGCGCATTTTCGAAGCCGACGTGCTGCGCGTTACCCACCGGGCCGACCGGGCCGTGGACCTGTTCCGGCAGTTGCTGGCCGAAACCCGGGGCACCGCCGATGAAGCGGCCATCCTCGAGCACCTGGGCCGCTCCCACTTCGCCGGCGGCAATATCGCCGCCGCCGTCGAATCTTTTGCCAAAGCGCTGGACCTGCGGGTGGCCGGTTCCGCCGACGCTGCCATGATCTACGCCGCCACGGTGGAACTGCAGCGCGCCCGCGAAGTCTTGGATCTTGCCTCCTGAGGATGCTTCGTGGCCCGGCCGGTGGCCCGTCCGGCGGCGGTCCGGCTAGACCGGTAGAATGGTTCTTGGATTTTTGATAAATACGCGCTGGCAGGCCGTTGGGCATGCTTGCCTGGCATAACCGGCTCGCAGCTCGAACCCGTCAGAGAAGAAACCAGAGGATACAGTGGCAACCACTAACGACATCAAGAACGGAACCGTTCTCAAGCTTGAGGGCCAGCTCTGGAACATCATTGAGTTCCAGCATGTGAAGCCCGGCAAGGGCGGCGCGTTCGTGCGCACCAAGATGCGCAACGTGATGTCCGGCAAGGTCGTCGACAAGACCTTCAATGCCGGACTCAAGATCGAGACCGCCACGGTTGACCGCCGCGACTACCAGTACCTGTACCAGGACGGCGTCGACTTCGTATTCATGGACACGTCCGACTTCGACCAGCTGACCGTCTCCGGCGCGACAGTGGGCGACGCCACCAACTTCATGCTCGAGAACCAGATGGTCAACATCGCCATCCACGAAGGCAACCCGCTCTACATCGAGCTGCCCCCGAGCGTCGTACTGGAGATTACGTACACTGAGCCGGGCCTGCAGGGCGACCGCTCCTCGGCCGGCACCAAGCCCGCCACACTCGAAACCGGCTACGAGATCCAGGTGCCACTTTTCGTCGAGAACAACACCAAAGTTAAGGTGGACACCCGCGACGGCAGCTACCTCGGCCGGGTCAACGACTAGTGAGTGCACGCGGTAAGGCCCGCAACCGGGCCCTGGATGTTCTCTTCGAGGCGGAGCAGCGCGACGTCTCGGCGTTCGATGTATTGAAGGCCCGCCGCGAGCAGACGGATCAAATCGTCAACCCGTACACGCTTGACATCGTTGAAGGCGTCGTCTCCCACCAGATTGCGATTGACGAGTTCCTGGAAACCTATTCGCAGGGCTGGACCCTGGAGCGGATGCCCGCGGTGGACCGCACCATCTTGCGGATCGGCACCTGGGAATTGCTCTACAACGATGACGTCCCCGACGGCGTTGCTGTCAGCGAGGCCGTGGCGCTGGCCAAGACACTTTCCACGGACGAGTCGCCGTCGTTCATCAACGGCCTGCTGGGCCGGCTGCAGCAGCTGAAGCCTTCGCTGCTGGCTTGAAACCCCTTCCAGTGTCCAAGAGCCCCGTTCAGGTGATCCTGAACGGGGCTCTTGTTTTGTCCGGGTCCTATGTCCGGCCGGTCGGCGTACTTAGCGGATGACGGCGGCCCGGAGGACGGCGACGTCGGCCAGCTGGTGCTTTTCGTCGATTTGGTGGGCGCGCACGTTTGGTCCGCTGAGGATCCGCTGCCGGGTGAAGGCGAGCCGGGTGGCGGCATGGAGCAAGGCCTTCATCTGCGGGCCCCGGCCGCCGGACCTGGCCCAGCGCAGGGCCGAGCGGCGGCCGGCGCCGGTGGCCAGCAGATCCACCTCCGCCGCGGTGAACCAGCCCGCCGCCGCGTACTCGCGGAGCCGCTGCCGGGTCAGTCTGTTCTCCGCGACCCGCAGCAGCACGATCACCAGCACGGCCAGCATGAAGATTGGAACCTGTACCAGTACGTACTGCGCCAGAAAGTTCCGGCCCATGCTGTTCCAGCCGCTGTGCAGCAGCATCGCCGGAACCAGTCCGACGCCGAACGCCGCCACTGCCAGCCCCGTGTTCCCGCGCCGCGCGGCGAAGCCCATGATCAGCCCGGTGGTGCCAGTGAAGATGGCGTGGGCGAAGGGCGACATCACCCCGCGGAGGAAGAAGACCATGGCCAGCTCCGTGCCAGGGTCGCTGGACTCGGCGATGGCGCGGCCGAAGTAGAGGATGTTCTCGGTGAAGGCGAAGCCGCCCGCGACCGTGAAGGCGAACACCACGCCGTCGACTGGCCCGTCGAAGTGCTTCCGGGCGAACAGCACCAGCAACAGCAGTCCCAGCGACTTGGCGAATTCCTCCACCACCGGCGCCTGGACCGTGACGGCAAAGGTCTGCGCATCCAGCCCGGAGGCGGGTCCGGCCGCGAGGGAAAAGAACGGCTGGATCAGCATCGTCACAGAAATCGAGACACTGGCTCCCCAGATGAAAGCGAAGAGCAACAGCCGCCGGGGTTCGGGTTCCCAGCGGTCGATGACACGTACCGCGAGGAGGACAGCTCCCAGCGGCAGCAGCGAGGCGACGAATCCCACGGCGAAACCGGTGACACCGGTGTTGGCCAGGAGGAAGGGGAGGACCGAGAACAGGCTGACGAATCCGAGCACCACCCCGGCTGCCACAAGGCCGACCGCACCGGCGGAGCGCCTGCTTCCGGCGGCCGGAGGGGCAGGGGACAGGGCAGGCGGCAGAGCGGCACGCAGCCGGCCCGCGGAGTTCACCGGTGCCGGGCGGTAGTTCTCCTCCGGGATATGCCCCATCCAGCTCGGGTTGGCTTGCTCCGGCAGCGGCGCCCGGCGCCCGGACCGAGGATTGTGGCTCGTCATGCACAAGAGCCTATGGGATTTCCTAGGCATCGAGGGTGCGCTGACCCTCGAACTCCTGCAACGGACACGGGTAAACGACCGCTGCAGCGCCGGCCGGCCGGATCATCCAATCAACGAGACACTGTTAGTGCAACTTTCGCGTCAGCTACTGTCCGAGGCCGTCAGGAAAAGGAGCCATTCCGGGGTGGTGCTCTCGGGGGGCTCTGGCCAGGTGGGGTGGTCCGTTTCTGCGGCGGCCCAGGGGTGCCCGGCCGTAAATGAGTGCCAGTCCGGGAAAGGGTCCGGGGGCTGTTTCAGGTCCGGGCTGGGGTCCGGGGTCATGGTCGCGGTCATGTCTGTGGTCATGGCGAGGGACCAATCGGGCCAGTGGGGTGGTTCCCAGTCGTGGTGTTCGCTGGGGTAGTGCCTGTTTGTGGGTGAGGTCCATCCTGGCGGGCTGTCCTTGCCGGCCCCGCTTGGTGTCCAGGCGGTGTTGTGTTTGAGGCGGTGGTGGCGCCGGCATGCTTGTCCGAGGTTGGCGATGCCGGTGGTGCCGCCGTCGGCCCAGGCCAGGAGGTGGTCCGCGTCGTTGTCCAGGGAGTGGTTGTTACAGCCGGGGAAGAGGCATCTGCCGTCGCGGAGCCGGAGCCATTGACGCTGGGCTTTGGTGAGGCGGTAGCTGGTCCGTCCGATTTCCAGGGGCGCTCCGTCCCGGGGGTCGGTCAGGACCCGGTGGA